>JBAZJT010000001.1 GCA_041651175.1 Elusimicrobiales bacterium | reverse complement strand
TGTTTGACGCTCATCATCCCCTCCCTCCTGTCCGAAATTAGCATTTTCCCAGACAGGGTAACTTTTGGGTTCGGGAGGGTCAAAATTCACTGCAACTTCCGGGTCAAATTTGCCTGCAACTTTACACGCAGACCCCGACGCATTGGCGGAGGCGGTAAGCAAGGCGCTCAAAACCTTGAGCGAATCTAAAACCGATGGAGGAAAACAAATGGAAACACAGACGGAAAAACCGTCCGGCAACGAGCCGGATATCAACGCATCGCTGGGCGAGTTGCGCAAGACGCTGGAGGTGCGGCTGGACGATTGCCTCACCCGCGACAAGGCCGAGAAGCTGATTGAAGACGTGGTAAAGCGGCTTCATCCCGCGCCGTCGGGCCGGATGGTCCCGCCTTCCAGCCCGGAAGAGGTGATGGAGCGCGCGGAGTCGTTCAAAACCTCGCCGCGCAACACGGCTGAAAAACCGTGGACGTCGGAGTACGGCAAGAAATTCGGCAGCATGCGCAATTTCCTGCTGGCGGCGAAAGAGCGGCATTCGATGCTGACTGACATCAAAGCCGTCATGACGGAAGGCGCGCCCGCGACGGGCGGCTACCTCGTGCCGACCGAGTTTTCATACGAGGTCATCCGGCTGCTTAAGGACGCTTCGCCGATAATGCAACTGGCGAACATTCTGCCGATGTCGACGTGGAAACGGCAGTTACCGCGCCAGTTGACGAGCGTATCCGTCGGCTGGGTAACCGAGGGCGGGACGAAGCCGACCACGAATCCGACGTTCGGCCAGCTGGAGCAAATCGCAAAGGTGATGGCGGCGGTCATCAAATGCACCGACGAGCTGTTGCGCGATACCGCCATCAACCTGACTGCGTTCCTGTCGGAGCTGATAAGCGAGGCGATGGCGCTGGAAATCGAACGCGTCGCGTTGCTGGGCGACACATCGGCGGGCGACCCGTTCACGGGCGTCATCAAAGCGTCGGGCGTGAATGTCGTCAGCATGGGCGGCGCATCGGTCAGCTTTGACGATATCGCGGAGCTGATATTCTCGATGAACGCGGCGAACTCGCTGGGCGCGACGATTGCCATCAGCCGGACCGGTCTCAAAAAGCTGATGAAGCTCAAGGATAATCAGAACCAGTATATCTGGCAGCCTCCGACGGGCAATATCCCGGCGACAATCTGGAACGTGCCGTATGTGATATGCCCGACCATCCCGGCGAACCTCGGAACGGGCGCGGATTGCACCGTCGCGGTCTACGGAAGATTCAACCGTGCGTTGCTGGTATCGCCGCGCGAGGGGCTGGCGGTGAAAGTGTCGCAGGACGCTTACGACGCGGGCGATAATTCAAACGCGTTCATGCAGGACCAGACGTGGCTGCGTTTTACGCAGGCGTTGTCGGTGGACGTCGCGCAAGGCTCGGCGTTCAGCTACCTGCTGTTCAAATAAGGAGGAATTATGGAAACGAAACTCTACAAAGTGAAAAAGCCGTTCGGCGGCTACATGGAGGGCGCGGTAATCCAGCTCACCGACGCCGACGCGGAGCGGCACAAGGAATATCTTGAACCGTTGAACAAGAAAGCCCCGGTCGGGAGCGCGAAATAAATGGCCGGAACGCTGCTGATAGCCGCGCCAGCCGCCGAGCCGGTAACGCTCGCCGAGCAGAAATCGCATTCGCGGGTTGAGTTTGCCGATGAGGATGTTCTTATCGGCGGGCTGATAAAAACCGCCCGCGAATGCGTTGAAATGCTCACGAACCGCAAACTCATCACGCAGCGTTGGCGGGTTTACCTCGACGAATTGCCGCCGGACGGGATAATAACATTGCCATTTGCGCCAGTCTCGGCGGTTGAGTTCGTCCGCTTCTGGGACGCGAATGCCGTCGGGACGGTGTTGAGCGCGACGACTTATTACGCCGATGTTATGGGCGAACCGGCGCGGATATTGCCAAAGGACAACTGGCAAATCCCGTCGGCGGAGTTCCGGCGGGCCAACGGGATAGAAGTCGGCTTCGGCTGCGGTTACGGCGCGGCAGGGACGAATGTGCCGGAGTCCTTGCGTCAGGCGGTGCGGTTTCTGGCGGCGCACTGGTACGAGAACCGCATCGCCGTCAGCGACGCCGCCAATGTGCGCTTCGAGGAGTTGCCGATGGGCGTGCAGTACCTGCTCGCGCCATATCGGCTATGGGGGCGCGCATTATGAACCCCGGCAAGCTGAACAGGCGGGTAACCTTGCAGCGGCAGACCATAACCCGCGATGCCGTCGGGCAAGCGAAGCCGGTGTGGACTGATGTTGTGACGGTGTGGGCGGCGGTATTGCCTTTGCGCGGGCGGGAGTATTTTGAATCCGCCCGTGTGAACAGCGAAATCACTGTGTGCGTCATCATTCGGTATCGCACTGATGTGAAACCGAGTTGGCGTGTGGTTTCCGGCGGGAATGGTTATGACATCGTGGAAATAATCAATCCCGCCGACGGGAAACAGGAATTGCAGCTTATGTGCAAACGGGTGGCGTAATTATGGGCGACATAACCGTAATCCAACTGGACGGTATCCCGGAGCTTGAGCTGGCGTTGAAAAACATACGCGGGCCGGAGCTGCGACGCGCCACCGTGCGCGCCGTCAAAAAGGGCGCGGAGGTTATAAGGGCGCAAGCTGCGGCGAACGCGCCGTATGACGCTGGCGTAAACAACCTGTTCACCGAGGGCAAACCGGAAACCGCCGAACACCTCAAGGATAATATCGGCGTAACCATTAGCACGGACCCGCTGAAAGGCGAAGTCCGGGCAAGAATCGGGCTGCACTGGACGGTGTGGTATGGCAGGCTCGTCGAGTTCGGCCACGCGCTGGCTGTGCGGTCGCATAAATCCGGCAAGCGGTGGTTCTACAAGGTTGTGGGCCGGGTTGAGGCCAAGCCGTTCATGCGTCCGGCGTTTGACTCGAAAAAAGAGGAAGCGATACAGGCTTGCGACGCGGAATATCGCCGACTGGTGGCGAAATACGGAGGAGCGTCCGATGAGCGTTGAGCAAACACTCTATGACTTGCTCCGGCAGGACACCGGCGTATCGGCAATTGCCGGAGACAGACTCTATCCGGTCCGGCTGCCCGACGAGGTTATGTTGCCCGCGATGGTTTACGCAAAAGTGTCGTGCATCAGATACGCCTCGCATGGCGGGCCGTCAAAGCTGGCGTCCTCGCGGTTCCAACTGGACTGTTACTCGGCGGATTATCTTGAGGCAAAGCGGCTGGCGTTGGCGGCAGTGTCGGCGTTGCACGGCAAGAAAGGCGGCGATATACAGGCCGCCTTCAACGAGAACGAAACGGACGGATTCAGCGCGGACGACGGCGTATTTCGCGTCACTGCTGACGTCCTGATATGGCACAAGGAGGATTGATATGAGCGAAGCGATAAGCGGTTTCGGCACGAAACTGAAAATGGGCGATGGCGCAAGCCCTGAGGTGTTTAGCGACATAGCCGCCGTGTCAAAAGTGGGCGGGCCGGGCGTCTCGCTGGACACGATAGACGTGACCGCCGATGATTCGCCGGGAGGGTACAAGGAATACGCCGCCGGGCTGCTCGACGCGGGCGAAATAAAACTGGAACTGAACTTCCTGCCCGCCAACGCGAGCCAGACGGGACTGCTGACCGCGCTGACAAGCCGCGCGGCAAAGCACTTCAAGCTGGTGTTCCCGGACACGGCGAACACGACATGGAGCTTTTCGGCTTTCGTCACGAACTTCGAGCCGGACGCGCCGGTAGACGGCAAACTGGCGGCGAGCGTGACGTTGAAAATCACAGGCCAGCCGACGCTGGCGTAACGGAGGATATATGTTGCTCAACAAAGACCAAATCAAAACCGTCCCGGACATTGAGACGCTGGACGTGGAAGTCCCCGAATGGGGCGGCACGGTCCGGCTGAAAAGCCTCACCGGCGCGGAGCGCGACCGGTTTGAAGCGGGCGTCGTGCAAGGCCAAGGCAAGAGCGCGACGGTGAACATGCAGAACCTGCGCGCGAAGCTGGTGGCGCAGTCCGTCATCGGCGAGGACGGCAAGCCGTTGTTCACGGAAGCGGACGCGAACTGGCTCGGCGAGAAATCGGCGAAAGCGTTGAACCGGCTGTTCAACGCGGCGCAGCAACTTTCGGGGCTTAGCGAAAGCGACGTCAAGGAGCTTGCCGGAAATTTCACCGCCGCCCGGAGCGAAAGTTCTATTTCCGGTTAGCGCTCGCTCTGGGCATGACGGTGGGCGAGTTGTTGAACCGCATCAGTTCGCGCGAATTGACCGAATGGCAGGCGTATTACGGCATCGAGCCGTTCGGCGAGGAACGAGCGGACTTGCGGGCGGGCATAATCGCGGCGACTGGCGCAAACGTGTTTCGCGGCAAAGGCGTGAAGCCGTACAAACCGCAGGACTTCATGCCGAAGTTCGGCGGTGAAACGCAAGACTGGCGGCAGATGTTGGCGAAAGTGCGGGTAATCAACGCGGCATTAGGCGGAAAATATGGCGACAATCGGCAACCTGATAGTGAACCTGACGGCGCGGACAGCCAGCTTTGAGGAAGGCCTCGCCAAAGCTGAAAAGACGCTCGCCCGCACGGGGCGGCGGTTCACCGCGCTCGGCAAGGAAATCACTTACGGGCTGTCGCTGCCGTTCGCCGGTGCCGCGTTGTCCGCCGTAAAATTCGCCACCCAGTTCGACGAAAGCCTAGACAAAATTGTGGCGATTATCGGCGTGAGCCGCGAACAGGTGGATGCATGGCGCGGCGACCTACTGACACTTGCTTCGCAAACCGGCAGAGGGCCGAAAGAACTGGCTGACGCGCTGTATTTCGTGGCACAGTCGGGATTACGCGGCGCGGACGCACTGGAGGCGTTGAAAGCATCGGCAATGGCGTCGGCGGCGGGGATGGGCGACATCAAAATCGTCGCCGACGCTTTAACTTCCGCTCTAAACGCCTACGGTCCGGCGAATTTGAGCGCAGCGACGGCGGCTGGCGTGCTGGTCGCCACAGTCCGCAACGGGAAAATGCAACTGGACGAACTTGCGCCGGTTATCTGGAAGCTGCTGCCGGTATCGGCGCAGTTGGGCGTGTCTTTCGGCGAAGTATCAGGTGCGGTGGCGGCGATGTCGCGGTTGGGCATGGGCGCAAGGCAGACTGTCGCGGCGTTGCGCGGTGTGTTCCTGACTTTGCTGAAACCGACGCAGCAAATGCGCGACGGACTTGCGCTTGTCGGGCTTTCGGCGGAAGGGTTGCGCGCGGAACTGCGGGAACGCGGTTTGCTGGCGGTTTTGCAGACGCTGAAAGCGCACTTCGGCGAGAACGAAATCGCGCTGGCGCGGGTGTTCCCGGAAGCGGAGGGTTTCATCGGACTTCTGAACCTCATCGGCAAGAACGGCGAGGTCGCGCGGGCGGTCATCGCCGATGTGGCGAAGGCGACGGGGCAGGACCTAAAAAATGCCTTCAATATCGCCGACAAAGACGCGAGCCAACAGTTTGCCAAAGCTCTGGCGACATTGCAGGTCGCGTTAATCCAACTCGGCGGCATCGCGTTACCGGCGGTCGTAAAGCTGACGCAGATGTTGACCTCGGCGGCGCAAAAAGCGGCGGCGTTTATAGGCGGGCTGGACGCTGGTACGCGCAACTGGCTGATAACTGTGGCAATGATTATCGCAGCTTTAGGTCCGGCTATCTGGGGTTTGGGATTGTTCGTGTCGGCGGTAAGTGGCCTTGCGCCGGTGTTGGGTTGGATTGTCGCGGCGGCGAAGCTGGTCGCCTCGGCGTTGGGCGCGCTCGCCGGGCCGGTGGGTTTGATTGCAGTCGCGTTAATCGCCGTCGGGCTAATCATTATCGACAAATGGTCGTCCATCGTCAGAACATGGGACAGCCTGATGCAGACATTCCGCGAAGTATGCCGGGGTTACATGGACGATGTGCTGATTATCGCCGATTTCTTTGTTCGGTTTTTCAGCGACAAATTCCAAGCCCTGAAGGATTATTTCAAGAACTGGGTCCGCGATTTTATGACGGTGGCCGAGTATCTGCGCTTGAACGGCGCGGTCGCGGCTATCCGGCGGTTCGTGGACGATACCGCCGAAGCGTTGGGCAATTCGCAAATCAGCCAATCACTTAAAGGTGTGGCGAACGATGTAAAGAAATGGGGCAGCATAATCGGCGAAACTGCGTTGAACACCGGCAAGGATATCGCCGAAAGCGTGGCGAATGGTTACAGCAAGGCGCAGGATTTTGTCGGCGGCAAACTGGCGGCGGTGAAAAGCGTGTTTTCCGGCGGGGTAGCCGCGCCGACACTGAACATGCCCGCCGCGCCTCAAATCCCGAATATCGCCCCGGACGCTGCGCAAGACGCCTCGGCGTTCAGCGTCGCGTGGACGAGCGCGCTGCGCGAGACAGCCGCCGCCGGTATCAACTGGAAAACCGAAATGCTCGGCATGATGTCGAGCTTCGAGGGTTCGTTCGCGGGCGGGTTCTGGAAGGCGTTGGACACCGCACGCGGCGTGTTCGGCGCGATTAAAAATCTGGCCGACAATCTTTTTCAGTCAATATTGAAAGCGTTTGAGGAGCTTATCGCAAAGCTTGCCGCCAAGATGGCGCTGTACGGGATACTGAACCTGTTCACCGGCGGCGCGTTCGGCGGGCTGACCGGCGGACTGGGCAAGTTTCTGGGTTTTGCCGAGGGCGGGTTGGTCCCCGGCATGAAAGGCCAGCCGGTTCCGGCCATCGTTCACGGCGGGGAATATGTATTGAGCTTGCGCGAGATGGCGGCGATGGGTTCGGTCAGCACCGGCGCGGTCGCAATGGCGGGCGGCGGAACCATGAGCGTTTCTGTGAACGCGCCCATAACAATCAACGGCGGCATGGGTTCGCAAACGGATGTGCGCGCGGTATGCGAGCAAATCACGACCGCCATCAAGCAGGGCGTTTCGTGGGGTGTTGAGAACGCCAAAGCTGCCTATAAAATCGGCGCGAAGCACGACGGGGAGGCTATGTGAACGCGATAAAAGTCTACGACCCCGCGCATTTGGATGCGGAATTGCTCACGCTGCATGCGCAATCCACGTTCAAACGCAAGGACGCCGCCAAATGCGGCAATATCCGCATGTCCGACGGCAGCCTCGTCGCGTGGAAGGAATGGCAGAAGGTTGAAGGAACGCTGTCGCTTCGCAATGTTACGCAGTCCGACCGGGACGCGCTTTTATCGGCGATTGCAACCCACGACTTCCTGACTTTCGCCTTTTTCGCCGATTACGACCCGACGCAGATTTACGAGTTCCTCATAGCCGAGCCGCCGACGGAAACCTTTGACCGAAAAACGCGCCGCTACGAGATAGAACTATCCCTAAAGGAACGCTGATTATGAAAACGCTTGATACCGCGTCGCTGGATGCGTTCAACTCGCCGAAGCCGAAGTATTTCAAGCGAGTATTACTTTACCGCCGGTGCTGGACCGGCGCGGCATTTGTCTATGACGACGCCATTGACCTCACGCCGGATGTCGCGGAGGTCGGCAAAATCCAAATCAAGCTGGACACGGAGGAATACAACAAATGGACATACGGCAATTGCGCCGTAACCGTCCGCAACGACCGGGGTCAGTGGCTTGAGGGCAATCCGGACGGCTATTTCCCCGACGGGTATTATGTGTTCAACTCCAAAATCGCGCTTATCGCGGGCGTGGTCCGGTCCGACGGTACGCCGGACCCGCAGTATATTTACACGGGCTATCTGACCGACGACAACACCGAATACCCCGAACAGAAAACCATGCAGCTGAATTTGCTTGGCCGGATGTCGGTGTTCGCCCAGTTCAGCGCGGCACTCGTCGGCGCTGGGGCAACCAACGAACTGATTGGTTCCAATTCGGGGTTGGATTTCAGCACGGGGCATAACGCGACGGGCATAATCGCCGAAGTGCGCAAAGGTTTGACCGCCGCCGGGCCGGAGAACGCCGCCGTCCTGATGGCCGACAAGGATTATTCCGTCGCTAACCTCAACGAGCATGATGCGCCCGCCCAGATAACGGTTAAAATCGCGCTGAACGCCGGTCAAAGCCTGTGGTGCAGCTATACCTACTGGCATCTGGACAGGAAAATTGAATGGATTGTCTCGCAAATCTGCGCGCTGTGCGGCGTTGACGGCGCGGACATCAGCCCGGCGTTGTTCGCAAATTCCGTAGAGACCACATTTTCGCAACTGGATGAGGCGGGGTTTTCGTCCGGCGAGTATTCAAACACGTTGTGGGATTCCTATTACTTGGGAATCCGGCTTTACTGGAACACCTCCGGCCATTACCCGTCGCTGACCGGCTCGTACACCAGTCCTGTAATAGACGGTACTGCCGATTTGGCAAACTGGGGTAAACTGACGGCTTCGCATTTTGAACTTGGCACCGCCGTGGCTGCATTTTATTACCGCGATTCCGCCGACGGGGCGAATTGGAACGGCTGGACGGCAATTGCGCCCGGTTCTGTCATTCCGTCGCTGTTGCGGTATATACAACTGCGCTGGGTTGTGACGGTAACCAACGACTACGCATGGCAGAACTACGCGTTGCTGAAAGGTTGGCAGGTGGACTATTACACCTCGGCTGTCACAATCCCTGTCGTCAACATGACCGGTCTGACCTGCGAGGACGCGCTGGCGGCGCTGGCCCGGATGTGCAGCTATGAAATCGGCTTCACCGGCGATGACGGCTTTGTTTTCAGGCCGCGCGCCGATTCGCTGTCGCCGGTTTACACGCTGGACAATTCAAACGTGGCCGCGCTGGAGAGCGTCGCAAGCGGCGCGGCGAGGGTTTACAACCGGGTCAATGTAACATTCGGTGGCTATAACATCGTCGTTGATTCCAAAACGCAAAGCGAACCGAGGCCGGACAACATAGACCAGATGGGCGTCCGGGAGTACGCGATAGCAAGCGGCAATTTCCTGCCCGCGGCGAATGTTGATTTGGCCCGCGCCATCGCGCCGACGGTGTATGGCTATGTCAAAGGCCGGCGGCGGCGCGCGTTGGCGAGGACGCGGTTTTTCCTGCACCTTGAGCTGGGCGACAAGGTCTTATTGAAAATCATCCCGCGCGATTTTATAACGGCGTGGAAATGGGCCGACAACTCGGTGCGCTACGGCCAAACGAAGCAGGTTGTCTATTACAACGAAAGCTGGCTGGCCGTGAGATTGCCGTTCTATAACGCTAATTTCCGGGTAGAGGGCATCGAACTTGACGCGGAGAACTGGGCCACCGCATTCAACCTGACGGAGGCGCTCTGATGGCGTTACCGCACAACATAAAAAACGGCGATACCCCGGACGCGGATATCCTGATGGCAAATTTCAACTATCTGGACGTCGGCGGCATCGCGTTCAAGTCGGGGACGTATGAGGAACTGAAGGGTTACGCCGCCGCGAATCCGGCGAAGTGTTTCGACTGCTGGGCGGCGGATTTGAAGCAACGGATGTTTTACTGCGGCGACCCGACGCAGGGCGACGGCGGGTTTATCGTCCTCGGCGGCGCGGCAACTTCAACAGAGGAGGTTGGTTAATCATGAAACGAATAGTCTGGCTGCTGATATTTCTGGCGGGACCGGCGCAGGCGCAGTATTACGGCGTAACCGTGTCCACACCGACGGGCAAAGCGACGATGACGCTCGTCGGACAGGAACTTCTGTACCCGTCCGTAGGCGGCGCGACGTCAATCATCCTGCAAGGCAATGGCGGGCGGATAACCGCAAACGGCATCACGCTCAAGTCTTCGGCGACCGTGCAGGGGCCGATAGCTGCACGAAGCGGCGCGTTCACGGGCACGTTGAATGCGGGCAGCGTGTCGGCGACTTACGGCGTAGCGGCGGCGACGGGGGCGTTTTCCGGCGCGGTGAACGCCGCCGTCGTCAATGTCGCCACCAACACAGGCGCGGGTATCATAAACACCTACAACGGCGACGTCGCAATCGGCGGGGATTTGAACATAGCCTACAGCCCCAACACGGCGGTCATGGCGCATACGGACGGCGCGGAGGGCGCGACGGCTATCCCCGATTCGGTCTCGCCCGCGACATTCACCATCGTCAACGCGGCGTATCTGACGCAGACCAACAAAAAGTTCGGCTCCGCGTCGCTTTACATGACGCATTGGAACGACGGCGCGCATATATCGTCTATGCCGCAAATCAGCTCGCAGACATTCACGATAGACTTCTGGGTTTACACCGTCGGCTGTCCGGCATGGCAGGCCGCGCGGGCGTTTATCGTGCTGAACCCGAACTGGACGACGACCGGCGGGCTGGATATGTATAACGCCGCATCAGTGAACGCATTGGCCATGTCGCACACCAACTACAACGGCAACGATTACCTGATGATTTCCGGCCCCGGCTGCGCAGGCATAGCCTCCTATATCGTCTGGGGGACATATAACGGCGGCTGGCATCACGTCGCGCTTGTCCGGGCGACTTACGCGGGCGGAATCAACCTGTATGTCGACGGGGTTTCAAAGCTGGTCAATATCTGCACGGGCGCGAATTTGGATGTCAGCGCGGGCGCATATATTGGCGCAAAGCAGACCCGCGCGACGGATAGCTCCACGACCGCCAGCGCGGTCTACATGGACGAGTTGCGCATAGACATCGGCGCGGCAAGGTGGACGTCAAACTTCTCGCCGCCGAACGCGGCGTATTATCAGGGCGCGGATTTGGGACGGCTCATCATCGGCAGCCCCGCCGTCCCCAACGCAAGATTGCATATAAACAACAACGGCGCGGGCCGGGCTGTGCAGGTGGATGCGCCCGGCGACATCGCGCTAAACGCCGGAGGCGTCCTCGTCGGCAACAGCCAGTACGCCCCCAACGCCGTGCTGGACGTACGGCCCAACGGGACATTCCCGTACTTGCTTGTCGTTTCAACTGATACAGCAGGAACCGCCCCCGCCGTATCAGTATCCAACGCCGGACGAACGGCGTTTGCAAACACCATAACCGAAGCCTACGGAATCGCCGCCGCGACGGGCGCATTCACCGGCGCGGTAACGGCAGCCAGCTTCACCGGAGCGGGCGGCGCACTGACCAGTCTGAATGCCGCCAACCTCGCCAGCGGCACGGTCGCGGACGCGCGGTTAAGCGCGAATGTGCCGCTGCTCAACGCCAATCAAACCTTCACCGGCGTAAACACGTTCACAAAAACCATCACGGAAACCTACGGCATCAGCGCGTCAACGATAGCCATCACCGGGACGGGGGTGTTCGGCGGCGCGACATTCTACGGCGCAAAAACGCATGCCCAGTTGCAGGGGTTGGCTTGCGCCGCATTGCCGTGCATGGCGATAGCGACGGATGCGCCGTATGAGGTGTTCCTTGCGACGGGAACAGCCGCCGGTCAATGGCAAGGCCAAACCAGCGGAGGAGGGCCGTGATATGAGCAAACTCGATGAAATACTTGAACGATTGGCCCGCATAGAGGCCAAACAGGACGCGCATCTTGCCGGTTACGCGCAGGACAAGGCCGCCAACGACGGGCGAGTATCGCGGCTTGAGCATACGGTAAACGGCAACGGGCAGGTCGGCCTCGCCGAGGAAATGCGGGCGGTGAAGACCAGAATTTCATGGCTCGTAGGCGGCATCACGCTGGCCGTGAACGCCATATTCCAACTGGGGCTTAAATGGAGCGGCAAATGAACGACTTCAACCTGACGGAGCATTTCACGTTCTTTGAGCTGACGCGCACGGACAAAGCCGAGTTTCAGGAATTGAACCGTCGGAAAGGGTCTTGCTATACCGCCGACCTTACCGGCCTGTGCCGCCTGATTCTTGAGCCTGTGCGGACGCATTACGACAAGCCGGTGATTATCCATTCCGGTTTCCGGTGCTACGAATTGAACGCCGCCATCGGCGGCAGCGCGTCAAGCCAGCATACGCTGGGCCAAGCGGCGGATTTTGAGGTGAAAGGCGTGAGCATAGACGACGCGTTCAACTGGCTGTGGAAAACATCCGGCATCCCGTTCGGCCAGCTTATTGACGAGCAGCGCGGCGGCTCACGATGGATTCACGCCAGCACCGGCAGTAAACGCGAGGTGTTGGCATTCAAGGACAGCGTATATGTCCGGCTGGTTTGAGGTGAAAAAGAAGGCAAAAAAATGGGCCCCGAGTTTCAATCCTTCTGGGAGCGGGGCCGTCTCCATATATAGTCTATCACAAGAAACGGACGGCGACAAGTCTGAAAGTTATATTCAAAGCAAAAAACAGGAGGCAACAATGGACTACGAAGCGAAGGCAAAGGAATTGCTGGACGGGCTGGGTGCGGTGAAGGACAAAATCAAGGCCGTGAAAAGCCTCAAGGATGCGGCGGAAACCATTCCGGACGTCGTGAAACTGGTCGAAGGCGTCGGGCAGGACGAGGGCCTGAAAGGCTCGGACAAGAAGACGCTGGCGGTCGCCGTCCTCAACGCGCTGATAGATATCCCGTTCCTGCCGGAAAGCATAGAAGGAATGCTCATCGGCTGGGTGATAGACGCGGTTGTATCCGCGCTCAACAAGCTGGTCGGAAAAGACTGGCTGGGCAAAATCCTGCCCGCGAGCGCGTGAACGCAAAGCCCGCCCGGTTTATGGGGCCGGGCGGGCCGACACTTTGCGGAATAATTTATGCGATTACACTTTCCCCTGAACGACCTTGACGCGCTTGTTCTCGTCCTTGACGACGCGCCAGCCTTTGCGGGTATACGTCACCATGCGGGCGCGCACGTTGGCTTCAACATCTTTGCCTTGCGCGGCGTTACCGGCTTTATTCCGCACTTCAATGGCGATGTCGCCCACGGTATGTCCGCCGCTGAGCAGGAACGGGTCTATGATGGACGCCAGCGATACGCCGTGCGGCGGCTTGGCGGCAGTTGCGCCGATGTCGTTTCCTCCGTCGGTGTTTTTCTGTTCCGGCGCGGTCACAACCTTTGCGGCTTTGCCGGTTTGCGCGGCATTGTCCTTTTGCCCGGCTTTGGGATTATGCGCCTTGCCGTCGGCGCAATTCACCGGCTTCAGTTCGTAATCCGGCCCGCACCGGAACACGATTCCGCTGGCCAGCGTCATCACTATTTTGCCGTCCTTGTGGCCGGTCATCGTCGCCGCCGTGCCTTTTTGCGTCAGGTATTTATGTCCGACTTTCGCGTCGCGCGCTTTCATAATGTCGCCTCCCGTTTTGGAATTTTGCTTCCCGTCACCACTGAAGGTACAGCTCATTCGCGCAGAAATCAAGGCTTTCCTTCGCCTGTTTTTCAGACGGGAAACAGCGTCAGAAAGGCCTTGATGTTCGGCGGAAGTCCTTGTACCCTTCAGGTGAGGAGGATGATATGAAAACGACGACGGCAACGACGGGCAGACAGGCGAAATACCACGTGACAGTGGTCTCGACGGTGTTAGACGGCACGGAATTCCGCTGCACGATACGCCGCAGAATAGGTGTGTTCGGCACAATAGACGGAGCACGGGCATTCGCCGAGGCGCAAGCCCGCCGCCCCGAAGTCCGCAACGCCAAAAGCCGCATCCGGTTTATAATCCGGCACAACGGAAAAACAGTCGCGCAGATAAAAGTACAGGAGGCAATATGACCGGCAAAACGCTGAAATCGCGCTACCTGAGCCTCAGGCAAAACGGCTCGGAGATGTACGTGGAAGACGTCGCCCTGACCGGCATGACCGAAGACTATATCCCCGTCGCACTCCAAAAGCTGGAGATAGTCCGCAAAACCCTGCCGAAGGCGAAATGGAGCATCACCATAGAGGAGCAATTCATAGACGGCAACTGGCGGAACAGCAAACGCTATTACACCGTCCGCGACGCCGAAACCGGCAAAATCACAAACGCGGAATTTTAACGGAGACGCTATGAAAATCCGATTATCCGTAGATGTGGAAATCAGAATGGGCCAAGGCCCCGAAACCGGCATAAGCCTCGTCGGCTACATGCCCGACGGCACGACATACGCCGAGCTGGTCCGCGTATTCGGCAAGCCCCGCCCGTTCGCATTTCCCAGCGGCAAAAGCAAGATTGAATGGGTCGGCAAAATCAACGGCTTGGAGTTCGCCATCTACGACTACAAATCCACCCTCGTCCCGGAAAAGAACATGGACTGGCACATCGGCGGCAAAAGCGAACTGACGGCAAAGCTGCTGGCCGCATATTTCAAGGCGGCGAAGTAGCAAACGGAGCATCTATGAAAGCGGCGTTATACGCAAGAGTGTCTTCGCAAGGGCAGGCGGACAAGGACCTGTCTATTCCGGCCCAGCTGAAGGCTTTGCGCGAATACGCTCTGAAAAAAGGATGGCCTGTGGCGACGGAATATGTGGACGAAGCCGAATCAGCCCGCACTGCCGACCGGCCTAAATTTCAGGAAATGATTTATTCCGCGAAATTGACCAACAAACCGTTTGATGTGATTCTGGTCTGGAAATTCTCGCGGTTCGCGCGAAACCGCGAGGACTCTATTCTTTACAAGAAATTGCTGCGCAAACATGGCGTGGATGTCATTTCAATCAACGAGCCGATAGACGACAGCCCGTCCGGCCATCTGATGGAAGCCATGCTGGAAGCGGTGGACGAATTTTATTCGCTCAACCTGTCCAGCGACACCATTCGCGGCATGAAAGAGAACGCCGCGCGCGGATTCCGCAACGGCGGCCCCGCGCCGTTTGGATACTCAAAAGCAAAACTCATCGTCAACGGGAATGAAAAAGTTAAGCTGGCCGTTGACCCCATTGAATCCATTCTGGTAAAGCGTATTTTTGATATGTGCCTGCGCGGCTACGGCCTCAAAGAAATGGTTCGCAGGCTTAACGCCGAAGGACTGCGCACCCGCTCCGGACGGACTTGGAGCATCACGGTGCTTTATTATGTGCTGACAAACGAAACCTATACCGGCAACACCTTGTTCAACATTCACACCAAGGTTGATGGCCGCTATGTGAAAAACAAGCCGGAGAAGATTCTCCGCATTCAGAACACGCATCCGGCCATCATCGAAAAAGAGACCTATGAACGAACAAGAGCGTTATTGCGGGAGCGCGCGCCCAAATGCATGCATCCGCGCGAAGCCGCGAGCGAATATCTGCTAAGCAGCATGGTTTTCTGCAAACATTGCGGGGCGAAGATGATAGGCGTTTCCGCAAAATCCGGGCAATTTTTTTACTACGCCTGCCTGAATTATCTCAAGCGGGGCAAAGAGGTGTGCCGCCATAGTTTTGTGCCTCAAAACAAGCTGGACGCCGCCGTGATAGGCAACCTGCGCAATTGCATAACCGACAAAAGCGTAAAGAAGCTGGTGACGATGGTTAACTCGGAGATAATATCCGCCAAAGGCGGTATCCGCGACCAGATAACGGCTATGGAACTGAAAATGGCGGACGTGAACAAACGACTCCATAAACTTTATTCCGCGCTGGAGACAGGCGAGCTGGAACTGTCCGACCTTGCGCCCAGAATCAAAGACCAGCGCGCTCAACTGGCCGGGTTGGGTGAAACGCTGAGGGCGCTGAAGGAGCGGCAGGAACGCGAAACTATCGTCACCAGCGATGACGAGATTCACAGCTATGTGCGGAATATACAGGATTTCATGTCCGGCTCCAGCTTGGCGGAATCAAAAACTTTTTTACATAGCTGGATAAAGCGAATTGACGTGAATAAGGAGGACGGCACCGCCGAGATACAATGGACAATGCCCACGATACCGGGGGCACCGTGGGCATTGTCACGAGTTCTACCTATGGAAAGAAATGGCGCCCTCAAGGGGATTCGAACCCCTGATCTTTGCCTTGAAAGGGCAATGTCCTGGGCCACTAGACGATGAGGGCTTTGCGCCGCTTTTCAGCAACATCTCATTTTAGCAGATTCCGGGCCTTTCTAAACAGCCCGGCGGATTCGGTTCTTGAGTAATGCGGCGCGAAATTCTAGAATGAAGTTGCCGCCGGATGACGCAGCCCCGCAGGCGGCTGGGAGGCAGCATGATTGAAGACAACACCCCGCTGGCCCTGACTTTTGACGACGTGCTTCTGGTCCCCGCCAAATCAGATTTCCTGCCGCGCGAAACCGACGTGTCCGCGCGGCTCACAGCCAAAATACGGCTCAACATTCCCGTGCTGTCCGCGGCGATGGACACCGTTACCGAGGCGCCGTTCGCAATCGCGCTGGCGCGCGAGGGCGGCATCGGCATAATCCACCGCGCCATGCCGCCGGAGGCGCAGGCAGCGGAAGTTGAGAAGGTCAAAAAGTACGAAAGCGGGGTGCTGATAAATCCCGTTACCATATCGCCGGACAGGACGCTGGGCGCGGCATTTGAACTGATGCGCAGGACGGGGGTTTCGGGTTTTCCCGTTACGGTCAAGGGGAAACTCGTAGGCATAGTAACCAACCGCGACCTGATGTTTGAAACCGATATGTCCAGAAAAATATCCGAGGTGATGCGCAAAAAACCCATCACCGCGCGGCTGGGCGCCACGCCGGAGCAGGCCAAGAAACTGCTGCACCGCCACCGCATAGAAAAGCTGCCCATCGTGGATGAAAAAGGCAACCTGCGCGGCATGTACACCACAAAGGACATAGAGAAAAAACGGCTTTACCCCAGCGCCTGCACCGACGAGCTGGGCCGGCTGCGCGTGGGCGCGGCCTGCGGCGTGGGGCCGGACGGGCTGCTCCGCGCGGAGATGTGCGCCGACGCCGGAGCCGACATCATCGCCATAGACACCGCCCACGGCCACAGCGCCGCCGTGCTGGACGCGGTCAGAAAACTAAAAAAACGGCGCAACGTGCAGGTGCTGGCGGGAAACGTGGCCACCGAAGACGGCGCGCGCGCGCTGATTGACGCGGGCGCCGACGCCGTGAAAGTCGGCATAGGCCCCGGCTCCATCTGCACCACGCGGATAATTTCCGGCGCGGGGATGCCGCAGATAAGCGCCATAGCCGCCGCAGCCAAATGCGGCATCCCGGTCGTGGCCGACGGCGGCATAAAATTCTCCGGCGACATCGCAAAGGCCGTGGCGGCGGGGGCGGACTGCGTGATGCTGGGCAGCTGCTTTGCCGGCGCAGAGGAAACCCCGGGCGAGATAATTTTCTACCAGGGCCGCAGCTACAAGCTCTACCGCGGGATGGGCTCGCTGGGCGCGATGGAGCTTGGCTCCAAGGACCGCTACGGCCAGCAGGGCATAGGCGCCGACAAGCTGGTGCCCGAGGGGATAGAGGGCCGCGTGCCGTTCAAGGGGCCGGCGGCGAAAATAATACATCAACTCGTGGGCGGGCTGCGCTCCGGCATGGGCTATTGCGGCTGCAAAACCATAGACGAGCTGAAGGCGAAAGCGCGCTTTGTGCGCATCACCAACGCCGGGCTGGCGGAAAGCCATGTCCACGACGTTACCATAGTCAAGGAAGCGCCCAATTACCTTGTGGAGCGATAGTTGCCCGAAAGCGACATCATCATCGCGAAAACCGCCGGCTTCTGCCCCGGCGTCAAAAAGGCCATAGACTGCGCGCTGGACCTGGCCCGCGACGCGCGGACGCCGGTGTATACGTTGGGGCCGCTTATCCACAATCCGCAGGTCATAGAAACCCTGGAATCCAAAAACATACGCGCGCTGGCTTCCATTGACGAGGCCGCAGGGCAAACCGGCGTGATTGTAATCCGCGCGCACGGCATAACGCCGCAGGACGAGGCCCGGCTGCGCGCCCTCGCGCCGCGCGTGGTGGACGCCACCTGCCCGCTGGTCAAGCGGGTCCACAACGTGATTTCCAAATACGCGCAGGCGGGATACGACACCGTCATCGTAGGCGACAAGGGCCACGCCGAGGTTACGGGGCTGCTGGGATACGCAAAAGGCCGGGGGCATGTGGTCTCCGGCCCGGACGAGGCGGAGAGGCTGCCCGCTTTTGACAAGGCCAACATCGTCGCCCAGACCACGCAGGAAGAGGAGATTTTTTTCGCGGCGGCGGAGGCCGTAAAAAAGAAATCGCGGGAATGCGTCGTGTCCGACACCATCTGCCAGCCCACGCGCGAGCGGCAGAAAGAGACCAGGGAGCTGGCCCGCAACGCGGACGCCGTCATAATAGTCGGCGGCAGGCAGAGCGCCAACACCGCGCGGCTGGCGCAGTTGTGCCGGCGGCTGTGCGCCAATGTGATAGCCGTGGAGACGGAAGACGAACTGCCCCCCCTGCCCGCCGGGGCGCGGGTGGCGGTAACAGCGGGCGCATCCACCCCCGGCTGGATGATAGAGCGCGTGGCCGAACGCGCCCGCGCGCTGAAAATCAGCGCGGCGCGCCCGTCCGGGCGGCATCTGCGCGGGCTGTGGGGTGTGTTCGTCGGCAGCGGCGCCTACGCGGGGCTTGCGGCGGTATGCCTGGCTTATGTCTGCATGAAGATGGAAGGGGTGCGGGCGGACGCGAGGGCGCTGGCGCTGGCCTGGTCCTTTGTTTTCAGCCTTACCATAATAAACCGCGCGCGGGAGGCCGCCGTCTCCGACCGGGAAAAGCCCCCCGCCTTCCGCCGCCGCCGGCTGCGGGCGGCATCTGCGGGGATTGCCGCCGGAGTCCTGGCGATGGCGCTGGCCTGGCCGATGGGGCCGGCGGTGCTGTTTCCCGTGGTGTTTTTCTGGCTGCTGGGGCTGGCGTATCCGTTCCGGCAGACGCTCAACATAAGGCGGGTGATGGATTTTCCCGGCTCAAAGGATTTTGTAACCGCGCTGGGCTGGGGGTTTGTCTGCGCCTATGTCCCGGCGTTTTACGAGAGGTCGCATTTTTCGGCGGCGGCCTTGCTGGCGGTGGCATACGCGGTGCCGGCGGTGTTTGTGCGTTCCGCCGCGCTGGGGATGAGCGCGGTTCACGGCGATCTGATAGTGGGCAAGGAAAGTTTCTACAAGGCGCATGGCAGGCGGGCGACGCTGCTGCTGATGTTTGCCATGACCGCGGCGATGGCGTTGTGGCTGGGCTGGCTTTCCGCCGCCGGCTGGAGGCGGGAGGCGGCTCTGCCCATGCTTGCGGCCAGCCTGTACACGCTTGCCCTGCTGGCGTTTTATTATACGGGCAGAATACCGGCGGGCGCCCTTTCCGAAACCGCCGTGGAGGCGCAGTTCCTGCTTGCGGCGGCGTTGGCGTTTGCGCGCGGATTTTTTTATTGATACACTGGAATTGGAACCGGAGGTGAATATGTCCGACAATAACGACAAGACGGCCGCGGTCATAACCGCTTTTGCCGTGGGCGCCGTGGTGGGAACGGCCATAGGCATTCTGTTCGCGCCCAAGGCCGGCAAGGAAACGCGCGAGGACCTTGGCGAATGGCTTAACGACAATATGGCCAAGGGCAGGGAAAAACTGCAAAAGATGGGCGAAGAAATAAAGCACCGCAAGGAACAGCTTGCCCAGGCATTGCATGGAAAAGAATCCGCTTAAACCTCGTCAATACGGGACGCGGCGGGCGCGGGGCGCCTGCCGCGTTTTCTTTTGTCCGGGAGGCGCATGAGCGAATGCTTTCTGGAACTTGAGGACGGAACCCGCGCAGCCGGCGAGTCCTTCGGCGCGGAGGCCTCCGCCGCGGGCGAGGCGGTTTTCAACACCGCGCTGACCGGCTATCCCGAAAGTCTCACCGACCCGTCCTACCGTGGCCAGATTCTGGTGCTGACTTATCCGCTGGCGGGCAATTACGGCGTGCCGGATTCCGCCAGGGATGCGCGCGGGCTGCTGGAATTTTTTGAATCGGAAAAAATCCATGTCGCGGGGCTGGTGGTATCCGACTATTCGGCGGCATACAGCCACTGGAACGCCAGAAAAAGCCTCGGACAATGGCTGAAAGAACATAATATCCCCGGCCTCTGCGGCGTTGACACCCGCGCGCTGACAAGGCTCATACGGGAAAAAGGCGCGATGCTTGGCAAACTCGTGTGCGCCGGAGATGTGGCTTTCCGGGACCCCAACAAAGACAATCTGGCCGCCGAGGTCAGCGTGAAAGAGCGCGTTGTCTACGGCAACGGCAGGCGCAAAATCGCGCTTATAGACTGCGGCGTCAAAAACAACATCATCCGCTGCCTGCTGAAATACGACGCGACAGTGATTCGCGTTCCCTGGGACTGGGATGTATCAAAAGAGAATTACGACGGGCTTTTCATCTCCAACGGGCCGGGCGACCCGCGGCAATGCGGCAAAACCATAGAAAATATCGCAAAAGCCCTGCAAAAGGACAAGCCGGTTTTCGGAATCTGCCTGGGCAATCAGCTTATGGCTCTTGCCGCCGGGGCGCAGACCTACAAGCTCAAATACGGGCACCGCAGCCACAACCAGCCCGCGCTTGAAGCCGGCACCAGCAGGGCCTACATCACCTCGCAGAACCACGGCTTCGCGGTGGACGACAAAACCCTGGGCCCGGACTGGAAACCGCTTTTCATCAATCTCAACGACGGGACCAACGAGGGGATTATTCACCGCAAAAAGCCGTTTTTCTCGGCGCAGTTCCACCCGGAGGCCTCAGGCGGGCCTTCGGACACCAAATTCCTTTTTGACAGGTTTATGGAGAAACTGTGAAAAAAGTCCTCGTGCTGGGTTCCGGCGCGCTTAAAATAGGCGAGGCGGGGGAATTTGACTATTCCGGCTCGCAGGCGCTGAAAACGCTCAAAGAGGAAGGCATCGCCTCCGTCCTCATAAACCCCAATATCGCCACGGTGCAGACATCGGAAGACGCGGCGGATAAAATCTATTTCCTGCCGGTAACGCCGCGCTTTGTGGAAGACGTCATAAAAAAAGAAAGGCCGGACGGGGTTTTCGTCTCCTTCGGCGGGCAGACGGCGTTGAATTGCGCTATCGCGCTGCACAAGGCGGGCGTGTTTGAGCGGCACGGCGCGCAGGTGCTGGGAACGCCCATGCAGGCGATACTGGACACCGAGGACCGGGAGCTTTTCGTAAAAAAACTGGATGAAATCGGCGTGAAAACTCCGCGCAGCGCGGCGGTGTCCTCCCAAAAAGAGGCATTGGCCGCCGCCGCGAAGCTGGGCTATCCGGTGATAGTGCGCGCCGGATTTGCGCTGGGCGGGCAGGGGAGCGGCTTCTGCTCCTGCGAGCGGGAGCTGGCCGCGCTGACGGAAAAAAGCCTGGCATATTCCGGCCAGATTTTGATTGAGGAATCGCTTAAAGGCTGGAAGGAAATTGAATACGAAGTCGTCCGCGATAAATACGACAACTGCATAACCGTCTGCAATATGGAGAATTTTGACCCGCTGGGCATTCACACCGGCGAGAGCATAGTGGTCGCCCCCTCGCAGACGCTGACAAACGCGGAATACCATAAATTGCGGGAACTGTCGCTGAAAGTCATCCGGCATATCGGGATAGTGGGCGAATGCAATATCCAGTACGCGGTTGACCCGCGCTCTGAGGATTACCGCGTGATAGAGGTGAACGCGCGGCTCTCCCGCTCCAGCGCGCTGGCCTCAAAAGCCACCGGATACCCGCTGGCGGCGGTGGCGGCGAAGCTGGCTTTGGGTTACGGGCTGCACGAGCTTAAAAATCCGGTTACCGGCACCACCACCGCGTGTTTTGAGCCGGCGCTGGATTATATAGTCTGCAAAATACCGCGCTGGGATTTGGGGAAATTCTCCGGCGTGTCAAAAGAGCTGGGCAGCAGCATGAAAAGCGTGGGCGAGGTGATGGCGATAGGCCGCACCTTTGAAGAAGCCGTGCAGAAGGGGCTGCGCATGATAGGCCAGGGGATGCACGGATTCGTGGCCAACCGCGATTTGAATTTTTCCGAAGTGGAGCGCGAGCTTGCCCGCCCCACCGACATGCGCATTTTCGTGATAGAGGAAGCCTTCAGCCGCGGCTTTTCCGTTGAGCGGATAAACGAGCTTACAAAAATAGACCGCTGGTTTCTGGAAAAACTTAAAAACATCCATTCCGCCGGGGAATCGCTTGAAAAATACGGCTCGCCGGACGAGATTCCGCCCAAAGAGCTGCTGCGCGCCAAGCAGCTCGGTTTTTCAGATTTTCAGCTGGCGCGGCTGACTCTCAAATGCCCGCCGGAGCGCATGGAAGAGGCGCTGCAGCGCGTGCGCGCGCGGCGCAAGGCGCTGGGCATTGTGCCGTATGTGAAACAGATAGACACGTTGGCGGCGGAATATCCGGCGCGCACCAATTATCTCTATCTCACTTACTGCGGGACGAGTCATGACATTGAATTTGAGCGGGACGGGAAATCCGTGATAGTCCTGGGTTCCGGCGCGTACCGCATAGGCAGCAGCGTGGAGTTTGACTGGTGCAGCGTCAACGCGCTGCGCGCCGCCCGGAAAACGGGCTGGCGCGGCGTGATGATAAATTACAATCCCGAAACCGTCAGCACCGATTACGACGAATGCGACCGGCTCTATTTTGACGAGTTGTCGCTGGAGCGGGTGCTGGACATCGTGGAACTGGAATCGCCGCAGGGGGTTATTGTTTCCGTGGGCGGCCAGATCCCCAACAACCTCGCCATGCGGCTGCACGCGCTGGGGGTGAAGATACTGGGAACCTCCGCCCATTCCATAGACGCCGCCGAGGACAGGCACAAATTCTCCGCCATGCTGGACCGGCTGGGCGTTGACCAGCCCCGCTGGAAAGAGGCCAGCAGCCTGGAGGAGATTTATAAATTCGCCGACACCGTGGGGTTTCCCGTGCTGGTGAGGCCGTCTTATGTCCTCTCCGGCGCGGCGATGAACGTGGTGTCCAATAAAAGCGAGCTGGAACATTTCCTGACGCAGGCGGCGAAAGTGTCAAAAAGCCATCCGGTGGTAGTCTCCGAATTCATACAGGAAGCAAAGGAGATAGAGATGGACGCCGTCGCCAAAAACGGCGAAATCATAGCCTACGCCGCCTCGGAGCATCTGGAATTCGCGGGCGTGCATTCGGGCGATGCGACCATAGTCTTCCCGGCCCAGAAAATTTATATAGAGACCGCGCGCCGCATCAAGCGCATTTCCCGCCAGATAGCCAGAGAACTGGACATCTCCGGCCCTTTCAACATGCAGTTTCTGGCAAAAGACAACGATATCAAGGTGATAGAGTGCAATCTGCGCGCATCGCGCAGTTTTCCTTTCGTGTCAAAGGTGCTAAAGAGCAATTTCATAGACCTGGCGGCCAGAATCATGCTGGGGGAGAGTTTTGAAAAGCCGAACAAGTCAATTTTTGACCTGGACCATATCGGCGTGAAAGCGTCGCAGTTTTCCTTTTCGCGGCTGCACATGGCGGACCCGGTGCTGGGAGTGGAAATGGCCTCCACCGGCGAGGTCGGCTGCCTGGGCGACAGTTTGCATGAGGCCGTGCTTAAGGCCATGCTGTCGGTGGGATACGCAATCCCGGCCAAAAACATTCTCATCTCAAGCGGGCCGCCGCGCTCCAAGATAGAGCTGCTGGAAAGCGCGCGGCTGCTGCGGGAAAAAGGATATGCGCTTTTCGGCACAAGGGGCAGCGCGGAATTTTTCAGCGCCAACGGCGTGGAATGCGCCGCGCTGGCCTGGCCCGGCGAAAACGCGAAACCCAATATAATGGATTACCTGCGCGAAAGAAAAATAGATCTGGTCATCAATATCCCCAAAAACCTCTCCCGCGCGGAACTGGAAAACGATTATGTCATCCGCCGCGCGGCGGTGGATTATAACATCCCGCTTATAACCAACGCGAAGCTGGCGGCGGCCTTCATAGCCGCATTTTGCCGGCTGAATCCGGACTCCCTTGCCGTAAAAAGCTGGGGCGAATACAACTCCTAATCAAAGCCGTTCCGCCGGTTTTATGATATAGTGCAGGCACAGCACAGGAGGCTAAATTGAAAACCGCACTTCTGCTGGCCGCGGCGATGTTTGCCAACGCCGGCCCAGCGTCCGCAGAAGGAAACAAATCCCCGGCAAAACAGCTTTCTTCCGCCGCCGGGCCCGTACAGGCGTCTCCGGCTTCGCCGGCGGGAACCAAAGAAACACCCGTCAACCCGCGCTACTGGGCGGTGGTGTCGGCCAAATCGTCGCAGGAGCGCACCCGGATATTCAATCTGGGCATGGACATAGTGGAGGCGGGCAAAGACTCCTCCGCCGGCATAGCAAACGAGGGTACGCTTTCAAAAATAAAAGAGGCCGGTTTTGAAATCATCTCCAGCATCCCGCTGGAAAAATTCAGCGCCTCGTTTACCAAGGATTTTCCGCCGTCGGACCTCAAATACCACAATTTTGACCGGATGCAGTCCGACCTCAAGGCTTATGCGGAGAAGCTCAAGGGCTACTCGTCCATATTCTCCATAGGCAAAAGCGTGCAGGGGCGGGAGATACTGTGCCTGCGGCTCAACAGCTCCGTGTCCGGCGACAAGCCAAGCGGCAAGCCGGGCGCGCTTTTCATAGGCAACCATCACGCGCGGGAGCATCTCAGCGTGGAAATGCCGCTCAAATACGCCGCCTGGCTGGCCGAAAACAAGGACGGCGAGGCCAAAGCCGTTCTTGAAGGGCGCGACATTTACATCGTTCCCATGCTCAACCCCGACGGCGCGGAGTACGACATAGATAAAGGCCAGTACCGCTGGTGGCGTAAGAATCGCGCCAAGACGGGCGGCGACGCCTTCGGCGTGGACCTCAACCGCAACTATGCCGCGCGGTGGGGGCAGGGCGGCTCCTCCTCCAACCCGGGTTCCGACACCTACATGGGAACCGCCGCCTTTTCCGAGCCGGAAACGCAGGCAGTGCGCGATTTTTTCGGAAAGCATTCCAACGTTGCGGTGGCAATCGCGTATCACAGCTACAGCCGGCTGGTGCTGTATCCGCTGGGCAGCACGGATGATGATGTAAGCGACGGTAAAGACCTTAAAATCTTCAAGGCCATAGCCGGCAAGCTGGCCGGCTTCACCGGCTACAAGGCCATGAAAAGCAGCGAACTCTACGTGGCCACCGGCGATATGTGCGACTGGGCTTATGAAAAGCATCATGTTTTCGCCTTTACAATAGAGCTGGACCCAGAGCGTTACAATTACGGCGGTTTCTATCCTGGTCCGGGGATGATAGACCAGTCCGCGGCGGGGAACGTCAAGGCGATGCTCTACATGTCGCAGATAGCCGACAACCCCTCCCAGGCCGAAAAAGCGGGCAGATAACCGCGGGGAAAATGAATTTCGGCTCCCGGCCCGCTGCGCCTGCGGCGGGCCGGAAATTTTTGCCCCCCGGCGAATCCGGCAGCACTTTTAGAGAAGCCGCCGGTTTCGCGCCAGGCATAATGCAGTTGGCGGCGGGAACATGGACGGCGGAGAGCGTGGCATTCCCGTGCAGAATTTCGGGTTCATGTTTCGCTTAATAAATTATAAAATGTGATATGCAGCCGCCGGCTCGCAGGCGGCTTTTATTTTTTTATGGAAACCTCGGTATACGACTCCATGCTGTCCGGGCTCAATGCCCGCCAGCGAGAGGCCGTCGTCCACGCCGGCGGGCCGCTGCTTATAGTGGCCGGCGCGGGGACGGGCAAAACCCGCACCCTCACCTGCCGCATAGCGCGGCTGATAGCGGGCGGGGTTTCGCCGTCGCGCATACTGGCGGTTACATTCACCAACAAGGCCGCCGCGGAAATGCGCCAGCGCGTGGACGCGCTGGTTCCCGGACGCGGCTGGCAGGTGTGGACGCACACATTCCACTCTTTCGGCGCGCGGCTGCTGCGCCGCCACGCCGCCGTGCTGGGGCTCAAGCCCGATTTTGTCATCTACGACGATAACGACCAGCGCAAAATCATACAGTCCGCGCTGTCCGCGCTGGGCCGCGAGGACGAAAAAAACAAGTACGGCCTCTATCTCAACATCATCTCCCGCGCCAAGGACGATTTGATGGACGCGCAGTCCTATTCCATACACGCGCAGACCTCGCCCGCGCCCGGCAGGCAGGTGGCGGCGGATGTGTATCTGCGCTATCAGGCCGCGCTTAACGCCGCGGGCGCGCTGGATTTCGGCGACCTGCTGATGAAACCCGCCGAGCTGCTGAAAACGCGCGACGATGTGCGCGAATACTACCAGGAGCATTTCCTGCATGTTCTGGTGGACGAGTATCAGGACACCAACCGCGCCCAGTACATGCTGGCCAAGCTGCTTTCCGCCAAGCACCGCAACATCTGCGCCGTGGGCGACCCGGACCAGTCCATATACTCCTGGCGCGGCGCCGACATACGCAACATACTGGAGTTTGAGCGAGATTTTCCGGACGCCAAAACCGTCGCGCTGGAGCTTAATTACCGCTCCACCGCTAAAATACTGGCGGCGGCGGACACCCTGATAAAATACAATCTCCGCCGCAAGGAAAAAAATCTCTACACCGAAAACCCGCAGGGCGAGGATGTGCGCGTGCAGGAGCTGCCCTCCGAATCCGACGAGGCGCGCTGGGTCGCCTCGCAGATAGGCCGGCTGGTGGAAGAAGACGGCGCCTCGCTTTCCGAAACAGCCGTGTTCTACCGCACCAACGCGCAGAGCCGCTCTTTTGAAGAGGCGTTCCGCCGCGCGCAAATCCCCTACCGTCTTGTGGGCGCGACAAAATTCTACGACCGCGCCGAAATAAAGGACGCGGTGGCCTATGCGCGGCTGGCCGTCAGCCCGCGCGACCCGGTCAGCCTGGCGCGGGTGCTTAATGTCCCCGCGCGCGGCATAAGCAAGCAATCCCAGGAGCGGCTTGAGAAATACGCCGCCGAAAAGGGCGTCGCGCTCTGCGAGGCGATGGAGGCTGCGGCTTTCATAGAGGGGATAACCCCCGCCGCGCGCCGCGCAATGGGAGAGTTTTCAAATCTGCTGGACTCGCTGCACAGGGAGGCGCAGACTTCCCCGCCGGCGCATATGCTGCAGCGGGCGCTGCTGCTTAGCGGTTACTGGAAATCGCTGGAAGCGGCGGTGGAAAAGAATCCCCATGACGATGAGGCCAAGGGCCGGCTGGCCAATCTGCAGGAACTGCTAAACGGCGCGCGCGAGTACGAGGAGCGCTGCGCCCGCGCCCAGGCGGAGGCCTCGCTTTCCGGCTGGCTGGAGGAGGTGGCGCTCATAAGCCCCTCGGACGAAGCCTCCGGCAGCGGGGTTACGCTTATGACCGTCCATCTGGCCAAGGGGCTGGAGTTTCCTTTTGTTTTTGTAACCGGGCTGGAGGAGGGGCTGTTTCCCATAGGCTCCGGCGACGCCGGCGAGGACGAACTGGAGGAGGAGCGCCGCCTCTGCTATGTGGCCATGACGCGCGCGCGCAAAAGGCTGTTCGCCACGCACGCGGCGACGCGGCGGCTTTTCGGCAAGGTGTATGCCAACCTGCCGTCCCGGTTTTTGTTTGAAAGCAAGCTGATGGCGCAGACCGAGGTGTTTCGGCCCGGCGCCGACAATGTGGAGTTTGCGCCGCCGCCCGCGCCGAAAATAGTGCCGGCGGCCAGGGCGCTGGGCGGCCAGCGGGTGCGCCACGCGGTGTACGGGACGGGGAAAATAATCGCGCAGTCCGGCTCCGGCGAGGGCGTCAAGATAACCGTGGTTTTTGACCAGGGCGGACGGCAGACATTCATGCTGCGCTATGCCCCGCTGGAAATACTCTGACAAAAAAAGCACAATGGAACGCGGGGCCGGCGGCGCGCCGGAGCCGGTGAGGGGATGACAAATTTATGCGGGCTGTAACCGGTATTCGCTCTTTTCTGCGGGCGCTGCGCAAAAGCTGGCGGCGGCCCGTCAGCCTTATGGTGGTGCCATACGGCCCGCTGCCGGCGTGGCGGCTGCGGTTTTCGGTGCCGTTCCTGCTGTTTATGGCGGCGTTGTGGACCGGCATTACGTTGTGGGCCGGGTATGTGGCGGGCAGGAATCTGGATTATTACGTAACCAAGGCCGACAACCGCGTGCTTTCCGCCAGAGTCGCCTATGTCTCCGGGGAGATGGAGCGCGGCAGGAAATACATAGAGCTGACCCGCAAAACCGACGAGCAGATGCGCCACATGCTGGGCATGGGCAGCAGGAACGCCATCATACGCGACGATGGCGATAACGGCGGCGAGGGCGGCGCCCCCTCCTCCGACGCGAACAGCCTGCGCCGCGCGCTGGAGAAAAAAGCCGCCTGGATAAGCGACAGCGTTTTCCGCAACGGCATGCGCCAGGTTACCGAACAGTCCCAGCGCGCGCTGGCCGGGTTTCAGGAGATAGCGTGGTATATAACCAACCAGCGCTCCATGTACAGGGCCACCCCTGCCATATGGCCCGCGCCCGGCGCGGTAACGTCGCCGTTCGGCTACCGGATGTCGCCTTTTGAATCCGATTACGGCGAGTTTCATCCAGGAGTTGACATAAGCAACAGGCCCGACACGCCCATACGCGCCACGGCGGACGGCGTGGTGCGCCACGCCGGCTGGGCGGCGGGCTACGGGCAGGCCGTGCTGCTGGACCACGGCTTTGCCTATTCCACGCTTTACGGCCATGCGGCCAAGCTGGAGGTTAAGGAAGGCCAGCAGGTGAAAAGGGGCCAGATTATAGCGCGCATGGGGACCACGGGCCGTTCTACCGGAAGCCATGTCCATTACGAGGTCTGGCAGAGCGGCAAGCCGGTAAATCCGGTAAAATATATGACGGCAGTCGCGGACAAGCCCGCGCGGGAGGATTGATGGCGTTTCTGAAAAAAAGCCAGGACAGGATGTTCGAGCTTGGCAACATGGTTTCGGTGGTGGGGCCGGAGGCGTATTTCCAGGGCACGATAAACGCCAAAGGCTCGCTGCGCATAGACGGCAGGATGGAAGGCTCCATAACCGAGGCGCACGCCGTGGTGATTGGCGAGACGGGCAAGGTGGTGGGCGACATCGCCGCGGAATCCGCCGTCGTGGGCGGCGAGGTCAAGGGCAATATCTCGGCGGCGCGCTCGGCGGAGTTGCTGGCCACCTCCAGGGTTTCCGGCGACATACGGACCGGCAGGATTGTCATAGAGGAAGGCGCGTTTTTCGAGGGGCACTGCTCCATGATGAAAGAAGAGGAGGCCGCCGCCGAGCCGGAGCGCGCCTCCGGGGATGAGAGGCCATGATTACATTTTTTTACAAGCACAAGCGCATCATTTATATCGCCGTCATAGCCACATTCATGGCCGGCATATTCGTGGGGCTGGGGTCGTACCTGGGTTCCGGCTCGGCCACTATGGACCTGGCGGCCCGGGTGGGCGGCCTGAAAATCACCAATCAGGAATTCTACCGGCAGTACAACAGGCGCATGGAAATGCTGACCAGCAAAGGGCTGACGGAAATTCCCGATAACCTGCGCAAAACCATACAGAAACAGGTGCTGGAGGAGCTGGTGGTGGAAAAAATCCTCGGCGCGGGCGCCAGGGAATACGACATGAGCACCGGCGATTTCGAGGTTGCCGCCATAGTCCAGAACCTGCCCATGTTCCAGCGCGAAGGCAAGTTCAACCCGGAGCTTTACGCCCGCGGCGTGGCCTATGCCTACAAAATGCAGCCCGTCCAGTTTGAAAACGAACTGCGCGCCGAGCGCGACGCCTCCAAATTCCGCAGCCTCATCATCGCCGCGGCTAAAGTAACTCCGCAGGAACTGGACGCCGCCTACGCCGCGTCGGGCCGCAAGCCCGGCAAGGACCCCAAAAAAGACAAAGCGGAATTCGCTCAGGAAATTGTGCGCGCCAAGGCGGGCGGGATGATAAACACCTATCTGAACAGCTATATCGCCACCGGCAAGTTCGAGGAATTCCTGTCAAAACGCGAGCAGGGAATCTGATGAAAAATGAAATTCTGGTAGTGGGTTCGGTCGCGCTGGACGGCATTGAGTCTCCGGCGGGGAAAGCGGTTAACGCGCTGGGCGGTTCGGCGGTGTATTTTTCGCTCAGTGCGGCGCATTTCGCGCCGGTGCGGCTGTGCGGCGCGGCGGGCGCGGACTTCCCGGAAAAATACCACAGGCTTATTGAAGGCGCGGGTGTCAACACCGAGGGGCTTGAAACGCTGCCCGGCAAAACCTTCCGCTGGGAAGGCAGCTACAGCCCGGACTTCCGCACCGCCACCTCCAGAAAAACGGAACTAAACGTGTTTGAGCATTTCCGCCCCGCGCTTTCCGCGCCGGAGCGGGCCTGCCCGGCGCTGTTTCTGGCCAACATAGACCCGCGGCTTCAGCTGCATGTGCTTTCAAAAATGAAGCGCCCGCGCATTGTGGCCTGCGATTCCATGAACATGTGGATACAGCGCAGCCGCGCCGCGCTGCTAAAGCTGCTGCGCAAGGTTGACATTTTCTTTGTAAACGAGGACGAGGCCCGCCAGCTCACCGGCGAGCATAACCATGTCCGGGCCGGGCGCGCCGCGCTGGCGCTGGGGCCGAAGGCCGTGGTGGTCAAAAAAGGCGACTACGGCGCGGCGGTTTTTTCCGGGGACAAGATGTGCTCGCTGTGCGCCTATCCCGTGGCTGCGGTGGCAGACACCACCGGCGCGGGCGACACCTTTGCCGGCGGGTTCATGGGATACATCGCGGGCTCCCGCGCGCCGCGCGCTTTCGGCGAGCTCAAGGCCGCGCTGGCCTTCGGGACGGTGATGGGCTCTTTCGCGGTGGAATCCTTCGGCGCGCAGGGGCTGGCCGCCGTTACCCGCAAACAGATAGCGCGGCGGCTTAAGGAATACAAAGCCATCGCCTCGCTCTGATGATACGGCTACGCAATCTCGTCAAAAAATTCGGGGACCTCTCCGCCGTCAACGGCGTCAGCATAGACGTGCAGCCGGGCGAAATATTCGGATTCCTGGGGCCCAACGGCGCGGGCAAGACCACCACGGTCAAGATAATGTCCGGGCTGATGCGCCCGACGTCCGGCTCTGTCTCGCTGTTCGGGGCGGATATTGTTGAAAATCCGGTTCAGGCCAAGCGGCTGCTTGCGCTTATCCCGGACGAGCCTTTCGTCTACCCCAAACTCACCGGCGCGGAGTTCATGCGCTTCATAGGCGACCTTTACGAAGTGCCGGAGGAAAAGCAGCAAAAACGGATACCGGAGCTGCTGGAGATGTTCGAACTGCTGGGCTGGCAGGGGGAACTGCTTGAATCCTATTCGCACGGGATGCGCCAGAAGCTGGTCATAGCCGGCGCGCTGCTGCGCGAGCCTAAAGCCGTCCTGCTGGACGAGCCTATGGTCGGGCTGGACCCCAAATCCGCCCGGATGGTGCGGGGGATACTGTTGGACCTGGCCAAATCCGGCGTGGCTATTTTCATGTGCACCCATATCCTGGAAATAGCCGAAAAGCTTTGCGGGCGCATAGGCATAATGCACGGCGGCAGGCTGCTGGAAACCGGCACCCTGGACGAACTGCGCGCGAAAGCCGGCCAGTCCGCCGCCACAGGCAACTACTCGCTGGAAGACGTGTTCATGGAACTTACTTCGGAAAAAAACATACAGCAGCAGACTTGAATATTATACCCTAAGGGGTATAATAACTATTGTAGAAGCCTCAAATCATGTTATGACAAGCGTCAAATTTTGGCAATTTGGCGTTATTATACCCCATCGGGCATACTATGAAAAAAGTGCGGGAATTTGTCAAAAAACGCCGGAAAGAACTTAAGCTCACTCAGCCGGAACTGGCGCGCAGGGCCGGGGTGGGGCTGCGTTTTGTCCGCGGACTTGAACAGGGCAAGGAAACGGTTCGCGCGGACGCCGTAAATAAAGTGCTTAGGCTTTTCGGCAAAATCCTCGGCCCGGTTGACATGTGATGAAAACGGCTGCTGTTTATTATTCCGGGACGAAAGCCGGAACTTTGACGGAAACCGGTTCAGGCTATGTTTTTGAATATGCGTCGGAATATCTGGCTTTCCCGCAGGCGCGCCCGGTGAGCCTGTCTCTGCCGTTGCGCGCCGACTTTGACCGGTTTGCGGAGGGTCTTGGCATTGACCGGAAAGCCGCCGCCAACGCGGTTGAGGACGTGCTCGGGCTTGCGGCGCGGGCGGCGCAGTATCTGGAAGCCTCCTCTCTGGGGCCGAAGCACAGGCAATTGCTGTCCGCTGTGATTGCGGAACGTTCCGGCAGGCTGTTATGATAAAACTTCTCCTCCGCCGCCGGGCGCAGAGCGCGTTCAACCGGCTGGTGAGCATGAGCCTCTGGGATATAAGCGTGCGCGCCGGGTTTTCGCTGGCGGGGCTGCTGATACTGGCGCTGATGTATTACTGGTTTGGCCGCGCGCTGGGGTATCTTTACGGCGTCTCCATCATCGGGCCGCTGCTGCCCTGGAAAATGACGGCGATGCTGTTTTTGGCGATGTTTACGATGGTGGGGATTTCCGGCCTCATCTCCGCGATGACCACGCTCTATTATTCGGACGATTTGAAATTCCTTTTCTCCTCCCCCATCCCGGCGCGGCTGGTGTTTTTTGACAAAGCTGTGGAGACGGCGGTGTACTCCTCCTGGACTTTGGTGGCGGTGATGCTGCCTTTCGTGCTGGCGCTGGGCCGGGCGGAACACGCCTCCGTGTTCTTTTACCTCTATTTTGCCGTTCTGCTGATTCCGTTTGTGCTGCTGGGCGCGGCGGGCGGCATGGCGCTTAGCATGGCGCTGATGTGGTTTTTTCCCACCGGCAGGACGCGCGACACCGTCTGGCTGCTGGGCAGCCTGGCGATGGTGCTGGCCTACATGATGCTGCGTTTCTCCCAGCCGGAGCTGCTGTTGAACCCCGGCGCCATGGAGGTGGTGTCCAGATACCTGCAATACCTCCAGGCGCCGACCGCGCCGTATCTGCCTTCGTGGTGGCTGGTGGGGGGGATGCAGGCTTTTTTATTCGGCAAATACGCGGTTTTCGCCAAATACGTTGCGGCGCTGTTCGGCTCCGTTCTGGTTGTTTACGGGGCGCTGGCATATCTGTCAAAATGGACATATCTGGCCGGCTTCAACGGCGCGCAGGAAGGAATGCGCCAGAACAAGCCGCATTTTTCCGAGCCGGTGGAGCGCAAACTCTTCCGCGCCGGCCTGCTGGAGCGGGTGCAGGCCACGCTTTTATGGAAGGACAGGCGCGTTTTCATGCGCGACATGCGCTATTGGTCGCAGGCCGCGCTTATAGCGGCGATAATGGCGGTGTACCTGTTCAGCATAAGGAAGCTGCCGCTGGAGTCGGCGGACCTCAAAAGCCTCATCGCTTTTTTCAACATAGCGATAGCCGGGTTTGTGGTGGCGGCGATTGGGCTGCGTTTCACCTTCCCCGCCGTAAGCCTGGAGGGGCGCAGCTTCTGGCTGCTGCGCGCCGCGCCGGTGCCGCTTGCCTCGGTCATGCGTGAAAAGCTGGTTCTGTGGGCGCTGCCGTCGGCGCTTGTGGGGATAACGCTGGTGGCGGTTTCCAATATCCTGCTGAAGGCGGATTTTTTCGTGTCAGCGCTGGGGCTGGGCACGATAGCGGCGGCGTCCGCGGTGTGCTGCGTGATGGGCGTCGGCCTGGGCGCGGTGTTCCCGCGCTTTGACGTGGAAAACATACACCAGGTGGAAAGCTCCGCCGGAGGGTTCGTCTATATGGCCTGCTGCGTGGGGTATCTGGCCGCGGTTATTTCGCTGGAGGCGTATCCGGTCAGAATGCACTTCTACAACAAATTTTATTCCGCGCCATGGGACATGCGCTGGCTGTCGCTGTGCATCGCGGGATACGTGCTGGTCAATATCCTGGCGGTCGCAATCCCCTGGAAAATGGGCAGGAAGAACCTGGAGAATTATGAAATATGAAATTTTTGCCGCGCTGCTGCTGGCGGCGCCGGCTTTCGCGGGCGATAATATCTCTTACGGCAAGTTCATAACCTCCGGCCCGAAGAGCCGGCCCTATGTGGCGCTTACCTTTGACGACGGTCCCGGCGACGCCACCGAAGACGTGCTAAAACTGCTGGACGCATACGGCGCGAAGGCCACTTTCTTTGTCCTCGGCGGCCAGGCCGCCAGGAACCCGAAGCTGCTGGAGGAGGAGGCCAAGGCGGGACATCTCGTCGCCAACCACACTTATACGCACAGCAATTTCAACAAAGTGCCGGAGGAAAAGCGCGTCTCCAAGCTGGAAAGCGAGCTGGAGCGCACCTCCGATATTATTAAAAAACACACCGGCTACCACACCCGCTTCATGCGGATGCCGTACGGCATCACAAAGAAATGGGTGCTGCAAACCGCCCGCCGCAACAAGTACGTGGTGGTCAACTGGGATTACGGCTCCGACTGGGAAAGCCGCCCCAAGGAAGAGTTGCTCAAGAAATATCTGGCCAGCCTCACGCCCGGCGCGATACTGCTGCTGCACGACGGCGGCGACCACCGGCAGGCCACGGTGTACATAGTCCGCCGCGTTCTGGAGGAGGCGAAAAAACGCCGCCTCGTTCCCGTCAGGCTGGACACTTTGCTGGACTGTCCGGAAAACAACGCTGTAACGCGCGGCGAACCTTCGCGTCGTGAGGAAAGCGCGCCGGAGCCCGCCGCCCAGGCTGCATCCGCGCCGGCGGAAAAGCAGAAGCCGTCCGCTGAACCTGTTCCCGCGCCGCGCAAACCGGCTCCCGCGCCGGAGAAGGAAAAACCGGCGCATTCGCGCCGGCGGCATTCCGATAAATCCGCCCCCGCAGCCGAAGAAAAAACTCCGCGCAGCGACGCCAACTCCCCGGACAAGCCTGCCGCGCCCGCGCCGAAATCATCCGAGGCTGCGCCGGCGGCATTGCCGCCCCAGAACAACCCGCCCCCGCCGCGCCAGACGCCCCCCGCGCCGTTCGACGGCGCCTCCCGCAAGCCCGTGTAGCGGATTGCAAAATTCCCCCCGAGCGGAACGCGCCGCAGGATCCCGGCTGGGCCTTTTGACCCTGTCGCGCGAAATGCGTTTCCTGCGATAATTTCCTGCGGTTGGAAACAGGCACAGGCGCGGCGGTTTGTGTGATGAAAAAAAACATTTTTATGATTGCCGCTGCGGCGGTTTTGTCCGTGTCTTGCGCGGCGGCGGAGGAATCTGTTTTCGGCGCGTTGGCGGCGGGCGCGCGCTTCGCGGCGGACGCTGCGGCTCCGCCTCCGGTTCCGCTCTTCACGGACGCTGCTCCCGCCGTTGTTTTCGTTCCCGATTACTGGCCGCAGCCCGCGTCCGGCAAGCCCGCCGTGTTCAACTATTTTAACAAGGGCGGCTTGCCGGCGAACATGACATCTGTGTTTTCCCGCCAGCCGGACGGAACCGTCTGGCAGGACGATTATCTCAACGGAAAGTGGAAGGACCGCTGGCTGCTGCGCTACGACCCGCTGCGCGGCGTGGTGGAATTCGGGGATGATTACCCGTCCAGCGGGGCGGAGGCCGCCATTCTGGGCCCGGTCAAAAAAATGCGTTTCCGCTCCGGCGGCGAGATATTGTGGGGCGGGCATCAGCCGGTGGGCGGCAAACTGGAATGCGGGATTTACCTGGATGTGCTGGCCTCGCACATGCTGCCCGGCCAGGCTGTGGCGCAAAAAGGCCATCAGTCCGTCTGGTTCGCCAAAGTGCTGCCGTTTTTTGAGGATGTTCTGGGGCGCAGGCACGGCGAAACGCTTATGCTGTTTTACCAGCAGGACTGGAACGGCGGCGTCCCGATCGGCGCGCTTTACTGGATGGAAAAGGGAGTCGGGCCGGTGCAACTGCAGTGGGCCGGCAATTACCAGCTTGTGGGCGAGCCGATGGCCGCCGCCCCGCAATAGAGAACCTTTCCCCCCGTTTGTGAACCGTCCCTAAATGTTATAAAACATATACGTATCGGCCAGCCGCGCTGCGGCGGGGCGGTTTCGGCCTTTACGCATCGCCCGCGCAGGCCGGCGTTCTGCCGAAAAGACCCGGAAACGGGGGTTTCGGCAGGCTGCCGGAGCGGGGCTTAACAAATCGCATACTTGAGGAGGCACACATGACATCGCAAACCATCAGGCGCACCCCGCTTTATGATTCAATGCTTAAAGCCGGCGGCAGAATGGTGGATTTCCACGGCTGGGAACTGCCGGTGCAGTTTTCCGGCATTTTGCAGGAGCATCGCGCCGTCCGCAGCGACTGCGGCATTTTTGACGTTTCCCACATGGGCCAGGTTTTCATAACCGGCGCGGACGCGCATGCCCTGGTTCAGAAGCTCAACGCCAACGATATAAAGACTGTCCCCGGAAAAGGCGTCTATTCGCATGTGCTTAACGAGCATGGCGGGCTGGTTGATGATGTGATTCCCTTCTGCCTCTCAAACGAGCGTTTTCTTGTGGTGGTTAACTCCGCCACCACGGACAAGGATTTCGCGTGGTTCAAAAAACATTCCGCCGGGATGAACGCTTCGGTGGAAAACGCCAGCGACAGGTACGGGATGATAGCTTTGCAGGGCCCCAAAGCGCCGCAGCTTATGGCGGAACTGTGGCCGGACGCGGTGAAGCTGCCCCGCTTCTGGATAACGGAAACCAAAATACACGGCGAGGGCGGTTTCATCTGCCGCACCGGCTATACCGGAGAGGACGGCTGCGAAATAATCGCCCCGCCTTCCGCGATAGTCAAAGTGTGGGACGAACTGCTTTCCAGAGGCAAAAAATACGGCATTGCGCCGTGCGGCCTCGGCTCGCGCGACACTCTGCGGCTTGAGGCGGGGTATCTGCTCTACGGCTCGGATGTGGACGACGACCATACCACTCTTGAAGCCAATTACGGCTGGGTGTTAAAGCCCAATAAAGGCGAGTTCATCGGGAAAGAAGCCGTCCTGAAACAGAAAAAAGAAGGCATCCGCCGCAAGCTGACCGGCATTGTGCTGGAACAGGGCGGGGTGCCGCGCCCCGGCTGCGCCGTCTGGAGAGGCGGCGAGAAAATAGGCGAGCTGTGCAGCGCCACCTTCTCGCCCGTGCTGGGCAGAGGCATAGGGGTGGGCTACCTCGTCCCGCCGGATTTGAAGGAGGGGGAGCCGCTTTCCGTGGAAATCCACTCCCGCAAAATCCCGGCCAGAACGGCGAAAGTTCCGTTTTACGCAAATAAAGTTTAAGGAGACTGCCATGTATACCCCGGAAAAATGCAAATACACCAAGACCCACGAATGGGCCTGTATAGAAAACGGCGTCGCCGCCGTGGGAATAACCGACTACGCCCAGCATGAGATAAGCGACATCGTTTTTGTGGAGCTGCCCAAGCCCGGCGCGAATATCCGGCAGGGCGAGCGCTGCGCGGTCATAGAATCGGTCAAGGCCGCGTCGGACTTTTTCGCGCCGGTTTCCGGCGAGGTGGTAGAGGCCAACTCCGCGCTGGCGGCGGAGCCGGCGCTTGCCAACCAGTCCCCGCACGAAAAGGGCTGGTTCTGCAAAATAAAGCTCTCCGGCGACGGCGGGCAGGCCGCGCTTATGGATTACGCCGCCTATCAGCAATTCACGGCTTCGCTCAAACACTGACATGTACACCGTCCATACCGATAAAGACAGGCTGGAGATGATAAAGGCCTCCGGCTTTGGCTCGCTGGAGGAATTGCTGGCCCAGATTCCGCGCGAGCTGCGCTCCGCCAAATTCAACCTCTCCCCCGCGCTGACCGAGCCGCAGCTTGCCGCCCATATGTCGGCCCTGGCGGGCAAAAACGCCCGCCTGGCCAATTTCGCCGGAGGCGGGGCTTACGAGCATTACATCCCCGCGGCGGTGCGCGCGCTGGCCGGCCGGGCGGAGTTTGTAACCGCCTACACCCCCTATCAGGCCGAGGCCAGCCAGGGCACGCTTCAGTCCATATACGAGTATCAGAGCGCCGTCTGCGCGCTGTTTGAGATGGACGCCTCCAACGCCTCGCTCTACGACGGCGCCACCGCGCTGGCGGAGGCGGTCAAGGCCGCCATGCGCATTACCGGCAGGAAAAAGGCCGCGCTGCCGCGGTCGCTCAACCCGCATTACCTGAAAACGCTTAAAACCTATTTCGCCCCGCAGCCGGAAACCGTGTTCGCGGAAATTCCGTGCTCGGACGACGGGACCATGGACCCCGCCGGCCTGGCGGAAGCAGCCGACGGCGCGGCCTGCGTCGTGGCCTGCAACCCCAATTATTACGGCTGCCTGGAGGATATGGACGCGGCGCGCGCCGCGGCCTCCTCCGCGGGGGCGCTGCTTGTGGCTGTTGTAAATCCGCTCAGCCTCGGCGTTTTGCGCGCGCCCGGCTCCTGCGGCGCGGATATCGCCGTGGCGGAGGGGCAGCCGCTGGGCAATCCGCTTTCCTACGGCGGGCCCTACCTGGGCATGTTCGCGTGCAAAAAAGAGCATGTCCGCCACATCCCCGGCAGAATCTGCGGCATAACAAAGGATGCCGACGGGAAACGCGCCTTCACCCTCACGCTGGCCGCGCGGGAGCAGCATATCCGGCGCGAAAGGGCGGCCTCCAACATCTGCTCCAACGAGGCGTTGTGCGCGCTTAACGCCGCAATCTACTGCGCGCTGCTGGGGCCGGAAGGCCTGCGCGAAGTCGCCGAGCTGAATCTGGAAAACGCGCACCGCGCCGCCGAAATGATAAGCGGGATTAAGGGGTTCCGGCTGAAATTCGCCGCGCCGTTTTTCAACGAGTTTGCCGTGGAATGTCCCCGCCCCGCCGCGCAACTGCGGGACGAGCTGCTCAAAGAAGGCATTCTGGCGGGCATACCGCTGCAAAAGCCTTATGAAAACTGCCTGCTGGTCTGCGTCACGGAAATGCGGACGCGCCAGGAAACCGCCGCGCTGGTGAGCGCGCTTAAAAAATATGCCAATAACTGAAATCGCCGCCCCTCCGGCGGAAAAGACCGCGCAGAGACAGTTGTCCATAGAAAAATCCTCGCCCGGCAGGCGCGGGTTCAGGTTCGCCGCGGCGGAAAAACCCGCCGCCTCGCATGTGCCGCATTCCCTGCTGCGCAGGAACGCGCCGAAACTGCCCGAACTCTCGGAGCTGGACACGGTGCGCCATTACACCAATCTGTCCCGGCTGAACTTTTCGCTGGACACGCATTTCTACCCGCTGGGCTCCTGCACGATGAAATACAACCCCAAAATCAACGAGGAGTTGTCCTCGCTTGCGGGGTTTGCGTCGCTTCATCCCGAAACGCCGGACGCCGCCGCGCAGGGCGCGCTGGAGGCTTTGCATGGCCTTGAAAAGCTGCTCTGCGAGATATGCGGGATGGCCGCGTTTTCGCTCAACGCCGCAGCGGGCGCGCACGGCGAATGGGCGGGCATACTAATCGCCCGCGCCTGGCATGTCAGAAACGGCGGCGCCGCGCGCCACAAAATAATAGTGCCGGATTCGTCGCACGGCACCAATCCGGCTTCCGCCGCGCTGGGCGGCTTTGAGGTGGTAACGGTTAAATCCGGCCCCGACGGGCGGGTTGACCTGCCGGAACTGGAAAAGCATCTGGGGCCGGATACCGCGCTCGTCATGCTGACCGTGCCCAACACCCTGGGGCTTTTTGAAACCGGGATACGGCAGATAACCGCCGCCGCGCACAAGGCCGGCGCGCTGGTCTACATGGACGGCGCGAATTTCAACGCGCTTATCGGCATGGCCAGGCCCGGGGATTTCGGGGTGGATATAATGCACCTCAACATGCACAAGACTTTCTCCACCCCGCACGGCGGCGGCGGGCCGGGGGCCGGCGTTGTGGGCGTTACAAAAGCGCTGGAGCCGTTTTTGCCCGTTCCCCGCGTGGTTGAGGAAAACGGCAGGTACCGTGCGCGGACGGATTATCCCGATTCAATCGGCGCGCTGCGCGCGTTCTCCGGCAATACGGCGGTGCTGCTGCGGGCTTACTGCTGGCTGCTGCAGCATTCCGCGCAAAGCCTGCGCGCCGTGGCCGAGGACGCGGTGATAAACGCCAATTACGTGCTGGCCAAACTCAAGGACATTTTCCCGCCGCAGTACGGCGGCCCCTGCATGCACGAATGCGTGCTGACCACCGACCCGGAAACCACCGGCGGCGTGCGCACGCTGGACATCGCCAAGCGGCTGCTGGATTACGGCTATCACGCGCCGACGGTGTATTTCCCGCTGATAGTCCACGAGGCCCTTATGATAGAGCCGACCGAGACTGAAAGCCGCCGGACGCTGGACGGTTTTATCGCCGCCATGCGCGCCATACACGCCGAGGCGCGCGCCAACCCGGAACTGGTAAAGGGCGCGCCGCACACAATGCCCGCGCGCAGGCCCGACGAGGTGGCCGCCGCCCGCCAGCCCGACATCTGCTGGCTCAAATGAAGGGGATATTGCTGGCGACGCCGCCGCTGGACGTCTACGAGCATATGGCCCTGGACGACGAGGCGGCCTCGCTGGAGCCGGCGGATGGTTTCACTCTGCGGGTTTACAACTGGAACGGCGGCGGCGCAACTTTCGGCTACGCGCAGTTCCACGAGGAGGCCGCCCGCGCCGTGCCGCCGGGCGCGCCGGCCACCCGCAGGCCCACCGGCGGCGGCGTGGTGCCGCATGATTTTGACATGACCTTCTCCTGCGTGTTCCCGCCCTCGGCGCAGAGGCCGCCGGAGATATACGCCCTGCTGCACGGCGCGTTTTACGCCGCGCTGGAGCGCGGCGGCGTGGAATGCTCGCTCTGCGGCGGCGAAGGCGGCGCGGCGGCTTACGCGCCTTCCGCGGCGGGGGAGGCGCAGGCGTGTTTTCGCAACCCCGTGCCGCGCGACATCGCGGGCAAAAACGGCGGCAAGATACTGGGCGGCGCGCTGCGCAAATACGCAGGGGCCACGCTTTATCAGGGCTCGCTGCAACTGCCGGGGGCGAGGGCGCGCTCGGCTGAAACCGGCGGGCTATTCATGGAGGAGCTTTCCCGCGCGCTTGGCATAAGCTGGACCCGCGCCGACGCGCCGCCCTCCCGGCTGGAAAGCGCGCGCCGGCTGGCCGCAGAGCGTTACCGCAGCCGCCAGTGGATAGAAAAATTCTGATAACAGGAGGCCGCGACATGATAGCATTCGTGCTGGTAAAGCTGACCGCGGGGCTGGAACAGAAGGCCATAGCCCAGATAAAGAGCATCCCCGGCGTGAAGGAAGTCTACTTCACCTTCGGCGGCTGGGACGCCATGGTGATAGCCGAAACGCCCACCATGGACAAGCTCAGCTCCCTTGTGGTGCGCGAGGTCCGCAGCGCGCACGGCGTGCAGGCCACGGACACGCTTATCACCACCAATTTTTGATGGGCAGGGCGGTCAAATTCGTCATAGCCGCCGCGCTGTTTCCCAGCGCGCTGCTGGCCTGCGCCGAAGCTGGCCGCGGGTTCTGGGGGATTTTCAGCAATATGACGGCCACCGGCTGGTTCTGCGGCGGGTTTGCGCTTTACGCCGCGCTGCATTTCGCGCTGGGCGGGGCGGGGGTGATATACGTTTTCGCGCATGAGCTTGCGCATGCCGCCGCGGCGGCGCTGTGCGGCTACAGGGTGAGCGGGTTTTCCGCCGGCTCCGGCGGCGGCGAGGTTAAGGTGGAAGGCTCCAGCGGCTTTGTCGCGCTTGCGCCGTACTGCGTTCCGGTTTATGCCGTGGTGTGCGCGCTGGCATACGGAGCGGCTTCGCTTAAATGGGATATGTCGCCGTATCGCGGCTGGTTCTGCGGCGCGCTGGGATTTTTTCTGAGTTTTCATCTTGTGAACACCATGGAAATCATCTGGAAGACAAAGCAAAGCGATTTGCGCCAGGCGGGGGGCGCGTTTTTCTCGCTTGCCGTCATAATCGCGGCCAACAGCCTGGTGCTGCTGCTGTCTTTCAAGCTGCTCTATCCCCGGCTGATAAGCCTGCGCGCCGCCGGGCGCGGCGTGGCCGGCGGGACGGCTGTTTTCTGGGACAGGGCGGGGGATTTGGCCGCGCGCGGCGCGGTATGGGCGTGGACGGCGGCCTGCGCGCCGCGTGTTTGACAGATTTGCCCCCGGATAAGCCCAAAGCCGGGGTTTTTGCCTAACCTGAAAATTTCAGTTGGCTGCGGGATTCGGCGAAAAATCGCTTCATACTGCCTTCACAAAATTATCCTTTCGTGCTGTGAAGCACGCGCGGATAATTTTGTTCGGCATTATTTTGCGCTTTTTCGCCTCGGTCCTCGCACCAACTGAAACTTTCAGGCTAAAAGTTTATTCGGGATTCAAGTCTGACGGGCAGGCGGAAATCGGCCTATTGGAATTTCCAGCCGGCCATCAGAAGGCCCAGCTTTTCCTCGTCGGCGCCGCCGGCGTATAACGTGCCGGCCAGCTGGCCGCGGCAGATGACGCCTATCCGGTCCGACAGGGCCAGTATCTCGCCCAACTCCGCCGAAATAAGCAGCACGGCGCAGCCCGCGTCGCGCGCGGCGATGATTTTTTCGTGGATAAATTCTATCGCGCCCACGTCCACGCCGCGGGTGGGCTGGGCGGCCACAAGCAGTCCGGGGCCGCGCGCCAGCTCCCGCGCCACGACGGCCTTCTGCTGGTTGCCGCCGGAAAGCGCGCGCATCCTGGCTCCCGTATCCGCAGGGCGAATGCCGTATTTTTCAATAAGCGCTTTGGCGAAACTTTCCATCTCGCCGAAATTAAGCGAAAAGGGCAGGTTGAAACGCGGCTGGCGGTGCAGCCCCAGCGCGCAGTTGTCCCGCACGGAGTAATCCAGCACCACGGCGCGGCGGTGCCTGTCCTGCGGGATATGCGAAATCCCCAGCGCGGACATGAAAGCCGCGCCGCAGTTTTCAAAATCTATTTCCCTGCCCAGCGCGGACATTTCGCCGCTGACGGGCTTGCGCAGTCCGGTTATCACCTCGGCAAGCTCGGTCTGGCCGTTGCCCTCCACTCCGGCGATGCCGAAAATCTCGCCCCGCCGGACGGTCAGCGAAAACTGCTGGAGGGCGCGGGTCCCCCTGTCGGATTTGGCGGAGATTTCCTTTAGAACCAGCGCGACGGGCGCGGCGTCCAGTTCCTGTGGCGTTTTCACCGCGCGCTTTACCGAAAACACCACCGGCCTGCCCACCATCATGCGGGCAAGCTCGCTTTCGTTTGTGGAGGCGGTGCGCGAGGAGCCTATGGTTTTACCCCCGCGCATCACCGTAACCTCGTCGGACACTGCCATAACCTCGCGCAATTTGTGGGTGATGAGAATTACGGTTTTCCCCTGCGCCTTGAGCTTGACGAGTATTTCAAAAAAAGAGGCCGTTTCCCTGGGGGTAAGCACGGCGGTAGGCTCGTCCAGTATCAGAATTCCCGCCCCGCGCGAGAGGACCTTGAGTATCTCCAGCCGCTGCTGCTCGCCCACGGACAGGGTTTCCACGGGCGCGTTGCCGTCTATCTCAAGCCCGTAGAGCTTTGAAATTTCCTCAGTCAGCCGCAATGCCTTGCCGTCATCCAGCGAGAAAAACCCGCCCGGCTCCATCCCCAGGACGACGTTTTCGGCGGCGGTCAGGTTGGGGGCCAGCATGAAATGCTGATGCACCATCCCTATGCCGCGCGCGATGGCGTCTCCGGGTCCGCCGAAACGGACAGGCGCGTTGTCCACCTTTATAATTCCGCCGTCGGGCCGGTAGAGGCCGTAGAGAATTTTCATCAGGGTGGATTTGCCCGCCCCGTTTTCGCCCACAAGCGCGTGAATTTCGCCCGCCGCCGCGCGCAGCGACGCGCCGGCGCAGGCTTCCACCGCGCCGAAACGTTTTATCACGCCGGTCATTTCAACCGCAAGACGGTTCATTTCACCCTCGGAATCTGTATTTCGCCGCCGATTATTTGCCGTTTAAGCTCCTCCACCTGCGCTATCACATCCGGCGGGATGAGGTTTCTGTTATGCTTGTCGTAAACATATCCCACCGCGCCGTTGGCAAGCCCCAGCTCGTAAACCCCGCCGCGCAGCCGCCCCGCCAGCCAGGCCCGGACCGCGCCGAAAACCGCCACATCCACCTTCTTGACCATGGAGGTGAGAATATAGCCCGGCGCCTCGTTGTACTGGTCGCCGTCAACGCCGATGGCTTTTATTTTGCGCTCCCGCGCGGCTTCAAAGACGCCGAACCCCGTGGTGCCGGAGGCGTGGAAAATGATGTCGGCCCTCTTGTCTATCTGCGAAATCGCAAGCGCCTTGCCCTTGGCGGGGTTTTTGAACGCCTCGCCGGTAACGCCGGCATACGCCGCCAGCACGCGGCAGCGCGGGTTCACGGCCTTTACGCCCGCCGTATAGCCCAGTTCGAACTTGTGAATAAGCGGAATATCCATCCCGCCCACAAAACCCACCGTGTTTGTTTTTGTAACCAGCCCCGCTATCGCGCCGACAAGAAAGCTGCCTTCCTCCTCGCGGAATTTCAGCGCGACCACATTCCGCGGCACGGCTTTGCGCGGGTTGAGCGCATAATCCACGCAGGCGAACATTTTGTCCGGGAAGTCGGCGGCGATGCTGTTTATATCGTCGGTAAATAAAAATCCGGTGCCGAAAATGAGCCCCCTTCCCTCGGCGGCGAGCTGGCGCAGCGCGGACTCCCGGTCCGCGCCCTCGCCCGGCTCTATATAGGTGTAATCTACGCCCAGCTCGCGTTTGGCGCGCTCCAGCCCCTCGTAGGCCGAATCGTTGAACGATTTGTCTCCCCGCCCGCCCACGTCAAAAACCAGTCCCACGGACTTTCCGCCCGCCCCGCCGCCGCCACCGCAGCCGCACAGCAGCGCCAAAACCGCCAGCGCTAAAAAATGCCTCATTTCAGAGATGGTATCATTTCAAACAAGGTTCCTGAAAATGTAAAGGAAGCGGCTGGCGGCCTTGAAAACAAGCGGCTGCGCCTTCCATTCCTCCAGAGTGATGCGGCGGCAGCGTTTGAGATCCTCTTCAAACATCGCGCGCATCTGCTCGCCGAACTCCTCACCGTAGATATTTACGTTTATTTCCAGGTTGTAATGCAGGCTCAGATAGTCCAGGTTGAAGCTGCCCACCGACGACCACTGCCCGTCTATCACGGCGGTTTTGCAATGCAGCACGCCGGGCAGCCATTCGTAAATCTCCACCCCGGCCCTGAGCAGTTTTCCGAAAATGGCCCACGACGCCCAGCGCATGTAGGGATGGTCGCTGCGGGTGGGGGTGATGACGGCGACCCTGGCCCCGCGCCGCGCGGCGGTTATCAGCTTTCTGTAAATGAAAGGCCCGGGCAGGAAATAGCCGGTTTCTATGTAGACGTATTTTTTCGCGCGCAGTATCGCGTTTTTATAGCTCTGGCGGATATGGTTTATCCGCCCTATGCCGGCGCTGGAAGCCACGGAAATCCACGTTGTGCCGCATTCCGCCGGCGGCGGCGCGGGCGGCGGAACATCGCAGCCGCAGAGCTGCCAGCTTTCCCAGAACAGCGCCTCCGCGTCGGCGGCGGCTGGGCCGCAAAACTCCACGGCGGTTTCGTGCCAGTCCCGCCCGCCCCAGCGTTTGGGCGCGAATTCTCCGGTTATGTTGAACCCGCCGACGAAGGCGCGGTTCCCGTCCACCGCCAGGATTTTGCGGTGGTTGCGCCGGTAGAGGCTGCCCACCGGATTCCATAGCACCAGCGGGCGGAACACCGCCACCCGCGCGCCCGCGGCGCGCAGGCCGGAGAAAAACCCCGCGCCAAGCGCGAACGAGCCCAGCGAATCGTAAGTGATATAAACCTTCACTCCGCGCCGCGCGGCCCGCTCCAGCGCGGCGGCGAATTTGCGGCCAAGCGCGTCGTCGGCTATCATATAGACGCAAAGCAGCGCGCGCTCCCGCGCGCCCTCTATAGCCGCTAGCATGGCGGAAAACATCGCCTCGCCGCCGCGCAGCAGCCTGGCTGTGTTGCCGGACGCAAGCCGCGTCTTGGTTATGCGGTATTCCGACCAGGATTCATTCATAAAAACGCCGGCGCGGACAACGGCAACCGTTGTTGTCCGCGCCGACTCAAATGCTACTCATCCTTGGAGCGCAGATTGCCGGACTCCCTGAGCTTGGTGTAAAACTCCACCAGTTTCTGCTGCACCGGTACGGAAACCTCGTCATATCTGGCGAACTTGAAGGTATAGCTTCCCCTGCCGCTGGTAAGCGAGTTCAGCGCGCCGGAATACTTGGACAGTTCCGACAGCGGCACGGTAGCCGTTATCGCGCCGCCTTCCATGGAGTTGATGCGGCCCCGCCGCTTGTTGAGGTCGCCTGTCACGTCGCCCAGGCAGTCCTGCGGCGCGTTGACGGTGAGGTTGACTATCGGCTCCAGCAGCACGGGGTGCGCGTCATGAAACACCTTCTTGAAACCCATGGAGGCCGCGATTTTGAACGCCAGGTCGGAGGAGTCAACTTCGTGATACGAGCCGTCCACCAGAGTCACCTTCAGGTCCACCACCGGGTAACCGGCCACGACGCCCTGCGTCAGCGCCTCGCGGATGCCTTTTTCCACGGCGGGGATATAGTTTCTCGGCACCGCTCCGCCGAAAATCTTCTCCTCAAAGACAAAACCGGAGCCGCGGGGCAGAGGCTCCAGCTCCAGCCAGACGTCGCCGTACTGGCCGCGCCCGCCGGTCTGCTTCTTGTATTTGCCCTGGCCCCTGGCCCTGCCGCGAATGGTTTCCTTATAAGGAATGCGCGGCTCGCCGGTTTCCACTTCAAGGCCGTAGCGGGACTTTATGCGCGAGAATATAACGTCCAGCTGAATGTCACCCGCGGCGTTGACAACGGTTTCCCGCGTTTCGGGGTCGTAATGCATCCTGAAGGTGGGGGATTCGCGCATCATGGACTCCAGCGCCGCCGCCATTTTCTCCTCTTCGCCCTTGTTTTTGGGTTTGACGGAGAGGGAAACCAGCGGGTCCGGATATTCCAGCTTCACAATGTCCGGCTGGGCGGCTTTGGAGCAGAGAACGTCGCCCGTGCGGGTGCTTTTGAGCTTTGAAAGAACCGCTATGTCTCCCGCCTTAAGTTCCGGCATGTCAATGCGCGTCTTGCCAAGCAGGGTGAATATCTGGCCTATTTTTTCCTCTTTGGCGCTGGAGCGGTTGTAGACGGCGTCGCCGTGCTTTAACTGTCCGGAGAACATGCGCGCGTAGTTCTGGTCGCCGGTGTGCGCCTCCAGAATGGTCTTGAACACCAGCGCCGCGGGCGCGGGCTGCGCGGCATAATGCGACTTGTCCGCCGACGGCATGAATTCCTCCGCGAAGGCCAGTATTTCGGCAACGCCGGCCCCGGTTTCGGCGTCGCAGCAGAGGACGGGGAAAACCTTGCATTCCAGCACGCTTTTTTTAAGCGCGGCGGCCATTTTATCTCGCGGGACGGGCTTGCCCTCAAGATAGTCGTTAAGCAGCGACTCGTCGGTTTCGGAAAGGGCGGTTATAAGCGTTTCGCGCCACTGGGCGGCCTCCGCCTTTATGGAATCCGGCGGCGCGCCGCCGTCCAGCAGGCAAAACACCGCATTAAAGCCCGCCTCTTTGCCGGCCGGCACAAACACCGGCACGGCGCCGTCGCCGGCCTTTTTGCGCAGCGCGTCAACGGCGGCGGAAAAATCGGCCTGCTTCCTGCACAGCTTGGTAATGACGCACATCATGGGCAGATGCAGCCGCTGCGCCTCGTGCAGAACGTTGTCAAAACCCGCGGCGGGGCCGGCAACGGCGTCCATTGCCAGGACGACGGTTTCGCTTACGCTTAACACGGAAATGACTTCGCCGATAAAATCCATGTATCCGGGCGTGTCAAACATGTTGTACTTGCGCCCGTTATGCTCAAAGGCTAGCAGCGACGAATTCACACTGGCTTTGCGTTTGATTTCCTCCGGGTCGAAATCGCTGACGGTGTTTGCGTCCTGCGTCCGGCCTTGCCTGGAAATCGCGCCGGCTTTGAGAAGCAGCGCCTCGGCAAGGGTGGTCTTGCCCGAACCCGCCGCCCCTGCTATGGCGAAGTTCGTGATTTTTTCGGTGGGATAGGTGTTCATTTTTGCATTCTAACACTCTGCGTCCGCATTTTCAAATGAAATGCCGCCCGCCGGATTTTCATTGACGGGGCGTCCGGCAAGCGATATAATATTGAAATATGGCGAAATTAAAGACAGGAAGGCATACCGGCGCGCTTAAAGCCGCGCGCCAGGCCCTGCGCCGGGCCAGCCACAACAAAGGCGTTCGCAAAACCATCAAACTGGCCGCCAAGGAATACTCCGCCGCGCTCAAAACCGGCGATGCGGCCAAAACCTCGCAGTTATACGGCAAGGTTTCCTCGGTGGTGGACAAGGCTGCCAAAAAAGGCGTCATCCACTGGAAAACGGCGGCCCGCAAGAAATCGCGGCTCGCGAAAGCGGCGGCGAAACAGGCCAAGCCGGCATAAACGGCGGTTTTCCGCGCGGGTGGCGGAATTGGTATACGCGTACGTTTGAGGGGCGTATGTCGAAAGACATGAGGGTTCGAGTCCCTCCCCGCGCACTCTCACAAAGCAAAGGCCGCGCCGGATTTCAAACGAAATCCGGCGCGGCCTTTGGCTTGTTAACCTGAAAATTTCAGTTGGCGCAAGGACCGAGGCGCAGAATTTGGGTTAAAATTTAACCGCCACCATCAGGCCGGAGGGGGAAGGCAGCAGCATTACGCTGTTTTCCGGGTTGCGCGGCTTGTTGGCTATCCAGTAGCCGACGCCCCAGCCGATGCCGGAAGCCAGCACGACGTCCGAGAGATAATGCGTCTCGTCATAAACCCTGGAATGCGCCGTGCCCACGGCCATGGCGTAAACAAAAGGCGTATGCCAGTAGCCGAAATGCTTTCTTAAATTCTGGTCTATCACCGCCGCCATGGTGAACGCCTCGGTCGTGTGCCCGGAGGGGAAGGAATAGCGCATCGGGGTGAAGGGGCGGAATTTGTAGGCATCCTCGCCGTCGCAGGGCAGCGCACGGCCCGTTATATAAACCAGCATCGGCGTTATAAGCCCGGCGGCGATTATGCTGGCCTCCGCTCCGTCCGCGGCGATTTTGGTCAGGGTGGAATTGCCCGTGGCAAGCCCCGCCGCCCAGGAACCCATAATCAGCGGCAGCTGCATCTTGTAATCCCCGAAATGGGTGGTGACGTCGCTTACCGAATCCCAGAAATTGTTCCGGTGCGCGGGATTGTAATAGTAATCGCGGATTTGCGAGTCAAAGATGAACGCTATCCCCGTAGCTCCCAGCACGGAGCCGGCAATAGTGAGGTCCTTTTTGTCCCAGTGGAACGGCTTTACGGGAACTTCAATAATGTCCTTCACCACCCGCTTGCCATAGGCGGGGGAGAACAAAACAGTCTCGTCCCCGCCGGCTTTGGCGGCGGGGACGAGGGCAAGGCACAATAGCGCTGTCTTCAGGAGCATTCCGAATAACCGCAGTCGTGGCAGGTCGGGCCCGAGCAGCCGGACTGATAGCTGACATTGGACGAATAGCACTTCGGGCAGTAGAGCGAGCGCGCCGCGTCCCAGAGGTCCAGCCGGGCTTCATGGCCGCTGGCCGCTGTCGCCGCCTCCAACGTGCCGTTTTTGCGCAGATGATTGCGCAGCGCGATGGCAAGGGCGTGCGGGATGGAATTGACATGGTTTTCGCCAAAGCCTATGGGCCGGTCGCCTTTGATGGAGTTGAGGTGCTTTAGCACGCTTTCCGGCTCGCCGCCGGCTTCAAGATACTTGGACAGCAGTATGCCCATCAGCGAGGTGAGCCCGCTTATTTCCGTGCCCAGCGGCGGGATATTGGTGAACACCTGGTAGGGGCCGCTGTCGTCGTAGTTGATATGTATGTGCAGCGGGCCGTAGCCGGTGGTTATCTGGTAATACTCCGAGGCGACGCCGAAGGGCTTGCGCTCCTTCTTTTTCCTGGTCGCATCCTCGGCGGTTGTGCCGATGTTTAGCACCTGCTGGCTTTTGCACCCGTCGCGGTATATGGTAACGCCTTTGCAGTTAAGCTCGTATGCCAGGGAGTAGGCCTTGCGCACATCCTCCACCGTGGCCGACGAGGTCATGTTGATGGTCTTGGACACCGCGTTATCCACGAACTTCTGGAACGCGGACTGCATCCTTATGTGATACTCCACCGAAACGTCGTGGGCGGTGGGGAACAGCTTCTGGATATTTTCGGGTATCTCCGGGATGCCGCGTATGGCTTTGTGGTTGGCGTCTATCTTGGCCCAGAGGGTCTCTTCCTTAAGCCCGAAGAAGTTATGCTGGCGCGCTATTTCCTTGAACAGCGGGTTGATTTCAAAGAAAACGTCGTTGGCATCCGGGGTCTGGCCGTTTTTGAGCGCGTCCAGCGCGCGCGCGTTGTAGCGCGTGTAGGCGATGGCGAAAAACGGCTCTATCCCGCCGCCCTGCAGCCCCGCGGCGATGGCGATGGTGCCGGTGGGCGCGATGGTGGTGCGGGCGCAGTTGCGCGGCATTCTGGCATGTCCCCGGAAATTGGGGCCGCTCTGGTCGTAGACGGAGCTTTTCCAGTTCGGGAACACGCCGCGGTCGCGCCCTATATGCTCGGAGGCGGCCAGCGCGCGCTCGTTTATGAAAGACATCAGCTCCTCGGCCTGGCGCAGCGCGTCCTGGCTGTCGTAGGGGACGCCCAGGCGGACCAGCGTCTCGGCCCAGCCCATCAGGCCCAGCCCTATGCGGCGGTTGCCCTTGGCCATCTTCTCTATTTCCGGCAGGGGGTAATTGTTGATTTCTATGACATCATCCAGAAAGCGCACGCAGGTCTCCACCGTTTTGCCCAGAGCGTCGTAGTCTATGGCTGCGCGCCCCGTCTCGCCCTTTATGAAATGCGGCAGGTTGAGCGAGCCGAGGTTGCACGGCTCCCACGGCAGAAGCGGCTGCTCGCCGCAGGGGTTGGTGCTTTCCACCCGGCCCAGATGCGGCGTCGGGTTGGAGCTGGGGCCGTTCATGCGGTCCATGAACACCACGCCGGGATCGCCGGATTTCCAGGCGGATTCGCAGAGCATGTTGAACACTTCCCGCGCGTTGAGTTTGCCGGAAGGCTTGCCGGTGTGCGGGTTCACCAGTTCGTAATCCTCGCCGGCGGAGACGGCGTTCATGAAATCCTCGTCTATCGCCACGGAGATATTGAAGTTCTCCATGCACGTGCCGGAGGCTTTCATCGTTATGAAATCCTTTACTTCCGGGTGGCGCACCGGCAGCACGCCCATGTTGGCGCCGCGCCGGGTGCCGCCCTGCTTGACCACATCGGTCAGCTTGTCAAAAAGCTGCATGAAGGACAATGCGCCGGAGGCCACGCCCTTGGTCTTTTTGACGATATCGCCCTTGGGGCGCAGGTTGCCGAAGGAAAACCCCGTTCCCCCGCCGGATTTCTGGATAAGGCTCTGCGCGTGCAGCGCCTTTGATATTCCTTCTATGGAATCCGGTATCGGTAGCACATAGCAGGCCGACAACTGCTGCAAATCCCGCCCGGCGTTCATAAGCGTGGGCGAGTTGGGCAGGAAATCCATCTGCGACATCAGGGTGTAATACTGCTCCTGCCAGAAATCGGCGGTTTCGCGGGCGGCGTCAAAGTGTTTGTAGGCGTCTTCCAGGTTGCGCATCAGCTTGAAAAAGTTCGCGTCGCGCTGCTCGGAATCGTAAATCCCTTCGTGGAAAAGCAGCATTTTGCCGGTGGTAACGCCGTTGCGGTGCGGCCCGTAGGCGGTGTGGCTGACGCCGGTGAACACCCCCCATTTCTCGGCATCGGGGTGGAAAAGGATTTCGGCAAGGGCGATATTGTGCGCTATGCCCAGGAACCAGTCTTCCACCGTGGCGGAGTCCCGCAGATACTTGTCTTTTATCACTTTTTCCTGATTGGGCGAGAGTTGGATTTTCTTCCTGGGTTCGATCATCGTCTTTGTCATTTGCATGCTCCTTGTTAAGCCCCGCGCCGCGGTTTGCGCGGGGGCCGGCGGAGGGGCCGCAAAACCCTTCCGCGTTGCGGAAAAATTTTCAGGTTTCACTACTTTAACACGGTTGCCGGATAATGTCAAATTTCCTGACGAAAAGCCCTGGCCGGAGTGTTTCAGTTGGATTGCGGAATTCGGCGAAAAATCGCTTCATACTGCCTTCACAAAATTATCCTTTCGCGCAGTGAGGCGCGCGCGGATAATTTCGTTCGGCATTATTTCGCGCTGCCTCGGTTCTCGCAACCAACTGAAACATTCAGGCTAAACCGCCCGCAAAAGCGCGAAATGCAGGTACTCGGTTTCCGGCATGGCCAGCAGCACGGGATGGTCTTTCGCCTGGCCGCGCAGCTCGACGAGAGACACCCTGCGCCCGCTGCGCACGGCGGCGCCGCGCAGCATATGGACAAACTCCTCCCTGCTCACATGATGCGAGCAGGAGGCCGTGGCCAGCAATCCCCCGGAGGGAAGGCCGCGCAGCGCGGACTCGTTGAGCTTGCCGTAAAGCCGCAGCGCCGCGCCCAGATTCTTGCGGCTTTTGACCAGATTGGGCGGGTCCAGCACTATCACATCCGGCTTGACGGGCAGCGAACCGTCCTTTAACGCGGCCAGCACGCGCTCCGCATCCTCGCGGCGGAAGGAGGCGCGCAGTTTGTTAAGCTCCGCGTTTTTGATGGCGGCGTCCACGGCCGGCTGGGACGAATCCACGCCCCAGACCTCGGCTGCGCCCGCCGCCGCGGCGGCCAGCGCGAAGCCGCCGGTGTAGCAGTAAAGGTCCAGCACCTTCCGCCCGGAACAATGCTGCGCCAGGAAAGCCCTGTTGTCGCGCTGGTCGTAGTAAAAGCCGGTTTTCTGGCAGGCAGTGGCGGAAAAGGAGTATTTAAGCCCGTTTTCGTGGACCTCGGCCTCCTCCGGCACATGGCCTTCGGAGGTGTTTTCAGACGACAGGCCCTCCAGCGCGCGGAAAGGGCTGCTGTTTTTGAACAATATGCTTTTGGGGGACAGCACTTCGTTTATCGCCGCGATGATTTTGGGTTTCTGCCGCTCCATCCCGGCGCAGAGTATTTCCGCCACCACAAGCGGGCCGTAGGCGTCAATGACAAGGCCGGGCAGGAAATCCGCCTCGGAAAATACAATGCGCCCGTAACGCTCCAGCCCCAGGCTTTTGCGGTATTCCAGCGCGGCCCTGATGCGGGCGGAGATGAAATCCGGCTCCAGCTCCCCGCGGGAGAGCACCCGCGCCGCTATCAGGCTGCGCGGATTGAAAAAACCGACGGCCACCCGCTTCCCGCGCGAGGATATTATCTCGCAGGGCGAGCCGGGGGGGACCGAGGTGTCCACCGTTTTAAGTTCGTTGGAAAAAACCCACTGGTGGCCGGCTTCCAGCCTGCGCTCCTGCCCCGGGTTCAGTTGAAGACGGACTGCTTCCCCTGTCAGCATTGGTCATCCTCCGGCGGCTTGGGCGTGCCGCCCGGCGCGACAAGCGGCACCTTCTGCGCGCAGAGCGGGCACTGGTCCGGAGGATACACCTGAAGCGGATAGGAAATCAGCGAGCGCACCGGCACCCGCAGCGGAAGCCCGCCCAGCGAGCGGTCCACTATTGCGGCCACGCCCATGACCCGCGCGCCGTAGCGCTGCGCCAGCGCCACCGCCGCGCCGGAGAGGTTGCCCGTGGTGATGACATCGTCCACCACCAGCACCCGGTCATGCTCTTTAAGCCGGAAATTGCGCTTTAGTATCATCGCCCCGCCGGAGCCTTCCGCGTAGATGGCGCGCACCTTGCGCACCCGCGCCACTTCCTGCGCTATCACATGGGTCTGCGCGGTGGGCGCAAGCACCACGTCTATCTCCTGCGGGAATTTGCCTGACATCGCCTTTGCTATCTTGTGGGCGATATGCGGGTACTGCATGGCGAGGGAGGTTTGCACATAACTCTGGCTGTGGAAACCGGACGGCAGCACGAAATGCCCGTTCAGAATCGCTCCGTGCTCCTGCAATATACCCACCATATCAAGGTTGTTGGGATCTTCCGACATATTCTCCTCCGTTGACGCCGCCGCCCGGCGGCCTGTGTGCTACAGTGTGGCAAATCGGGCGCGCAAAGTCTACCGCCCGGTTTTTACGAAGCGCTTCATGTCCCGGAAATCGGTGCGCACGGCTTTTTTCACCGCCCGCTCTATCCTCCCGCCGGTTTCCCTGGGGCTGTTGATGGAGACTTTCGGCTCCGTCATGGAGCCTGTAACCGTGAAAGCCAGCGCGGGCTTGCCGCTGGCGTCGGTCAGGCTTTCCGAAAGGCTGCCGGGATTGCGCGTCCTTGAAAACAACGTGTAAAACGACACTCCCAGGTCCTCGTCGGCCCAGCCCACGTCGCCGGAGCCGCAGGCGGAAATCACCGGCCCGGAAAGGTAGAAATTCTCCGCCGTCATGTCGCCGGAGCGGAAATCCACCGCCGCGCCCATGGTGTTGTAGCCGGCATCCTCCAGCACGGAGCCGGCCTTGAGCGCGCCGGCATTGTCCATCTTGTGCATCGCAAGAAAAGGCGAGAACGTTATTTTAAGCGCCTGGTCCCGGGAGGCCATCTCCTCCAGCCGGTAAATCACTCCCGGCCCCGCCTGTACGTCTATGGTGCCGGCGAGGGTTTTCATGCCGGGGGCCAGGCCGCGCAGGTTCACCTCCGCGTACAAATCCCTGCCAGACACCACGGGCGATTCCATCTCCCGCGCGTGCAGCGAGCCTTTTATATTGGGCATGAACGCCGGCAGCCTCTCCCGGAAATTGCGCAGCCACGCCAGCGGGCCCGAGAATGTGCGCGGCGCGCGCCCCCTGCGTTCGGGGGAAGCGTCGCCTATCGCGGCGGCAATGTCGGAAACGGTGATGAACAGCTGCGGGAAACGTATGCGCTGCGCGTCCAGCATCACATATATGAGGCGGTCCGCGGATTTCAGCTTCTTGATGGTCATGGACAGCTTGAACGTTTCCCCGCCCAGGCTGCCGGAAAATGCGGGAACCGACAAGGTGTCCGGCGCGTATCCCAGCCTGCCGGAGAGCAGCGAGAAATTCTGGCCGTAGGCCGCGCATGCGCCCGAGCTGACCGTTATCTCCAGCGATTTGTCCGCCGGGCGGGCCGAAACGGAAAATGCCGCATCCGACACCGCAAACCCGCCCCATTTGAACTTCCCGCCGGAAACCGTTACCGTGAAGGTGTCAACGGAAACCTGTCCCCCCCTGCCGGACAGCGCCAGCTCCGCCCGCGCGCTCCCCGAAGGCGAATACGGAGCCAGTTTGTCCCAGCGTCCGGCGGCGGCGGCAAGGTCCACCGGCGCGGTGGTGCGTGCCTCTATTTTATACACCGGCGGCGCGTCATGCGGGAAATCCGCCTCCGCCTCCGCCGAAAAAACCGCCGGGCCGAAATTGCCGTTTATTCCCGTGATTTGCATCCCGCCCCGCTCAAAGCGCAGCCGCGCGCTGACCCGTCCGTCCGGGAGCGAGAGGCCGGGAAACTCCTCCAGCTCGCCTGCGGCCACGGCGGGGACGGCGGCGTCAAAAGCCACTTTCGGCGCGGAGAAATCGGCTACGTTGCCGTCCACGACGATTTTTTTGCCCCTGTATTCGGCGCGGAGTGAAATTTTCGGCGCCGCCGCGTCCTGCCATTTTAGCCCGGCCAGCGTAACCATGGCGTCGCCGCTGAATGAGACGGGGGGCGCGCCCGCGCGCGGCGCGTACCGCGCGGCAAAGCTGGCGGGGAAATACTTGTTCCAGCTGAAATTCCACACCTGCAGGTTTATGTCGTCCAGTTCGCGCGCGGTCCCGGAGGCGATGTCGCGCAGCGTCGCCGCGCCGCCGGTTATGCTTATTGATTCGGCATGGACTGCCGCCGGCCCCGCGCCGCCCGCCCGGCCCGGGCGCCCGGCGGCGCCGGCGAAATTCCAGCGCCCGTCGGCATACCGGACCAGGTTCACGCGCGGCTCCACCAGCGTGAGGCTTTTGATTACAAGCCGCCGGCCCAGTAGCGGCAGCAACTCAAAGTCCGCGTCTATCTCTTTTGCGGAGGCCAGGTCCGCGCCGAAAGGGCTGGCATTGTCTATCACCCGCAGCGACTTTATCCGTATCCCTTTGACAAGCGACACCTCGGCGGAGCCCACCAGCGCCGGCCTGCCGGTGAAATCCTCTATCTGCGCGGCGGCAAGCTCCGCCAACTGCGCCGGAGTGAACATGCGCGAGGCTATATAGGAACAGACCCCCGCCGCCAGCAGCAGCCCCAGCAGGACGACGGCCACATACTTGAAAATCCAGTTGACCAGCCTGCCTACGAATTCCATTGAGACATGCTCCCGATAAGTCTTTGGGTGAAAATCACGGCTTTCACCACGCAGCTTTATGATATTCGGCTTGCATCCCTTCCGCGCGCAACGCGCAACTGATTCCACTTCATTTTACATCAAAGCAGCGCCGTCGCGCTCATTATTATGCGCGGATTTGTTACCTGAAATTTTCAGGTTATTGAGCGAAATACAAAAATTGCAGCCGGCAGCGAGAACCGGGGCGGCGGTGGCGGGGACAGTCCGGCGCGGAATTCCGCTGTCCCGCCGCGGTAATTTTCAGGCGGAGCGCAGTATCGCCAGCGCCAGCGCCCAGATGCCGTAGAGCGCCGGAAACTGCCGCCAGTCCCATGCGCATATCGGCAGCAGAAGCAGGAACACCCACAGGAAAGCCCTTTGCGGTATGGGCAGGCGGAACTTGTCCGCCGCATCCTCCGGCGGGGCGGCGGCGCGCCGGGCCATGCGCCACAGCACGGCCCAGCACAGCGGCGCGGCCCAGAACAATTCGGGCGCGCGCGCGGCCAGGCCCATCTGCGCCAGCGCGGGGCCGAAAACCAGCCCGAAAAACACCTTGTCCGGCAGGCCCCACAGCGGCTTCATGTCGCGCAGAACCATGCCGTACATCGCGCCGCAAACGCCTATGGCCGAGAGAAATTCGTAGGCGATAAGCCCGGCGGACGGCGGCGCGCTTTTGCCCGCCGCCAGCAACACCATTGAAAGCGCGCCGGCCAGCAGCAATGCGCCGGCAGCTTTCAATGCAGTATCCCGGCGGCGGCCAGCAGCGCCACCGCGACGCCCAGTATGGATTCACCCGCTATTATGCCGGAGGCCAGCGGAATGGTCCACATCTCGGACAGGGCGGGTTTTTTCTTTTCAACCAGCATCACCGCCAGCGCGCCCAGGAACATGGACAGCGAGTTGTAAAACGGTATCACCATCGCCAGCCCGATGCCGGTGGCGGAGGGGATGTATTTTTTGTATTCCGGGAATTTCATCTCCGCCAGCGGGATGAGTATGCCAACCAACCCGCCTATGAGCATTCCCATTTTGGCCGTGGGATGAAGCGATTCAAAACCGTTGGCCAGCAGCCGCGCCACGGCGGCCCACACCTGCGCGGAGGGGGCGGGCCACTGGTCTGTTCCCAGAACCGAGGCGTTGGGCACCAGCAGATAAAAAGCCGGCACCACCACCAGCGTCCCCGCGAAAATCCCCAGGAACTGGGCAATAAACATCTTGCGCGGGTTGGCGCCCAGCAGATAGCCGGTTTTGAGGCTGGTCAGCAAATCCGCCGAGGTGCTGGCGGCGTTGGCGGTAACGCTGGCCGTCATCAGGTTGGTGGCCATGTTGCTGGGGGCCAGTATGCCGAAGGTGAGCTGGGTTATCTTGCCCATCGCGCCCATGGGGGTGGTGTCGGTCTCGCCGGTAACGCGGCAGGCGACTATCGCCAGCAGGAAAGTTACCGCCACCGCCACCGCGCCCATCAGGAATGTGGTTTGGAAAGCGTAGTGCAGCAGCAGCATGCAGCACAGCCCCGCAAACAACGTGCCGAAGGCGAACCATGTTACCGGCGGCTCCACGTTCGCCAGCGGGTCCGTGCTTTCGCATTCTTTTTTGCGGCTGAATATGGCGGCCAGCCCGCTGAAGGCGCGCAGGCTGGTTTTCCACTGCATCGCAAACATCAGCAGGCCGGAGGTTACCATCATGGACGCGCCGGCCCAGGTGCTCCAGCGCACTATCTCGCGGTAGCCGATCTGGGAAATGTCTATCACGCCCAGCGCGGCCATTTTCGGGGCAAGAATGCCGTAGTTTATTATGCCGCCCAGCAGCAGCGACCAGCAGGTGCGCCAGCCGATAATCGCGCCCGCGGCTATCATTATCGCGCTGCCGTCAAGGCTTATGGTCCAGCCCGCAAGCGGCTTGCCCATTATGGCCCAGGAGCCCAGGGCTATTTTATCCGGCACTATATGCGCCGCGTCGCGCAGGCAGGCCACAAGCCCGCCGAAAATCCCGCCCCCCGCCAGTATGCGCGCCTTTTTGACCGCCTCTCCGCCTTTGGAGTGCAGACTTTTCAGTGTTTCCGCCGCGGCTATGCCGGAGGGGAATTTCAACTGCTCTATGTTTATCATCTGCCGCTTCATCGGTATGGCCATGGATATGCCCAGCAGGGCAAGGAAAACGGTCCACAGCGTCAGCGTCAGCCAGGGGACATGATGGCCCGTAACTATAAGGAAAGCCGAAATAGCCGACACCATGGTCCCGCCGGTGGAATATCCGGCGGAGGAGGCGGTGGTCTGCATGCAGGTGCTTTCAAGTATGGTCATCTCGGTGGCAAAGAGGCGCGGAAACAGCGTCATCAGCAGCTTGTGCAGCGAGAAGGAGAGTATGCACGCCGTTATCGCCACGCCCAGCGCCCAGCCGGTCTTGAGGCCGACGTAAAGGTTGGACAGCGCCATGAAACCGCCCAGAAAAGCGCCCATCACCACGGCGCGCAGTGTAAGCTGCGGCACGTCGCCTTGGTATACGTTGCGGTACCAGTGCAGTTCGGCGTCTTCGGGACAGGCGGTTTTTTCGGGCCTTATATCGTAAATCGCGTCTGCGGGCTGCGCGCTTTCGGGCGCGGGTCTGGCTGTTTCTGATTTTTCCATAACGGTGCGGCTCATGGCGGCCTCTCCTTGATATTCCCCCGATTTTCCCAAGTAATATGTAATTATAGCCCGTCCCGGATTTCCAGTCAATGACGCGCCCGCGCGGCAAAAATATGATATTGATATAATTAAGATGTTCCGCTGCCGGAGAACAGGAGAAATTTATGAGAAAAGAAACCGTTCTGCTGATTGCGTTGTCCGCGGGGTTGTGCGCCGGTGGCGCGCGCGCTTCCGAGCGCGCCGACGTGCCAGAAAAATACAAATGGAACACCGCCGACCTCTATCCCAGCGAGGATGCCTGGTCCGCCGCGGCAAAAGACCTGGCCGCCCGCATCCCGAAAATGGCGGATTTCCAGGGGAAGCTGGGCGTCTCGGCGGACGGGTTTTACGCCGCGCTTTCCGCGATGATGGATTTGGACAGGGACCTCTCCCGCCTCTATACCTACGCCAGCATGCGCAGCGACGAGGATACCCGCGTCTCCAAAACGCTGGAGATGAAAGAGACCGCCAAGTCGCTGTCGGTGCAGTATTCCGCCGCCGTCTCTTACCTGCGCCCCGAAATACTGGCGCTGGGAACGGACAAAATATGGGGTTTCGCGGCGGCGGACGCGCGGCTTGCGCCGTTCAAACCCTGGCTGGACGATATACTGCGCTATGCGCCGCACACCCTTTCCCCGCAGGAGGAAAAGATAGCGGCGCAGGCCGGGATGATGGCCTCCGCCCCGTATGACACCTACGGGATATTCACAAACGCGGACCTGCCTTACCCGGAAGTAAAGCTCTCCAACGGCGAGAAAGTCCGGCTGGACGCGCAGGCATACACCAAATACCGCGCCGCCCAGGACCGCAAGGACCGCGAGAAGGTGTTCAAGACCTTCTGGGGCGAGTACAAAAAGTTTGAGCGCACCCTGGGCACAACGTTGAACGCGCTTGTCAAAACCCATCAGTTTAACAAGGAAACGCACAAGTTCGGCAGCTGCCTGGAAGCGGCGCTGTTTGATTCAAATGTTTCGTCCGCAGTCTACAAGCAGCTTATAGCCGATGTCCATGCCAACCTGCCGACGCTGCACCGCTATCTGAAGCTGCGCAAGCGGATGCTGGGGCTTAAAACGCTGGGATACGAGGACCTCTACGCCTCCGTCGTCAAGGAGGTTGACCTCAAATACGACGCCGAGCAGGCCAAACAGATGGTGCTGGAGGCCGTAGCGCCGCTGGGGCCGCAGTATGTTGCGGACCTAAAGGCGGGTTTTGAAAACCGCTGGGTGGATTTTGTCCCCACAACCGGCAAAAGGTCCGGCGCCTACAGCACCGGCGTTTACGGCGTGCATCCGTACCAGTTGCAGAATTTCACCGGCACTTATGAGGAGGTGTCAACGCTGGCACATGAATCCGGCCACTCCATGCACACCTTCCTGTCCGACAAAAACCAGCCGTACCCGACGCACGATTACAAGATTTTTGTGGCGGAGGTGGCCTCCACCCTCAACGAGAATCTGCTGCTGCGTTACATGCTGGGCCGCACAAAGGACCGCGATACCCGGCTGTTTTTGCTGGGCAGCCATCTGGACTCGCTGCGCACGACGCTGTTCCGCCAGACGCTGTTCGCGGATTTCGAGCTGCGCATCCACGAACTGGCGGATAAAAACGAGCCGCTTTCCGGCGAGAAGCTCAGCGCGCTCTACCTGAGCCTGCTCAGGGAATACTACGGCGACGCGCAGGACGTCTGCAAGATAGACGACCTCTACGGCATGGAATGGGCGTATATCCCGCATTTCTACTACAACTTCTATGTCTACCAGTACGCGACCAGCATAATGGCCTCCGCCGAAATAGCCGCCAGAATGCGGGCGGAGGCCCCGGCTACGGCGGCGCGGGACGCTTTCATGAAAATGCTGTCCTCCGGCTCGTCCAAATATCCGGTGGAGCTGCTTAAAGACGCCGGGGTGGATATGACCACCTCGGAGCCGTTTGCCGCCGCCATGAAGGAAATGAACGCGACGATGGATGAGATGGAGAAAATACTGGACGGGAAAAACTGATGGAGCAGCTGGCCGAAAAATTCCTGCTGCATCTGCGCGGGCGCAATTTTTCGCCGCACACGCTGCGGGCGTATGCCGCGGATTTGCGGGATTTCGCCGCTTTCCTGAAATCGCGCGGCGGGGGCGCGGCGGTTTCCGCCTTCACCCGCAAGAACGTGCGGGCGTGGACGGGGCTGCTGCAGTCGCGCAATCCGGGCAGGAACACGCTGCTGCGGAAAGTGTCCTCGCTGCGCAGCTTCGCCAACTGGCTGGAAGAGCAGGAGCTGCTGGACGGCAACCCGTTTGCGCTGCTGCCGCTGCCGCGCAAGGAACAAACCCTGCCGCGCTTTCTGAGCGAAAAGGAGGCCGTCTCCCTGGCGCGCGCCGCAAGGGAGGATGAAAAGTCCGGCCTGCGCGACAGCGCGCTGCTGGAGCTGCTTTATTCAAGCGGGCTGCGCCGGGCGGAAATAGCGGGCCTCAACGCGGGCGATGTGGATTTTGTGGGCGGTTTCGTGCGGGTGATGGGCAAAGGCTCCAAGGAGCGGCTGGCGCCTGCCGGGAACATGGCGCTTTCCGCGCTGCGGGATTATCTGGACTCGCGCAAAACCCCGGGCGCGGGCGAGCCGCTGTTCCTGAACCGGCTGGGGCGCAGAATAACCGGCCACGGCGTCGCGCTGGTGGTTAAAAAAACGGCCGTCAGGGCGCATTCCGCCCGGAAGGCGACGCCGCATATGCTGCGCCACTCTTTCGCCACGCATTTGCTGGACCATGGCTGCGACCTGCGCGCGGTGCAGGAGATGCTGGGCCACAAAAATCTCGCCACCACGCAGATTTACACGCATGTAACGTTGGAAAAACTGAAGAAGGTATACGACGGCGCGCATCCGCGCTCGCATCATAAGGGAGGCTTATGATAGGCATAGGCATAGACGCAGGAGGAACTTTCGTCAAAATCGCCGCGGTTGACGAGGAAGGCAACATACGGGAGGAGACACAAATCGCCTCCGCGCCGGAGCAGGGCGTTGAAACTTTTGTCAGGAACATATCGGCTGTCGTGTCCGCCTGGCGCAAGAAGCTGGGGCGCGAGAAAATGTGCGCCGGCATCGGCATAGCCGGCGACGTTGACCCCGAAAAGGGGGTGGTGCGCTATTCGCCCAACCTCAACAAATGGCGCGAGGTGCAGATAGCAAAGCCCATGAGCGAGGCCACCGGCCTGCCCTGCGTGCTGGAAAACGACGCCACCGTCGCCGCCTGGGGCGCCTACGATTACGAACTTAAGCGCAAATACAACACCGTGCTGGCCGTAACGATGGGGACCGGCATAGGCGGCGGGCTGGTGCTGGACGGGAAGCTTTATCACGGCGCCACCGGCTCCGCCGGGGAAATAGGGCATGTCAACGTGGTTTACGAGGGCGAACTTTGCAACTGCGGCGACCGCGGCTGCGTGGAAGCCTATGCCGGGCATTACGGCATAATGCGCCGGGCCGCCCAGATACTGCCCCGCCTGCCCGACACCTCGCTGCTGAAAAAAATGGCCCAGTCCGAGAAAGTTTCCGGCGACCTGCTCTGCCGCGCCGCCGACCAGGGCGACGAGGACGCGCTGAGAATCTGGAAAGAGACCGGCCTCTACCTGGGCCGCGCGCTGGCCGACGTGTGCCTTATCATAAACCCGGACGCCATTGTGCTGGCCGGGGGGGTTTCCCGCGCGCACGCGCACTTCCTGCCGGGCATGGCGGAGGCTTTCTCCCAGCGGAGAATAGACACGCCGTTCCGGCATGTTAAAATCATTCCCGCGCGCAGCCCGAATCTGGGCAGCATAGGCGCGGCGATGTTCGCCCTTCAATGGCGCAAGGCAAAAAAATAAGGCCCGCCGCGTGGCTGGGCATATTGGCGGCGCTGGTTTTTTCCGCGCAGGCCGGCGCATTGGCATGGGAACTGCCGCCCTCTTCCGGCACGGCGCATATTGAATTTGAGGCGGACCGCGGGCAGTACATGCGCTCCTCCGGCACGTTGCTGCTGGAGGGCAATGTCAAAATCACCGAAAAAGACCGCCCCGGCGGCCTGCCGGAGCGTTCGCTTCGCGGCTCTATTTTTGAAGTGAACATGTCCAGCGGGGTGGCGTATTCCACCGCCGCGATACTGATGCAGGAAGGCGGCAGCGCCGTCTACGGCGAGAACGGGTTTTACGACTGGAGCGCGCGCAGGGGAAGCATGGATAATGTGAACTCGCGCGCGGGGGTCTGGCGCATACTCAACGCGAAACACGGGGACATGGAAGACGGCGTTTACCGCTACAAATCGCTCAATATCACAAGCTGCGACAAGGAAGACGAGCATTACAGAATACATCTGGGCCGGCTCAAGGCCGTGCCGGACGAATATATTTTCGGCACCAACGCCGTTTTCTTCATAGGCAAAATCCCGGTGTTTTATTTTCCGGTGTTTTACAAGCCCATAGGCAATGACAGCGAAACCACCACATACATAGAGCCGGGCTACGATTCGCGCGGCGGCAATTTCCTCAGGACCACCACGGCGTATAAACCGTCCAGAAACCTGCTCACGCGGCTTTTTCTGGATTATTACCAGAAAACCGGCTGGGGAACCGGCGCGGAAGCCGTTTACCGCGAGCCGAAATCCGTTGACAGCGACATCTCCGGCTACCGCATACACGAGGCCGGCAGCCGGCTGGACCGCTGGGGGCTAAACGGCAAGCTCTGGGCCGTGCTGGACGACGGCCTCACATGCCGGGGATGCAAAGGCTCGCTTTACTACACGCAGGCGTACGCGCGCCTGGTGTCCGACCCGGATTTCAACAACGATTATGTCCACGACAGCCCGTTTATAATCAGCGCCGACAAGACGGTAAGCGCCGCCGTGGTCCGCCAGAGCAGAACCACCACAACGCGCGTCAGCTATATCCGCAACGAATCCGCCACCGCCGACAGGAAGGATTTCGTCAAGACGCTGGAATCCCGCCCGCGCTTTGACTTCCAGACGGCGCCTATTGCCGGCAGACTGCCTTTCCTGAACATGTTCACCGCCTCGCTGGACAGTTCCCAGACCAACACCACCAATTTTTACATGAAAACCGCCGAGGCGCGCTGGACGGCGCAGAAATCGCTGCCGCTGAGCAAAGGCATAAGCCTTTTCGTCTCCGGCTTCTACGACCAGACCATGATTCTCGCCCCGGACAACAGCAGCCATACCGGCACGCAGGCCAACAACGGCATAGGGCGCTACGGCACCGTCTCCAACATGCGCAAAAAGCTGGGCTCGGCCTATGTGGATTTGTCGTATTCGTTCACGCAGCGGCTTTCGCCCAACAGCTGGAGTGTGGATTCCAACTCGTCCGACACGGGCGAGGAGCTTAACATGCTTTCCGCCAAATACTACTACAGGCCCTCCATGCTGGTTTATTTGCAGGTAAACACCGGCTGGGATTTCCGCCATTTGCAGCCAATCACCATGCCGCAGGAGCAGCAGGTTCAGCCCATCAACGCGGAAACCGGCTGGAAACTTTCGCGGAAGGCGTATTTTTTCGTGCGCGACGTCTACAAATTCGGCAGCAAAAAAACCGACGGCAACCAGGTTTTCCTGGCGCAGCTTGAGCTGGGCGAGCATGGCGGCAATGCCATGAGTATCGGCGCGGCCAACTATATCTCCGACCCGCGCACCATGATGATAAACCAGACCGCCGCCTGGTATCCAAAAAACAAAACGTGGCATCTTGAAGGCGGCATCAACTGGGGCGTAACAGATTCCACCACCGAGGACAAGCGCACCATAATCGTGCCGGTGAAAACGATAACGCTGGTCAAGGATTTCCACGATTTCCACACCGAATTCACCTTCCAGTCCAGGCCGGGGAAAATAACCGGCTCGGCAAAAGCCTGCCTGCGCTTCAACCAGCCGGGGCAGAGAATCATAAGCGACTCCGAATCCAAAAGCTTCGGCTATCCGGTGAGATAACCCGGCGGCAAAACACGGCATTGCGGAAAAAACGGGTGATGCCGCGTTGCAATGAAATCTTGCGCGGGGGGCGCAGAAAGTATAATATGATTCAAGCTGTTTGCCGTGCGGATTTTGCCGGTTTTCACAAGCCAGTACAGGAGCCATCTTATGAGCACACGATTCACCGACAGGGCGCAGAAAGTCATTCTTATCGCTCAGGAGGAAGCCAAGCGGCTTAACCACGACTACGTCGGCACCGAGCATATACTGCTGGGCCTTGTCGCCCTGGGCGAGGGCGTGGCCGCGCAGGTGCTCACCAATCTGGGCGTGGATTTCAAGAAAGTCCGCCAGGAGATAGAGAAGATAGTCGGCACCGGCGACAACATGATGCTGCTGGGCGAAATCCCGTTCACCCCCCGCGCCAAAAAGGTGCTTGAATATGCCGTGGAGGAGGCCCAGCACATGGGCCATTCCTATATCGGCACCGAGCATATACTGCTGGGCCTTATCCGCGAGGAGGAGGGCGTCGCCGCCCGCGTGCTGGAGAATCTGGGCCTCAAGCTGGACGCCGTGCGCGAAGCCGTGCTTGAATTCATCGGCGAGGGCGACGAGCCGCAGGAGCAGCAGCGCCAGTCCCATCAGAAAGAATCCCCCGCGCCCAAGGGCAAGACCAAAACCCCCACGCTGGACGAATTCGCCCGCGACCTGACCCAGCTCGCCCGCGAGGGCAAGCTGGACCCCGTCATAGGCCGGGAAAACGAGATAGAGCGGCTGGTCCAGATTCTGGCCCGGCGCACCAAGAACAACCCCGTGCTGATAGGCGAGCCGGGCGTGGGCAAAACCGCCATAGTGGAAGGGCTGGCGCAGAAAATCGCATCCGGCGAGGTGTCGGATATTCTGGCGGGCAAGCGGCTGCTGACGGTGGACCTGGCCTCGGTGGTCGCCGGCACGAAATACCGCGGCGAGTTTGAGCAGCGGCTTAAAAGCATCATTGACGAAATCCGCAAGGCCCGCAACCAGATAATCATGTTCATAGACGAGCTGCACACCATAATCGGCGCGGGCGCGGCGGAGGGCGCGATAGACGCCTCCAACATGTTAAAGCCCGCGCTGGCGCGCGGCGAGCTGCAGTGCATCGGCGCCACCACCTTCGACGAATACCGCAAGCATATAGAGCACGACCCCGCGCTGGAGCGCCGTTTCCAGCCCATCATAGTGGACCCGCCCTCCGTGGAGGAGACGGTGGAGATTTTGCAGGGCCTCAAAAACCGCTACGAAACGCATCACCGCATAAAATTCGCCGACGAGGCCATCATCGCCGCCGCCACCATAGCCGACCGCTATATAACAGACCGCGCCCAGCCGGACAAATCCATAGACATTCTGGACGAGGCCGGCTCGCGGGCGAGATTGCAGGTTTCCTCCGTGCCGCCGCTGATGAAGGAAAAAGAGGCCGAAATAGAGGCCGCCGTGAAGGAAAAAAACGCCGCCATCGCCGCCCAGGAGTACGAGCGCGCCGCCAAGGCCCGCGACCACGAAAAGGAGCTGCGCCGCGGGCTGGAGCAGTCCCGCCGCGAATGGCGCGAGAAAAAAAACCAGATAATCCCCACCGTCAGCGCCGACGATATCGCCATGGTCGCCTCCAAGTGGACGGGCATCCCCGTAACCCGGCTGACCGAAAGCGAATCCGAGCGGCTCATGCACATGGAGGAGGAGCTGCACCGCCGCATCATCGGCCAGGACGAGGCGGTCAAAACCATTTCTCAGGCCATACGGCGCAGCCGCACCGGACTGAAAGACCCCAAGCGGCCCATAGGCGGTTTCCTGTTCCTTGGACCTACCGGCGTGGGCAAAACCGAGCTGGCGCGGGTGCTGGCGTCTTTCCTGTTTGCAAACGAAGACGCGATGGTGCGCATAGACATGTCGGAGTACATGGAGAAATTCGCCGTCTCCCGCCTTATCGGCGCGCCGCCCGGATACGTGGGCTACGAGGAAGGCGGCCAGCTCACCGAGGTGGTGCGGCGCAAGCCGTATTCGGTGGTGGTGCTGGATGAAATAGAAAAAGCCCATCCCGACGTGTTCAACATCCTTTTGCAGGTGCTTGACGAAGGCCAGATGACCGACAGCCTTGGCCACAAGGTCAGCTTCAAGAACTGCGTCATAATAATGACCTCCAATGTGGGCGCGCGGCTGATATCCAAGGGCAAGTCGCTGGGCTTTGTGGCGCATGACGACGAGCAGAAGGACTACCAGCAGATGAAGTCCACCGTGATGGAGGAAGTGCGGCGCGTGTTCAACCCGGAATTCATCAACCGCATAGACGAAATCATAGTCTTCCATCCGCTGAACATGGAGCATATGTCGCAAATCCTGGACCTGCTGCTAAAGCGCGTGCGCGAAAAGCTAAAGGCGCAGGGGCTGGAGCTGGAGCTTACGGAAACGGCGCGCGCGCTGCTGGTCAAAAAAGGGTTTGACCCCAATTACGGCGCGCGCCCGATGCTGCGCACATTGCAGCGCCAGCTGGAAGACCCGCTGTCCGAAGAGCTGCTAAAGCGCAAATGCGAGCAGGGCAGCGTCATGCTCGTTGATACCGCCGAAGACGGCGAAACGTTGAAGTTCGCAAAAAAATGATGCAGGGGAGAGCATTTTTCCTGCTGTTTACCGCGGCGCTGTGCCTTGGGGCGTGGCGGCTGGGAATCGGCATGGATTTCAGCAGGGGGTTTGCGGGGCTGCCTTTCGGCAGGCCGTTCACCCCTCCGGCGGAGGTGCTGGCCGCGGCCTCCTGGCCGCCGGAACGCGCCGCCCGCTGGCGGCAGATGACGCAGTCGCTTGAAAAAATGGCGGCGCGTTTCCCCGGCAGGATGGGCATTTACGTAAAAGACCTCAAGTCCGGCACGCAGTGGCAGTACCAGGCGGACGAGCTGTTTCCCTCTGCCAGCCTTATCAAGGTGCCCATCATGGCGGCGATATTTGAAAAGCTGCGCCGCAACGAGATAGAGCTGGAAGACGAGATAACCCTCAAGCGGGGCGAGAAGCGGGGCGGATCGGGCCATTTGCGGCGGCTGCGCTACGGCACCAAGCTGACCGTGCGCCAGCTGGTGGAAAAAATGATAACCGAAAGCGACAATACCGCCACCCGGATGCTGGTGGATTGCGTGGGGTTGGATTACCTTCAGGCGCAGTTTTCGCGCATGGGGCTTAAGATGACCGGCATTTACCCGGAGGGGCTGAGTCTTTCGTCAAAACCGGTGGCGCGGGAAAATTACACCACCCCGCGCGAAATGTCCATGCTGATAGAGAGCATGTACCGCGGCGAGCTGGTGGACAAAACCTCCTCGGAGGCGATGCTGGACATAATGAAGCGGCTGAAAACACATTCCCGTTTCGCCAAGTATCTGCCGCGCGGCTGGGAACTGGCCCACAAAACCGGGCTTTTGCGCCAGGCCTGCCATGACACCGGCGTTGTGTTCTCTCCTTCCGGCGACTATGTGCTGGCGATAATGACATGGAAGGTGCCGGATTACCGTTTTGCGGCCAATTACATAGCCAGAATGGCCGATATGACATACCGCAGCTATGACAACAGGCAGCCGCCAGCAGCGGCCCGCTACCCACGGAGGAAACATGGCAAAAGATGAAAAAATCAAAACGGCGGACGCCGCCAAATCCAGCAAGGACAAGGCGCTTGAGCTGGCCGTAGCCCAGATTGAGAAGGAATTCGGCAGGGAATCCATAGTCCGCTTCGGCGAAAAAACCGCCTGCGCCGTGGAGGTCATTCCCACCGGCGCGCTTTCGCTGGACCTGGCGCTCGGAGTGGGCGGGCTGCCGCGCGGGCGGGTGGTGGAGATATACGGTCCGGAAGCCGGCGGAAAAACCACGCTCAGCCTGCATGTGCTGGCGCAGGCGCAGAAAGCGGGCGGCACCGTCGCCTTCATAGACGCCGAACACGCGCTGGACCCGGCGTATGCCGCCAAAATCGGGGTGGATATTGATTCAATGCTTATCTCCCAGCCGGATTCGGGCGAGCAGGCGCTGGAAATCACCGAGAAGCTGGTGCGCTCCGGCGCGCTGGACCTGATAGTGATAGACTCGGTCGCCGCGCTGGTCCCCAAGGCCGAAATTGAAGGCGAGATGGGCGATCAGCACATGGGCCTGCAGGCCAGGCTGATGTCGCAGGCGCTGCGCAAGCTGACAAGCGTCATCTCCAAAACCAAGACCTGCCTGATATTCATCAACCAGATACGGCACAAAATCGGCGTGATGTTCGGCAACCCGGAAACCACGCCCGGCGGGCTGGCGCTTAAGTTCTATTCCTCCGTGCGCATAGACATACGCAAGATAGAGAACATCAAGAAAGGCGACGAGGTTGTGGGCACAAAAGTGCGCGCCAAGGTGGTCAAAAACAAGGTCGCGCCGCCCTACCGCCAGGCGGAATTCATGATGCTCCACGGCGAGGGCATCTCGCGCGAGGGCTGCCTGCTGGACATGGCCTCCCAGTGCAATATAATAGAGAAAAGCGGCTCCTGGTACGTCTACAACGGCGAAAAAATCGGCCAGGGCTATGACAACGCGCGCGGCACCCTAAAGGACAACGCCGCGCTTGCCCAGACGGTGGAAGACGCGCTGCGCGCGAAATTCCTCACCGGGGCCGCTGCCGCGCCGCTCTGCGGCTCCGGCGACAAAGCCAAACCGCAGGAAGAGTGAGAGGAGGGCGCATATGACGAAACTGGCGTTGTTTCTGGCCTGCTGGCTGCCGTCTGTCGCGGCGGCGCAGACCCCGCCCGCCGCAAAGCATGTCATAGAAGACGCGCTTGTCGCGCAGGACGAGGTTTTCGTCAAGGTGCGCGCCCCCGTCCGCTACAAAACCGCCGTCATGCCCAAGACGGCGCGTTTCGTGGTGGATTTAATGGACACTTCCTATCCCGCCGGCTCCAAGCTGCTGGAGGGCCAGGGCGGGCTTATAAAACGCGCCCGCATAAGCCAGTACGAGCGGAAAACGCGCTTCGTCGCCCGGCTGGTGGTTGAGCTTGCCAAAGCCCCCGGCAAGGATGAATGGCTCATCATCGCCAAGCCCGACGGGCTGCGCGTGATGTTCGGCGCAAAGGACGCGCTTGCCGCCGCCAGGGCGGCGGATGCTGACACCGCCAAGCCGGAAATAATACAGGCTGCCGCGCCGCCCGCTCCTGCGGCGCAGCTGCAGCCGGAAGCCGCCGCGCCCGCAAAAACCGCCGGCGACAGGCCGGAGCCTCCGGCAAAAGCCGTCGCCAAACCGGAGGCCAAACCCGCCCGGACGGAAACGCAACCCGACGAGGAAGCCGCCGCGCGCCAGCGCGCCAGGCCGCCTTCGGACACGCGCTTTGCCGTCAAGCATGTAACCCTCAACCTGCGCGGAATGCCGCTGACGGTGATTTTGGAGGCTATTTCAAAACAGACCGGCGCCAGCTTCATCATCTCCAAGGACCTGCAGAATAAGCAGTTCACCGCGGTGATGGAAAACGTTTCGCTGCGCGACGCGCTGCGCGCGCTGCTTGAAGTCCACGGCATGGGCTACGAGCAGATAGGCAACAGCAGCACCTACGCCATAAAAGAGCTAAGCCACACCAAAATGCGCCTTGCGACCCGGGTTTTCAAGCTGAAATACACCCAGCTTATGGACATCAAGGCCAGGGGCATAGGCGACGTTACCCTCGGCGCGATGACAAGCGGCAACGTAAGCAACGCCGCCGGAGCGGCGGCAGCCCAGGCGGATGCCGGCGGCAAAGGCAAAATAGACGAAACCACCAATAACTTCCTGGCGGTCATCAAGGGCATCATAAGCGAATACGGCGCGCTGCGCGTGTACCCGGAAACAAACAGCCTGATAATATCCGACGTGCCGGAAAACATGCCCGCCATAGAAGAGCTTATAGAAACCCTGGACACGCCGCCCCCGCAGGTGCTGATAGAGGCGTCTTTCGTGGAAACCAACGCCAACACCGTCAAGAACCTGGGCATAGAATACGGCGCGACCGACGGCACCATGGCCCAGTTCCAGGGCAACAGCGCGCTTGTGGGGCTGCCGCTGCCCATCAACGGCCAGATACTGCCCGTGCCCAGTTTTGACTATAACACCAGCCCCATCAGCAACGCCTCCGTCAGCCCGACCAGCTTCTTCGGCGGCTACAGCTTCGGCATACTCTCGTTCAACCAGTTGACGGCGGTGCTGCGCGCCATAGAAACCAACGGCGACGGCCAGTACCTCTCAAAACCGAAGGTGCTAACGCTCAACAACAAGCCGGCGGAAGTCTCCATCACCGCCAACACGGTGGTCCAGTTTGACGTAAAGCAGTTCACCGGCTCCGGCTATCTGGGCGAGCAGTCCAAAACCCCGATACGGCAGGTGACCGGCATAACGTTGTGGGTTACGCCGCAGGTTAACGATAACGGGATGATAACGCTGATTATCACTCCCGCTATCAGCCGCCCCGCGCTTTCCGAGTTCTTCCCGGCGGACAAGGTGGTGGACACGCAGAAGCAGGCCATCACCACGTCGGTACGGGTTAAGGACGGCTCCACCGTGCTGATAGGCGGACTGCTCAGCAACCAGAAAATCAACACCATACGCAAGGTGCCGCTGCTGGGCCATCTGCCGCTTGTGGGCGCGCTGTTCACCTCTTCCCAGAAATCGTCCACGGAGCGCGAACTGCTTGTGCTTATAACCCCGCGCCTGGTCAAAGACCAGTAGGCCCGGATGCGCGCCGCGATTGCAAAAACCGCGCGCCCCGCGGAACTGCGGGCCTGCGCGCGGCTGATGGCAGGCTCGGAGCCGTGGCTTACGCTGGGCCGCAAATACCCCGCCTGCCTTAAATCGCTGCGCGGCCCCGGCAGGGAAGTTTACGCGCTGCGGGAAAACGGCGCGCCGGCGGGGTTCATAGTCCTGCAAATGCTGGGCGTGCTTAAAGGCTATGTGCAGACGGTGTGCGTCGCCCCGGAATTCAGGGGGCGCGGCTGCGGGCAACTGCTGCTGGAATTTGCGGAACGGCGCGTTTTTTCCGAAACTCCCAATATCTTTCTGTGCGTTTCCTCGTTCAACCGGCGGGCGCAGGTGTTTTACCGCAGGCTCGGCTACCGCCGGGCGGGAACGTTGAAGAATTTTGTAGTGTCCGGGCATGACGAGCTGCTGCTGCGCAAGACCACGGGACCGCTGGACGGTTTTTGCGCGCGCGCCCGCCGCGCGGGGGGCCGCCTGTGATTCTTCTGTGGGCCGTGATGATATTCGGTTCGGGGCTTGCGCTTCACCTGATATGGTGGCAGATTCAAATTCCGAAACGGCAGTCCAAAACGCTGTTCATCCTGTTTTTTTCGGTTATGGCGGCGGGGCTTGCCGCCGGCCTTGCCATGCCGGACGGCTGCGAACTGGCATTGCGCGGCTGGCAGGCGGCGCGGGCCGGGCTTTGCGCCGCCTCAATGGCTTTGGCCTATATAATCACCTATTCCGCCGTGGAGGCAGACAGCCCCACCCTGGTTATCGCGCTGGCAATACGCGCGGCGGGGGGCGCGGGCCTTTCGCCGGAGGAGATATTTGCCGGCTTTGACGACGGCCGGCTGATAGCCCCCCGGCTGGGCGACCTTGTGTCCGACAAGCTGGCCGTCATTGAAAACGGCAGATACAGGATAACGCGCAGGGGCCGGCTGCTGGCCGGGATTTTCACGGCCTACCGCGCGCTTATAGGCGCGGGGAAGGGGGGATAGATGTTTGAGGCGCTGCTGCCGCTTGTCGCGCTGGCGATAAACGCCGGGCTGACCGCCGCCATGGTTGAAAGAAGGGTTTCCCCGCTGCTGCAGGCGGTGTTTATGGGTTTTACCGCCGGGTTCTCCGCGCTGCTGCTGGCCGAGATAGCCTGCGGCGGCGCCATCGCAGACATCGCGGCGGACTGCGCCACATACTGCGCGCTGTCCTACTGCCATTTCCATTTCATCAATCTGGGCGAGACGGCGCGGCGCATACGGATACTGCGCGAGCTGGCGGAAAATCCGGGCGGGCTCTCCCCCTCGGAAATTCTGGCGCGCTACAACGCGCGCTCCATTGTGGAAGCCCGGCTTGCCCGGCTTGCCCGGAGCGGGCAGATACGGATGGACGGAATGCGCTATAAAAGCGACGGAATGTCCGTGCTGCTTATGGCGCGCGCCCTGGATTTTGTGAAAAAGCTGCTGCTGGGCCAGGGCTACCGGCAATAGCGTCCAATTGCGTGAAATGGGTTGAGAAAACCGGTTTCAAGGGATACAATATTATAGGGCGTGGCAGCGCACAATGGTCAGCCCTGCTTGGCAGGAGGAATTTGTGAAAATTATAGCTTTGGCTCTTTGCGGGGTCATCGGCGCGGGGCCGGTGGCGCAGGCGGCAGGCTCCGGCGGCAGACGGGACCCGACTGCAGTTCAGGTAACAACAACCGACAGAGGCGGCTCGCGCTCTGATGCGTTCAGCCCCTTTGTCTTGAGCGGTACCGCTGTGGGCGGCACGGGAATGGGCGCCGGCGCGGCTATTTCCGCCAAATCCGGGGCCGGGGATGCCACCACCACGCCATCCGAATCGGACCTGGCCAATCAGGCGGTTTCTCTGGCCAATACCGCCGCGGGAGAAGTGGCGGCCACCGGCAGCGTGTCAGCGCAGACCACTGCGGCAATACAGGCGCTTATAGCGTTTCTGGCGAAGCTGTTCCCCAACAGCCCGCTGCTCCAGATGCTGACCAATGCGCTGGGCAAGAACAACACCGCCGACACAAGCACCACGCCCGCAAAGTCGTCCAGCGACTTGAGTATACCGAACGGTCATTGATTGACGGATCTTTGCTGCCTGCCCCTTTTCCGCAAGGAAAAGGGGCTTTGCTTTTACCTAATTCAGGGTTTGCCCGCGCGGCGGCACGCCACGCGGGCGGATGGCGCCTGCAGGATTATTTTGTCTTTTTCAGTGTAGCGGAAAGACCGTACATCAGCAGCTTGCCGTTCATCGTGGCGGTTTTGCGCGCGGCGTCGGCCTCGGCGTTGAACAGCAGCTTCACCGCAGGCAGCACGGAGAACGCCGCGGAAAATTTTCTGTCGGAAAGCGAAATATCTCCCGGTATGCTGGGCGACAGCGGCAGCGGCAGCCCCGCTATGGTTAACTTGTCCGGGAGGAAAGCGGTTGTGGTGTAGCGCCCGTCCCCTGTTTTTTTGGCAAGCAGCCTGCCGGCTATTTTATTGCCGTCGTCCAGTATCTCGTAGTCCATATCTCCGGAGCCGGGGGTTTTTTCGGTGAGCGAAATCGCCATGGTTTTATAATCCCGGCCCACCTTGCGCCGGACTATGTTTATGAGCATTTTGCCGGGAGCGGGCTCGCTGAAGGTTGCGGTGCCGTCAAAACTCTTGCCGCCGGTTTTAAGCAGGAATTTGACGGAAGTGCTCTTTTTTGCGGTTATGGTGAAATTGATGGCAAATCCGCCGTCATTGGTTGTGCCGGAGCCCCACCATGTGCCGGCATAATCCTTGAAAAAATCGAAATTGCCCGCCCGCGCGGGCGCGGCGGCTGCCAGAACAAGCGCCAGAAAAATTTTTTTCATCGGGCCTCCGAATTATACAGGGAAAGAGTGCGCCCGGTAGGACTTGAACCTACGACCCGACGATTATGAGTCGTCTGCTCTAACCAACTGAGCTACGGGCGCGAAATCACTGCTCCGCGCGGCAGGTTTGACCGCCGCTTCTGCCGAAGGGGGAAATCTCCCTCAACTTTCCTATTATAGCAGGAATCCGCGAAAGAATGAAATCCACTTCCTCTTCCGTATTGCCGTGCCCAAGCGAAAACCGCACCGAGCCGTGCGCGTATGTGAAAGGCACCCCCATCGCCCGCAGCACATGGGACGGCTCCAGCGCGCCGGAGGCGCAGGCCGAGCCGGACGAGGCCGCCACCCCCAGGTCGCTTAGCATGAGCAGTATGGATTCGCCTTCCACATAGCCGAAGCTGATATTGGAGGTGTTGGGCAGCCGCGGCGCGCCGCCGCCGTTTACCTTCGCGTCCGGAACTTTTGAAAGAATGCCCTTTTCCAGCCTGTCGCGCAGGGCTTTGACGCGGCCATTCTCCTCCCCCATGCGGCCAAGCGCCAGTTCGCACGCCTTGCCCAGAGCGACGATATACGGCGTGTTTTCGGTCCCGGCGCGGCGGCCCCGCTCCTGATGCCCGCCAATCATAAACGGCACGAACCTGGTTCCCTTGCGCGCGTATAGCGCGCCTATGCCCTTGGGCGCGTTTAGCTTATGGCCGGATATGGAAAGCATGTCAACCGCCGAGCGCGACATGTCCAGTGGCAGCTTTCCGGCGGACTGCACCGCGTCGGTGTGGAACACCGCGCCGCGCGCTTTGGCGATTTGCGCGGCCTCCTCCACCGGGAAAATGACGCCCGTCTCGTTATTGGCGTGCATTATGGAGACTATGGCGGTGTCGTCGCGCAGGGCGGAGCGCAGCTCGTCCAGATTTATCATCCCGCTGCCGTCCACCGGCAGATAGGTAACGGCATAGCCCTGCGATTGCAGATACCGGCAGGTGTTAAGCACGGCGGGATGCTCCACCCGCGTGGTTACGATATGCCGCTTCTCCGGGTAGGAGCGTATGGCCGAGAAAATGGCGGTGTTGTCCGATTCGGTCCCGCAGCTTGTGAATATCACGTCCCCCGCGTCCGGCGCGCCCAGCAGCGCGGCCACCTGTTCCCGCGCGCGGCGCACGAATTTCTGCGCCTGCCCGCCGAATTCGTGCATGCTGGAGGCGTTGCCGTAAATCTCGCCGAAAAAGGGCCGCATGGCCTCCACCGCCTCCGGCGCGGCGGCGGTTGTGGCGTTGTTGTCAAAATAAAGGACTTTCACGGCGCGCTCTCCACGGTGATGTTTTCGTCCAGCAGTTCGCGCAGCCGCTTTTCAACGAAAGACTTAAGCGTTACGCCGGAGCTGGGGCACGCCCGGCACATCCCCGCCAGCCGCACGGTGATTTTACTTCCCTGCACGTCCACCAGCTCTATGGAGCCGCCGTCGGCCACCAGGGCGGGGGTTATCTCGCGGCGGAAAGCCTCCTCCACCGCGTGGATTTTCTCCACCGTGGTCATTTGCGAAAACGGCTTGCCGCGCCCGGCCTCTTTTGAGACGCCCAGCATGTTGTCCAGTATTTTCTGAATCTCGCCCCGGCATTTGCCGCAGGCGCCGCCGGCCTTGGTGAAATTGGTGACTTCGTCAACCGTGCGCAGTTTGTTATCGGCTACGGTTTTCCTTATTTTCTCCTCGGTAACGCCAAAGCACGAGCAGACCACCCGCCCTTCCGGCTCCGCGCCGGCGACCGGCGCGCCGCCCTGCCCGTAGGATTTTATCGCCGCCGCCAGCGCCTCCATGCCCATGACGGAGCAGTGCATTTTCTCCTCCGGCAGGCCGCCCAGGAATTGCGCTATGTCCTGATTGGTGATTTTGGCGGCCTCATCCAAGGTCATGCCCTTTACCAGCTCCGTCAGCGCGGAGGAGGAGGCTATGGCGCTGGCGCAGCCGAATGTCTGGAATTTGGCGTCGGTTATCCTGCCGGTTTTTTTGTCCACGGCAAGGAACAGCTTCAGCGCGTCGCCGCAGACGATATTGCCCACCTCGCCCACGGCGTCCGCGCCGGGGATTTCGCCCACGTTGCGGGGGTTTTTGAAGTGTTCCCTGACCTTGTCGGTATAGTCCCACATAAAATCTCTCCTTTGCAAATTATACTTCTTATCCTGCCCGCCCCGAAACGGCGGCGCGCGCCAGCGCGTTTGCGTTTTTCCGCGGCAAGGGCGGAGCGCGCTTGACAAACAAGTATACAGGTATTATAATACCTCTATATGGAAAAAGCAATGCTGCAAATCAGCCGGGGCGCGGTGATTGCCATGCACGGCTGCGTTTTAATCGGGGAGGCCGCCGGGCGGCCCGTGCCGGCGGGGGAGATAGCGTCGGTTTTCGGGGTGTCGGCGGCGCATGTGTCAAAGGTGATGCAGCGGTTGTGCCGGGCGGGGGTCGTGCGCTCGGCGCGCGGGCCGGACGGAGGATTTTTGCTTGCCGCCCCGCCGGAGAGGATAACGCTGCTGAAAGCCGTCTCCGCGGTGGACGGCAAAATCGCGCCCGCAAAATGCCTGTTGGGCAGGCATTCCTGTTTGCGCCGCCGCTGCATGATAGGCGATTTCGCCTCGCGCTTTGAAGCGGAGTTTAAAAAAGTTTTGTCCCGCACGCTGGCGGAGGCTGCGGCATATTCCCATGGCAAAAAACCTGCGCCGCGAGCTTGAAAAGATATACGCGCTGTACAACCGGCGGGAATATGTCTCCCCCGACCCGCTGGAGCTGCTTTACCGCTATAAATCCGTGCGGGACAGGGAGATAGCGGGGCTGGCCGCCTCCTGCTTTGCCTACGGCAATGTCCGGCAGATAGTGCGCGCGGGGGCTTGCGCCCTTGCCGTGATGGGGGATTCGCCGCGCCGCTATCTTGAAAAAACCTCCCCCTCCGCCCTGCGGCGGGATTTTTCGGGCTTTCGCTACCGCTTCACGCGCGGTGAGGAATTATCGGCATTGCTAGGCGCGGCAAAAACAATTATAAAGGAATACGGTTGGCTTGGCGGCTGCGCGGCGCGGGAAATGCAGCGCGGTTTCGCCGCCAGGCTGCGCGGGGCTGCGCGGGGACCGGTGGACACTCTTATTCCATCGCCGGGAAAGGGCAGCGCGCTGAAACGGCTAAATCTTTTTTTCCGCTGGATGTGCCGCCGCGACGAGGTGGACCCCGGCGGCTGGGACATTGCGCCCAGCGCGCTGATTGTGCCGCTGGATACGCACATGAACAAGATAGGCCGCGCGCTGGGCTTTACCGCGCGCGCCGGCGCGGGGATGAAAACCGCGCTTGAGATAACGGCGGGCTTTGCCGCGCTGTCGCCGGACGACCCGGTGAAATACGATTTCTGCCTGACCCGTTTCGGCATACGGGACGGGCTGGACATGGAAGACCTGAAAAGGAGGCTGGCATGACGCTTAAAGGAACTCAGACCGAGAAAAATCTCATCACCGCGTTCGCGGGGGAATCGCAGGCGCGCAACCGCTACACCTATTTCGCAAGCAAGGCGAAAAAGGAAGGGCTTGTCCAGATAGCCGGCATATTCGAGGAGACCGCCAATCAGGAAAAGGAACATGCCAAGCGGTTTTTCAGTTTTCTTGAGGGCGGCGAGGCGCAGGTAACGGCGGCTTTTCCCGCCGGACGGGTACTCTCCACCGCCGAAAATCTGAAAGCCGCAGCCGACGGCGAGGATTATGAATGGGGCCACATGTACCCCTCCTTCGCCTCCACGGCGCGCAAGGAGGGCTTTGAGGCGGTGGCCAAGGTCTTTGAGGCCGTCTCCGTCGCCGAAAAGCAGCATGCCAAACGCTACGCCGCGCTGCTGGAGAACCTCAAAAACGGGCGGGTGTTCAGACGGGACAAAAAGGTGGTCTGGCGCTGCCTCAACTGCGGCTATCTGCACGAGGGAACGGACGCGCCCGAATCCTGCCCGGCCTGCGCGCATCCGCGCGACTATTACGAATTGCTGGGCGAAAACTGGTAAAACCAAAGGGGGATGTATGACGGAAAGAAATCAGGTCTACAAATGCGGAGTGTGCGGAAATATCGTGGCGGTGGTCCACGCCTCGGGCGGGACATTGTCCTGCTGCGACAAGCCGATGATTCTGATGGCGGAGAATTCGGTGGACGCCTCGCGCGAAAAGCATGTGCCGGTAATAGAGGCAACCGAAACAGGGGTGAAGGTTAAAATCGGAAGCATTCCGCATCCGATGGAGGAGAAACACTACATTGAGTGGATAGAGCTTGTGGCCGGCGGCGTTTCCTATCGCAAATTCCTGAGGCCCGGCGACGCGCCGGAAGCGGAATTCTGCGTAAAGGCCGGGGAAGCCTACGCCCGGGAATACTGCAACCTGCACGGATTGTGGAAAGGGGGAAAATAGCCATGACAAATCCAAGGATAGAAGCGGCCTTCAACGAGCAGATAAAATTCGAGCTTGAATCCGCCTTCATCTATTACCAGATGGCGGGCTGGCTGGCGGCGCGCGGCTACGGCGGCATGGCGGGCTGGATGCTGGCCCAGAAAGACGAGGAATTGTCGCACGCGCACAAATTCTTCGCCCATATCGCCAGCCGGGGTGGAATGCCCAAATTCGCCGCGCTGTCCGCGCCGAAAAACGACTGGAAATCGCCGCACGACATATTCGCCGAGGCCTACAAGCACGAGGTGTTCATCTCGGGCAGGATAGACGCGCTTGCCGAGCTTGCCCGCAAGGAAAGCGACAATGCCGCGCTGGAATTCCTCCAGTGGTTTGTCAAAGAGCAGGTGGAAGAGGAAGAATCCACCAACGACATCGCGCAGAAGCTGGAGCGCGTCGGGCCGTCGGGCTCCGGTCTTGTGATGATGGACAAGGAACTGGGCAAGAGAAAAAGCGCTTAACTACCATGCGGTTTCCGCCCGCGGCGCGGGCGGAAACCGCTGCAACGCGGGGGATCTATGGGCGAATTCAAAGCGGTAAAAATCGCGGAAAAAGTCTGGTGGGTGGGCGCGATAGACTGGGGGCTGCGCGATTTCCACGGCTATTCCACGCGCGGCGGCAGCACCTACAACGCCTATCTCGTCATGGGGGAGGAGCCTGTCCTGATAGACACGGTCAAGGCCCCGTTTTACGGCGAGATGCTCTCGCGCATCGCCTCGGTAACCGACCCCGGCGGCATAAAAACCGTTATTTCCAACCATTCCGAGATGGACCACAGCGGCTCGCTGCCCCGGCTGCTGGCGGAATTAAAACCGCAGCGGGTGCTCTGCTCCGCCGCCGGCAAAAGCGCGCTGGAGGCGCATTTTCACGCGGATTTGAAGCTGCAAACCGTCGCCGACGGGCAGGAAACCGAAATCGGCGGGCTGAAATTCACCTTCATGGAATCCAAAATGCTGCACTGGCCGGACAGCATGGTTTCCTTCCTGCATGACGGCGGCGTTTTGTTCTCCAACGATATTTTCGGGATGCACCTGGCCCATTCAAAACGGTTTGACGACGAAACGCCGGATTGGCGGCGCGAGGCGGCGGCCTATTACGCCAACATCGTGCTGCCGTATTCCCCTCTGGTGCTGGCTTTTCTGGCCAGGTTCAAGGCGAAAAATTTTCCGGTGAAGCTTATCGCGCCGGACCACGGCCCGGTATGGCGCAAGGACATCGCCGCAATCATCTCGCTTTACGAAAAATGGGCGAGGCAGGAGCCCTCGGACCTTGCCGTAATCGCCTACGACACGATGTGGCAAAGCACCGCCCTGCTGGCAAACGCGCTGGCGGACGGGCTTATTGAAGGCGGCGCGCGGGTTCAGGTCATGCCGCTTAAAGCCGACGGGCGCAGCGACATAGCAACGGAGCTGCTGGAGGCCGGGGCGCTGTTTCTGGGCGCGCCGACGCTGAACCGGCAGGTTTTCCCCAGCATGGCGGATTTGACGGTATACCTGAAAGGCCTTAACCGGAGAAATTTAACCGGCGCGGCGTTCGGCTCCTACGGCTGGAGCGGGGAAGGTCCCGACTGGCTGGCCGCGCAGCTTAAAGAAATGGGCGTTGCGCCTGCGGGCGAAACTTTGAAATGCCGCTATGTGCCGGACGCCGCCGCGCTGGACGCCGCGCGCCGGCTGGGGCTTTCCGCCGCCGGGCGGCTGTTGCGCAAAGAATAAAAAATCCGTTGCAAAAACCGTATTTTCGGCCTGCGGCGGGAGCATTGACCGGCGTCGGCGCGCCGGCCTTCCGCAAGACGGGGAATTAGATTGCTACAGGGAGGGGACGCGGCGCGCCCCCTCCCTGTGTGTTTCAGAACCTGAAGGTTATGTCCAGCTGGAAGCGGTTGATGTCTTTTCTGCCCACTGCAGTGTCAACCACCGGTGTTGTGCTGCCGGATTTGCCGCTTACCACATTGCCCTCTATCATCGGGTCTATGGTCTCGGTTATATAACCCTTGGCCTTGATTTGCATCCAGTCGCGCGGCGCGTATGCCAGCCAGAACGTCGTCCCCTTGCGGTTTGTGCCGCCGTCGCCGAAATCCGCGGAATTGATGTCGGATATGGTGCAGTCCGCCTCGGCGTATTTATAGAACAGTCCGCCTTCCCAGGTGCCTTCCTTTGCCGCCTTGCCGGCTATGACGCCGTACTGGTAGCCGTCCCGCGCAAGCGGCGCGGACGGATTTACTCCCGTGTGCTGCGAGTTGGCTATCCCGCTGGCCAGCACGTTGCGCAGCAGCGTCGCCTGGAAGCTGACCGGCACGCCCATCACCGGTGCGTCCACCTGCGTGGACCACTGCGCCACGCCGAATTCATTCAGCAGCAGGCCGTTGGCGTCGCGCCGGTTGCCGTCCTGCGCCAGCCCGCCGGTAAGCGACGGGACGGGCTGCGTAACCGAGCCGCTGTCCTTAAGCGTCCCGTTAAGCCAGGGCATCACGCCCAGGTCCCTGCCGGTCCATCTGTTATAGGCCACCGCGCTTTTAATTTTCACATCGGAGACTTTGCCCTCCGCGCCAAGCTGTTCGGTTATGCACCACTGGTTGTCGCTGCTGGCCTCGCCGGTGAAGCTGTTTTTTGAAGGCTGGCCCGCATCCATCTGAAGCAGGTTGGCAAACAGCGCCAGCCCGCCCAGCTTGTACTGCCCGCCTTCCATGAAGCCTTCGGGGTTGAGGTCGTCGCTCCAGATAATATCGTCCGAATAAGGCCGCCAGAGCTCGTTTTTCATCTTGCCGCCCTGGACATAGAACGAGCCATTGTCATAAGACGGCGCCCAGCGCATCCAGGCCAGATCTATCCAGAGGGGCTTTTCGCCGCTGAGGCCGGTCATCGTCTGGTTTTCCGTAACCTGCTGCCCCGTGCCGGTGCCGAGCCTGAAGCCCGCGCTCATGGTGTCCTTGAACGCGGCCTCCAGCCCGTAGCGCAGGCGGAAGCGGCGCCTGTCGGTCTGCGGCGTTATCAGCGTAACGGTGTTTCCCATGATGTCGGTTGTAGTCCCGTTGCTGGTGGGGTTGCCGGAAGAATCGTAGCCGTTGCCGCGGCGGTAAAAATCCTCCTGCCTTATGCGGAGGTCCCCGGAAAACTTTACGGATTCCACGAACTCCGGCAGCCTGATTTTGTCAAGCTGGGCGTCTGCTGCGGCGGCCATGCCCGTCAACACAACGGACAGTGCCGCGATTTTTGCTGCTGTTTTTGAAGTTCTCATGTCTATATCCTAGAAAACTTGCCCCCGGCATTCTAATGGCGGCGGAATAAATTCGGGCTGACAGCCGTCTGACACCCCCGCCTCCCCCAAATCGGTCTGGGCCCTACGGCCCATGCGCGAATGCGGATTCGCGGCATATACTGTTATGGAAGCCGGGCAGCACGTCCTTATCTTTATCCGGTGCGGAGGGATGATGACACGAACGCGCGCGACAGCAGCAAAACCGGAACTTATCGCTTGTATAGCCGTGCTGGCGGCCATGCCGTGCGCGCCCGTGCGCGCCGCCGGAGGAGCGGGCAGGGAACTGCGCTCCCTCGCGCGCGCCGGAAACGAAGCCGCGCCCCCGCCCGCCCAGATGGCGGAAGCGCAGGATCCGGTCATAAACGCCTTCATCCCCAAATCCTCCAATCTTCAGTTGGACAAGATGCTGCTGTCCGCAGCCGGCAACGGCAATCTTGGCAAGGTCAGGGACCTGATAAGCAAAGGCGCAAACGCCGATTTCGCCGACGGGCGTGGCAGCACTCCGCTGCTGAAGGCGGCTGCGCTTGCCGTGCAACTGGGAATGACTGCGCAGGAAGTTTCGCCTCCCGGCGTAAAACGCGGGAATAACAGGGACCCCATCCGCTGCCTGATTGAAGAAAAATTGGCCGGGGAAACGGCAAAATCACCGTTGATGCGCGACGGCTCCGAGTCCCTCATGGACCAGATGAACAAAGTGCTGGCGGAGCGGTTGAAAGCGGACCGGGAAAAGGTGCTGTCCGTGATAAAAGAGCTCATCGCGCACGGCGCGGACGCCGCAAGAGCCAACGACGATGGCATTGCCCCGCTGCATTACTGCGCGGCGGCCTACGGAATGGAAGAGGCTGTCAGGCTGCTGATTGACAACGGCGCGGACACCGCCGCCCGGGACAATGACGGGGATGACCCTCTTATTTACGCCGCGATGGGCGGCAATGCCCGCAATGTGGAGTTGTTTATCGGTCTGGGCGCGAATATAAAACGCGCGGACAGGAAAGGCATCACCCCGCTGCTTGCCTCGCTTTCCGGCAAGGGCGGCGGGGCTGCCGCCACCGCGCTTTTGCTCAAGCGCGGCGCCAATATCAACGACCGGGACAAGGAAGGGCAGGGGGCCGCGCTGTTTGCCGCAGCCACCAACAAAACAGCAGAGCGTCTGGCGCTGGCGCTGGACAAAGGCGCCGACCCTAACGCCGCGTCCAAAAACGGCCTTACCCCCATGATGGCCGCGCTGCAGCGCGGCAAGGCGGATTTTGTCAAGCTGCTTCAGGCCAGGGGGGGCAAATCCAACTCTTCGCGGGACGGCAAAAAGACGCCGCTTATGTGCGCTGCCGCGGGCGGAAACATCAACCTTATAGAGTCCCTGCTGGCCGCCGGCGCGGACATCAACGAAGCCGACAAGGAAGGCAACACCGCGCTGCTGGAGGCGCTCAAGCGCGGCAGGCATGACGTCGCTGCCGCGCTGATACAAAAGGGTGCGGATGTGTCCGCCAGAACCACGACCGGAACTACCGCGCTTATGACCGCAGCCTCCAGGACGGAATCTGGAACGTTGCAACTGCTGCTGGATAAGGGCCAGGACGTCAATGCCGTCAGCGACAAGGGCGTCACCGCGCTGATGATGGCCGCGCAGGCCGGAAACGGAGCCGCGGCGCAGTTCCTGCTTTCCAAAGGCGCCAATCCGGCGGCAAAAGACGCAATGGGGAAGACCGCCATGGTGTACGCCATGGCCAACGACGCCTTTGATATCGCCGATATGATAAAAGACGCGCTTGACGGCGGAAAGAAGCCCGCTAAAACTTCCACGGAGGGACAACAATGAAACCGCTCTTAACCTTTGCGGCGGCAATGCTGCTGTCCGCGCCGTGGCTGCGCGCCTCCGGCTTTGAAATGCCCAAACGCGGCGATTTCCAGGCGCCGGAGCCGAAAATGAAGCAGAGCCGGACGCAGCCCGCGGAGAAGCTGCCTTCGCAGCCGGCGAAAAAATGGACCGTGATGGCGTTTCTTGACGCCAAGAACAATCTGGAAGACGCGATATTCAACAACATGCAGCAGATGGAGCTTGTCGGTTCTGACGACAGCATCAATATCGTCGCCGAAATCGGCAGAATGGCGGGCCAGGGCGGCGAGACCGACCAGGACCGCCAGTGGACGGGCACGCGGCGCTACTACATCAAGCGGGACTACTTTCCCCAGGCCGCCGACGAAAAAGGGCGCAGGAAGGAGCTTAAGCAGGCCATGTCGCGGATAAATTCCCCGTACGAGGACCTGGGCAAAACCGACATGGGCAGCTACGAGGAGGCGGTGCGTTTTATCGGCTGGGCCAAGAAAAAATTCCCGGCTGAAAGATACATGCTGGTCCTCTCCGACCACGGCGGCGGCTGGCGGGACCCGAAAAAAAAGCAGAAAATCTCCCAGTCGGCAATCTCCTGGGACGACGAGACCGGCAATTTCATAGGCACCGCCCAGATAGAGCAGCTTGTGCGCGAAGCCGGCGGCGTGGACGTGCTGGTATACGATGCCTGCCTGATGCAAATGGCTGAAATCGCCTACCAGATGAGGGGTTCCGGCGGGGCGAAAGTGGTGGTCGGCTCCGAGGAGCTGTTTCCCGGAGAGGGCATAGATTACGCCGGATTTCTGGGCCGGCTGGCCCGCAATCCCGGCGGCGGGCCGGAGGAAGCGGGTAAGCACGCCGTAACCGCAGCGGGCAGCTTTTACGGCGGCTTGGAGAAGGGTTATGTGACGCTGTCAGCCCTCAGGACCGAAGGCCTGGACGGCCTGGCGGAAAGGATGGAGAAATGGGCCTCCGCCGCAGCCAAGGCCGGGGATATCGCGGAGGCGGCCAGACACGCGCGCAACAACGTGCTGCGCTTCGGAGAATTCGGGCAGGGCGATCAGCAGCGAATCGCCCCCACCTACGGCGATCTCTACGACTTTGTCCGGCTGGCGGGCGGGAAAACCAAGGACCGCGCGCTGCGCGAGGCAAGCGCGGAGCTGATGCGCTATATTTCCGACGGCAAAAGCCTGGTGCTGGCAAACATGGCGCTCGGCTCTTCCGGCGCGGCGGATTATTCCAGCGCGCACGGGCTGGCGGTGAATATACCGCGCATATTCTCCAAGGTCAAACCGGAGGACTTTGAGGCGGATTACAACGGCAACGATTATGCCGATTTCGCCTTCGCCAAGGCGACGCCGAAATGGCAGACGTTCTGCCGGTGGATGTACGACAAGCTGCCTTCGGACAAAAAACGCGGATAGAATTGCAGACAGTGCGCGGCGCGCGGGCAAAGCAACCCGCGCGCCGCCGTTTTTGATAGAATTTCCACGGTATGCCGCTTACAAAACAGGGCGCGGCGAAGGTGTCCGTCGCCTCCAATATAGCGCTGGTCGCATTCAAGCTGGCCGCCTGGGCCGCGACAGGCTCGGTCTCCGTTCTGTCGGAGGCGGCGCATTCGGCTATGGACCTGCTGGCGGCGGGCATAGCGTGGTTTGCCGTTGTAACCGCCGCAAAGCCCGCGGACAGGGAGCACGGCTACGGCCACGCCAAGATAGAGAATTTTTCCGCGCTGCTGGAAGCGGCGCTTATATTTGCCGCCGCGCTCTGGATTATAGTGGAATCCGTCCACAAGCTGCAGGCGCCAAAGCCGTTGTCGCTGCCGGGGATGGGCGCGGCGGTGATGCTGGTTTCCGCCGCAGTCAACTGGGCGGTGTCCAGAATGCTTTTCAAGGTGGGAACCAGAGAACAGTCCCCCGCGCTGATAGCCGACGCCTGGCATCTGCGCACCGACGTGTACACCTCCGCCGGTGTCATGTTCGCGCTTGCGGCTTATGCCGTGGGCGAGAAGTTTTTCCATTCCCATGACCTGGCGTGGATGGACCCCGTGGCCGCAATCGCCGTCGCGCTGCTTATAACCAGGGCGGCATGGGATTTAACGGTTCAGGCGCTGGGCGACCTGCTGGACGCCAGCCTGCCGGAAGACGAAGTCGCAGAGATTGAGCGCATCGTCGCCGCAATGCGGCCCGGCATCGCAAGCCACAAAAATCTCAAAACCAGAAAATCGGGCAGGGTGCGCTATATAAGCCTTGACGCGCTGGTGGACGGGAATATGACGGTCGCGCAGGCTCACGCCATTGCGGACAGACTGGAGACGGAACTGGAAACCCGCTTTCCTCATGCCAGGGTAACGGTGCATATAGAGCCTGCCGGGGGTCATCAATGAAAGTTTCCGTGCTGGTGCCGGTGTACAATGAAATGCGGACCTTGCCGGCGCTGCTGGAGAGGCTCTCCGCCCTGCAGCTGGACTTTGAGGCGGTTATAACGGACGACGGTTCCACTGACGGCAGCGCGCAATGGCTGGTGGAGGTGTTCAGGGAAAAGCGCTATCCGTTCATTTCCGCCGTGCTGCTGCATTCCGAGAATATGGGCAAGGGGGCGGCGGTGCGCACCGCGCTGTCAAAGGCGCAGGGTGAAATCGTCGTCATACAGGACGCCGACCTGGAATACGACCCCGCCTATATCGCGCAGGTGGTAAAGCCGATAGAATCCGGCGCGGCGGATGTGGTCTACGGCTCCCGCCTGATGCAGAAAGGCTCCGACACCTACAGCCTGACATATCTGCTGGGCAATATCACGCTTACGGCTTTCATCAATTTCCTCAGCGGCGGCAATTTCACCGACGCCTACACCTGCCACAAGGCGTTCAAAATCTGGATAATCAGGAAAATGCGGCTGGAATCCGACGGGTTTGAAATAGAGGCCGAAATCTCCATGCGCGCCGCGTTTGGCGGCTACAGGTTTATGGAAGTTCCCATACTCTACAAAGCCCGCAGCCGCGCCGAGGGCAAGAAAATAACGGGCCGCGACGCGCTGAAGGGAGTGTTTACCGCCATTCATGTGTGGAGACAGCACAAAACCCACTCCGACATGCGCTGAGGCACCGCGCGACCGGAAAATCCTGCTGGCGCTGGCGCTGGCGGCGCTGGCGCTGCGCCTGCCCGGAATATTTGACGGCCTGCCTTTCGTCTATAACGGCGACGAGCCGCATTTCATAAACACCGCCGTCTATTTCGGCGGCGGGACGCTGAACCCGCCTTTTTTCAAATATCCTACGTTGTGGCCGTATTCGCTTTTCGCGTCATTCTGCGCGCTGTTTGCGGCGTGGTCTGGGTTCGGGCTGCTGCATTCGCCGGCGGATTTCGGGGTGAAGTTCGCGGCGGACCCATCCATGTTCTATATAACGGGGCGGCTGCTGGCCTGCCTGCTGTCCTGCGCGGCGATATGGCCGGTTTACGGGGCTGCGCTGCTGCTGCGCAACCGGCGGGCGGCGCTTGCCGCTGCGGCGATATTCACTTTTCTGCCGCAGGCCGCGGACTCCGCGCGCTACGCCACATGGGACAGCCCCATGCTTGCGCTTGGCGCGGCGGCCTGGTATTTCGCCGCGAAAATATACGCGTCGGGCAGGCGGCGGGATTATCTGCTTTGCGGGCTTATGCTGGGGCTGTGCTGCGCCACGCATTACACAGCCTGCTTTTTCTGCGCGCTGCTGCCGGCGGCGCATTTCGCGCGCAAAGACGGCGCATGGCGGGATTTGCTCTGGGGAACGGCCCTGATTCCCGCCGGTTTCCTGCTGGCCACGCCGTACGCGCTGCTGGATTTTGGGAAATTTTCTGCCGGAATAAGGGATGTCTTCGCCTATTCCGCGGCGCGTCGGGCGGAAGGTTTTTCCCGGCTTAGCTCTGCGGGAGAGGTCTTGTCCAATATAATATGGTTCGGCGGCAGGTCGCCCGCGGTTCTGCTGGCGGCTTTCGGCGCGGCGCTGCTGTCCTGGCGGCTGTCCGCCATGCTGCTTGCGCCGCTGGCGGTTTGCGCCGCCTTTATGAGCAATCAGCCGGACGGCGGGTTTGCGCGCTATATATTCGCCTCGCTGCCCGCGCTGTGCATTCTGGCCGCGGCGGGGATTGACGGCCTCTCCGTGCGGAAGCGGATTTTCGCGGCTTTTCTGGCGGCGGCGCTGCTGCCGGAGCTTGCCGCCTGCGCCGCCCTCGCGCGCGAAAGCCTGCTGCCGGACACCCGCGCGGTCTCGGGCCGGTGGATAGAGGAGCATATCCCTCCGGAAACCGCATTGCTGCTGGACCAGGCGCATGTCTCGCCATCGGTGAAAATGAGTTCCGCGCAGGCGGAACAGCTTTACCGGAAAACCGCCGCCGCCGGAAACGGCAGGGCGGGGTATTACCGCTATCTGGCGCAAGCCAATATCGGCAACGGCTACCGGATTTACCGGATGGACCGCTCCGCCTCCGGGCTGGCGACAATGCCCGCCCAGCTTGAACAGGCCCGGCAGGCCCAGGACCTTGTTGACATTTCCGGCGGCCTTGCCGCCGCAAAACGGGACAATATAGCCTACGCCGCAGTATCAAGCGAAGGCGTCAACCCGGCGCGGGAGCCTTATGCCGCCGCATTCCTGGCGGAACTGGGCGGAGGCTGCCCCGCAGCGGCGGAATTTGCCCCGCAGCCGGGCAGAATAAAGGGCCCCCGCATAACTGTTTACGACATCCGCCTCTGCCGGCAGCGGGCCCCGCTCCAGAAATGACGTGCAAAATGTCTCAAAATATGCGATACTATGTATGTCGGGCTGCCGGAGTTTGGCGGATCCGCTTCCCCGGTTCCCGTTTCGGCAGCCGGGCATCAAAAAAGTAAGGAGAGTTATGAAAAAACTTTTCGTGGGCGGTCTTCCGTACGAGTACGGAGACGAGGACCTGCGCGGGCTGTTCAAAGACTTCAACGTTGCAAGCGCCATCATAATAAAGGACAAGATGACGGGGCGCTCAAAAGGTTTCGGCTTCGTGGAACTTGACGATGCGGAAATGGAACCGGCGGTGGCCAAACTCAACGGCTCCAACGCGTCGGGCAGAAAACTGACTGTCAATGAGGCCCGCCCGATGGAGCGGCGCTCCGGTGGCGGCGGCGGTGGCGGCGGCTACGGCCGGGACAGAGACGACGGCGGACGGCGCTGGTAAATATCAAACGGTCCCGCGCGGGCGCATGCCCGCGCGGGACGTTTCTTTCATAATCTGCGGCGCGGGGATACTTCCATTGGAAGCAGTTCCGTCGTGCCGTTTTATTTTTTGAAACAGGGGTTATCATGCCTGGAGCCGCAGCCCGTGAAACCGCATCCAAACCTGCCCTGAAAGTTCCTGTCAAACGTCCGCGCGTTCTGCTGTCCACCGTCTGCCGCCCCATAGGGCCGGACTGCGGCGATGCGCACAGCGTCGGCTACGAGTTGCTGCACGGCCAGGTAACGCGCGCGCAGGGCGTTTTCAGCCCGCGTGCCACGCATCACGGCTACGGGCTGGATTTCATCGCGGACAATATCTCCGCGCCGGCTACGGTGCTGCATTACCCCTCCAAAGATGAATTCATAAAAGAGTTGCGCGAAGGGCATTATGATTATGTGGGGCTGTCGTTTATCCTGGCGACTTTTCACCACATGAAGGCGATGTCCGTGCTGGTGCGGGAGCATTCCCCGTCAAGCAAAATAATACTGGGCGGCTACGGCACCGTCATGCCGCAGGAAAAGCTGCTGCCATACGGTGATTACATCTGCAAGGAAGAGGGAGTGGGCTTCATGCGCCGGCTGCTGGGCGAGCCACCGCTGGAGGAGCCGTTCCGCCACCCCGCGCTGGTCAGCAAGCTGAGGGTTTTTTCAAAAGAGGTTTCGCACACCGGCATGATATTCGCCGGGCTGGGCTGCCCCAACGGCTGCGATTTCTGCTGCACCTCGCACTTTTTCAAAAGAAAACACATAAAGCTGCTTCAGGGCGGAAAGGATATTTATAACGTCATCCGCCGCTACCTGGAAATCAACAGGGACATGCAGTTCACCATTCTGGACGAGGATTTCCTGCTGGACAGGCCCCGCGCCATGGAGTTGCGCAGGCATGTCATGGAGGCGGGGATTCCGGTTTCCATATTCGCCTTTGCCAGCATAAAGGCGCTGAGCCTCTACACCATGGAGGAGTTGCTGGAAATGGGAGTGGACGGCTTCTGGATAGGCTACGAGGGCGAGCGTTCCGGCTACGGCAAGCAGCAGGGCAGGCCGCCGCAGGAGCTGTTCAACGAAATCCGCCAGTCCGGCGGGACCATACTTTCATCCATGATAGTGGGCTTCGAATATCAGGACGAGGACGTCATCCGCAAGGAGCTTGACGGGCTGATGGCGCTAAGGCCCGCGCTGTCGCAGTTTCTGATTTACAATTTCACACCGGGCACCCCGCTGGCCGAGCGTGTCAGCCGCGACGGCCTTGTCCACGACGATTTCGCCGGAAACAGCGAGGCGCAGTACAAATCCTCCACCGGCTTTATAAGCATGATAAAGCATCCCCGTCTCTCCCGCCAGCAGATAGAGGGGATGCAGGCCTGGTGCTACGAGCAGGATTACCAGCGGCTGGGGCCGTCCATATACCGCACGCTGGAGGCCTGGTTCAACGGCTACATGAAATACCGCGAAAGCGGCAGCGTCTTCCTGCGCGCCAAAGCGCAGCAATGGAAAAAAGAGGTGCGCAAGGCGTACCCTGTTTTCCTGGCGGGGAAGCTGTTTGCGCCCAACGCCGCGGTGCGCGGCTATGTGGCGGAGCTGGAGCGCAAAATCCATTCAGAACTCGGCAAGCCGACTCTGGCCGAGCGCGCCATGGAAAAATTTGCCCTCGCCGCCGCCGTATGGACCAAATTCACCCTTTCCGCGGGTGTTTTCCAGCATCCGGCGCTTGTCAAAAACACCTACCGCCAGCCGGTATGAGCTTCTGGTTCATTTTCGCCGCGGCGTGGATGATAATCTGCGCCGTGCTGTGCGGGCAATGGTCCGCCGTCATGCCGCCGCAGGACAGGAGCGGGACCATATTCCGCGGGCAGACCGGCTTCAAGCGCGGCTTCCGCAGCGCGAAAGAGATTCTCGCCGAAGCCGCGCGCGCTCCCGCCGCGCCGCCGGACGGCGCCTCCGGGCGGATAAGCGAAAAAGACGGCGTCATCAGCGCGCAATACAATTTCCGCAACTTCACCGGCGACGAGCTGGGCGTTTCTTTTTCCATACCCAGGGAAGAGCTTGCCCGCTATAAAAGCGACTACGGCTATACCGACGCCGAGCTGGACGACATAGACCGCCGCCGCCGCGCCGCCTACAAAAGCGCCTACAGCCAGGCCCTGGCAAAACACATGAGCCAGGCGCAGTACAACGCGCTGGTCAAAAATGTGGAGCGCGATTTTGCGGCGCAGCGGAAGAATTTTATCATCCGGCGCGGCTTTGTGTTCCGCAAGGCGGATGTGATTGAGGCGGACATCCCGCAAATAGCAAAGCGCAATTCCAAGGCGCTAAACGGGGTGGCGGTGTCGCTGAATTCTTCGGCGGCCAAACTGGGCTACGGCTCGGAAGAGCTTTTGTCCGCGGCGCTGGCTTTTGTGCAAACGGCCCTGAATTACGAGACTCCGCCGGACATTGACGGCGAAAACCGCCATACCGGAGGCGTCTGGCCGCCGCTTGAGGCCCTGGCCGTCGGCAAGGGCGATTGCGACACCAAAACCGCGCTTCTGGCGGCCATACTGTCAAACTGGGACGGCATGAAGCTGCTGGGCGTGAGCGTGCCGGAGCATTACCTGATGGGCGCGGCGCTGCCGCCGGGAAAGGGCGATCTGTTCGTGGAATACGGCGGCGGACGGTATGTGCTCATGGAGCCGGCGGGGCCGGCCTGGGCGCCGCCCGGCGTGGCCGGAGAGCGCGCCTCCGCCCTGCTGCAGGCCGGCGGAGACTACCGGTTGGAACCGCTTAATTGAGGAGAGGACGATATGTTCATAATGAAACTCGCAGTGAGTCTGTTTGAGCTGCTGCTGATGGCGGCGGCAAGCGGGCTGGTTATCTACATAACATACCGCGTATTCGTGCGCGCAAACCCGGACTTTGACATGGAAGAGGAGATAAAACGCGGCAATACCGCAGTGGGGATACTTATGGCGGCCATACTGGTTTCGGCCTCCATGATGCTGGAGCGGGGGCTTTCCTCGGTGGTGAGCCTGTTCAGGCTTCAGCTTTACTCCCAGCCGGAAACTGCTTTTCCCGTCTGGAAATCCGGGCTGCTGATGCTGGGGCATATGGCGCTGGCGCTGGCCATAGCGGTATTTACGATTTCGTTCACGCTGCGGCTTTTCGGGCGGGTATCGCGCTGGCACAGGCCCGATTTCAGGCCGGGGGCCGAGCTTCAGCGCGGCAATGTCGCCGTCGGCATTCTGCTGGCGGCAGTGGTGCTGGTGGCGGGGCTGTATGTGGCCGAGGGGGTCAGCGCGCTGACCAAGGCGCTAATTCCCCAGCCGCCCGTCGGACAAATCCATATCATGCGCTGATTTGCCGCGCGCCGGCCATTCCACTATGATGATGCCGGAAAATATAAGCGCGCCGCCCGCGATTTTGACGGCGGAAGACTGCTCGCCGCCCACGGTCCACGCAAACAGCGCGGCAAACACCGGCTCCAGCGAGAATATAAGCGAGCTTCTGTCCGCCGGAACCGTCTTCTGCGCCCAGAACTGCACGTAAAAAGCCGACAACGTCGGAAACAGCGCCAGAAATATCAGCCAGCCCCAGCCTTTGGGCGAGGCAATCGCCATGCTCTCGCCGCAAAGCAGCGAGAATGCCAGGCAGGCCAGCCCGGTCATCCAGAACTGATGGAAAATAAGCGCGGGCATATCCGGGTTTTCGCGCATGTATTCTCCGGTTAAGATGACATGCGCGGCATAGCAGACCGCGGCCAGGATTGTTACCGCGTCGCCCCTGTTGAAGCCGGAAATCCCGCCGGTAAGCAGCCACAGCCCCGCCACCGCCAGCAGCGAGGCGGCCCACTGCCTGCGCTCTATCCTGCGCCCGAAAAACAGGAACAGGATAAGCGGCGTGAAAAATACAAACATCCCCGTTACAAACCCGGAGGTGGCCGCGGCGGTGTATTTGAGCCCCCATGTCTGGCTGACGTACAAAAGCGCCAGATAAAAAGACAGAATGGCGCTTTCCCTGATATGGCGGCGCAGCCCGCCGCCGCGCAGCGCAAACGGAAACATCAGCGCGGCGCAAATCAGAAAGCGGTAGGCCACCAGCGCGGCGGGGCTTATTGACGACAGGGCGTCCTTCACCGCAAAAAAGGTGGAGCCCCATATCGCCGCGCAGTAAACCAGCCCGGCGTATCTTAGAAAAATCATAACGAGTAATTCTCCGGTGAAACGGCGCGGGCGGGTTTGCCAAACCCGCCCGCGCGGCAAAACGGCAGTCTATTTTTCCGGCGCGAACAGTTTCCTGAAGCTGGCCGCTTCCAGGGGATGCGCCTCCTCGTCTCCGGGCGCGCGGAGAATTACCTTCACATCCCCCTCATGCTGCGCCAGCACGGCATACTGCGCCTCCGCCTGGCTAAGCCCCAGCACAAGCTGCTCGCCTTTCCTGTCAACGCACAGCACCGGCACATTCTGAAGCATGGAGAGCGTTACGGTCCCGCGCGCATCGTCCGGTTTGAGAGTCACAAGCGCATCCACCATGTCGCCCGCCGCGAAAAGCCGCAATTGCTTCTCCGGCAGGGAAAGCGGCACGGCGCGCAAGCCGGGTTTCAACGCGGAATATAAAAGGCCGGGCGCGTGTCTGCATATGCCGGCGGAAATATCCTTTGCCAGGACAGCTTTCTTTTTCGCCGCCTGCGGTTTTCCTGCGCCGGGGCGGCTGGCCGGAATTTTGCCCAGATGCTGCAGCCCGGCGGAAGCGTCGGCGTTGTTCAAATCCAGCTGCATGGCAAGCATCCACTCGTTGCGGGCCTTTTCGTATTCGGCATTCTGGTAATACTTCAAGCCCGCCTGGAAATGCTCCATGGCGGCTTTTTTGTTCTCGTCCGGCTGCGCGCCCTGAGCTGTTTGGGCGGCGGGTTGCTGCGCAGTATCATTGGCCGGCGCGGAAACGGCGGCAAACACAATCACGGCAAGCGGAATCAGCAATTTGTTCATGGCGTCTCCTTTGGCAATTTGTCTTTTTCCGGCAACCTGTCGCACGGCTGCGACACAATCAAGTATACCGCGCAAGCGCGATTTGTCAAGTAAATCCCGGCTTTCACCCCGCGCCATCATAAATTTTATTTGGGAGCAATCTGTTTCTGTCCGGCAGGGCGGACAGCGCCCTGATGTAAAACAAATCCCGCCGGGAAAGCGGCAGTTTCAGCAGCAGCCCGCGCAGCCTTGCCAGCCGCATGGCGGGCGTTTTGCCGTCTTTAATTCCGCTTTCGCGCAATGCGTCACCCAGCGCGCGGGCGGCGGCTTCTATCTCGCCGGATTCCGGCAGGGCGGAGTCCGCCTTTTTCAGCGGCGCGGCGGAAAAATCCGCCAGCTTTGAAAGCTCGTAGCAGCATACCGCCGCCGCCTGCGCCAGATTCATGGACGGCGCGCGCGCCGAAGTTGGAACAGCCAGCAGCGCATGGCACAATTCCAGGTGGGCGTTTGAAAGCCCCGTTTTTTCAGGGCCGAAAACCAGGGTCAGATTGAAAGAGTTTTTTCCCGCGCGCTTTTTCAGGAATTTACCGATGTCCGGCAGCGGCACCGCTTCCCTGTCCGGCGCGCGGTTTTTGCCGCACGTGGTTCCCAGCACGAGATGGCAGTCCGCCACGGCCTCCGCCAGATTCGGGAAAACCCCGGCGTTAAGCACAACATCCTCCGCCCCCGGCGCGGCCCGCGTCTCCCGCCAGACCGGCGGATACGGGTCAACAACGGCAAGGCGGTCAAAGCCGAAATTGGCCATCGCGCGCGCCACCGCGCCGATATTATTCGGATTCCGCGGACGCACCAGCGTTATCTTAAGAGAAAACATTTCTGGGTTTTACCGGACAAACCCGCGCCGTCCGCGGCAAAGCCGGAGGCGCGGTCCGCAAATTGCGGCTACGGCCTGCGCGGGCGGTAGGGCTTGGGGGCCGGAGCGGGGGAGGCAAGCCCTTTCTTCGGCTCGTAATAATCCAGGCCGGAATGGTCTATGACTTCCTCGCCCGCCAGAATGCGCAGCGTGTTTTTGAATTTCATGTGCTGGATGAACAGGTCATGCTCCGGCTTGAGGTCAGGGCGGCACATCGGCGATTTGTAGAAGAAAGACAGCCATTCCTGCAAACCTTTCAGCCCCGCGCGCTTGGCCAGGTCCGAGAATAAAATCAAATCCAGCGCGACAGGCGCGGCCAGTATGGAATCCCGGCACAGGAAATTGATTTTAATCTGCATCGGCAGGCCCATCCAGCCGAAAATGTCTATATTGTCCCAGCCTTCCTTGGCGTCGCCGCGCGGCGGGTAATAGTCTATGCGGACCTTGTGGCAGTAATCGCCGTAGAGTTCGGGATACAGTTCCGGCTCCAGAATGGTGTCCAGCACGGACATCTTGCTCTTTTCCTTGGTGCGGAAGGAATCCGGGTTGTTGAGGACTTCGCCGTCGCGGTTGCCCAGTATGTTGGTGGAATACCAGCCCGCCAGCCCCAGCATCCGGGCCTTGAGGCCGGGAGAGATTATGGTCTTCATCAGCGTCTGGCCCGTCTTGAAATCCTTGCCGGAGATGGGCGCGCCTGTCTTGTCGGCCAGCTCCCAGAGCGCGGGCATGTCAACGCACAGGTTGGGCGCGCCGTTGGCAAACGGTATTCCCAGCCGCAGCGCGGCGTAGGCGTATATCATCGCCGGGGAAATATCGCGGGAATTGGTTTTGAGCCCTTTCTCAAAATTGGCCAGGCTCGAGTGTGTTTTGGTAAGTTCCAGGTAAATTTCCGTGGAGCCTATCCATATCATCACATTGCGCGAGAGTTTGTTGGCCTTGTTGAAATTCTCTATGTCGCGTATCAGCAGCTCCGCCAGGTCCATTTTTGTCTTGGCTTTTTTGGCCTGCCGCGCCCTGAGGTTTTTAACATAATACTGGTCAAACACCGCCGGCATGGGGGAGATGGCCGACAGTTCGTCTTTCACCGCGTCCAGCTGCTCGGGGTAGAGGACGCCGGCTTTGCGCGCCGTCTCGTGCATATTGTCCGGGAAAATGTCCCAGCCGCCGAACACCAGATTCTCAACGGGATAAAGCGGCACGAAATCCTTTATAAGCGGGTTGCGGTTTTCGTAACGTTTGCCGAGGCGGATTCTCTGCATCTGCGAGACGGAGCCGTAAGGCCGTCCTATCCCTTTTTTAAGCATTTCCGCGCCCGCTATCAGCGTGCTGGTAACCGCGCCCATGCCGGGAATCAGCACGCCAAGCCTGCCGGCGGCGGGAAGTATGTTCTGTTTTTTCGGTGTCATATGTTCTCCTGAAAAACGGCGGCTCAAATCAGCCGCATATAAAATAGAAAATAAACCCCCCGCTTGTCATTGTTTGCGAATGGCGTTTCTGTTTGACAGCACTGACGCCGCCACGGACACCGCCAGCAGCGACGCTACCACAAGCAGCGATGCCGCCACCGGAATCTCAAAGAACCCGGAGGCCAGCATCTTGACGCCCACAAACAGCAGCACCGCCGCTATGCCGTATTTCAGGAAGCAGAACATGCCTATCATTCCCGCCAGCAGAAAATACAGCGAGCGCAGCCCCATCACCGCGAATATGTTGGAGCTGTAGACTATGAAAGTGTCGCGCGAGACCGCCAGCGCCGCCGGTATGGAATCCACCGCGAACATCAGGTCGGAGGCCTCTATGACGACCAGTGCGGCAAAAAGCGTGGTGGCTTTCCAGACCCCGCCCTCGCGCACAAAAAAAGCCTCGCCGTCGCCGCCGGTAAAAGGCAGGAATTTTTTCAGGAAAACCAGCGCGGGGTTATGCTCCGGGGCGCCCTCGCCGCATTCGCCGCGCATCATTTTTACCGCCAGATACAGCAGCAGCGCGCCGAACACGTATATCATCCACTCAAAAGAGTTGAGCAGCTTCACGCCGGCGGCTATCATCGCAAAACGCATGACCACCGCGCTGGCTATGCCCCAGGTCAGCGCGCGCTTCTGTCCCTGCGGCGACGTGCGGAAGTAGGCGAATATCACGGTGAACACGAACAGATTGTCTATGGAAAGGGAATACTCTATGATGTAAGCCGTCAGGAAGGCCGCCGCTTTCGCCGTGCCGCAAAAAAACCACACCCCGGCGCAGAACGCCAGCGCGGACAGCACCCAAAGCGCGGTATTCCGGACGGCCCGTCGCATGGTCATTTTTTCAGGGCTATATCGTAGAGAATCACCGCGCAGGCGCAGGCGGCGTTGAGGCTTTCCACCCCGCCCTTGTGCGGAATCGCCACAAGCTCGTCGCAGTTTTTTGCGGTCAGCGCGTGCATTCCCCCGCCTTCGGAGCCTATCACCAGCAGCATCGGCTTGTTCCAGCCTACCTGCCCCAGCGGTTTGCCCGCGGTGTCGGCGCCGTATATCCAGAAGCCTTTCTGCTTAAGCTCCCGTATCGCCTGGTTGAGGTTGCCCGCCTCGGCCACGCGCACATGCTCCAGCGCGCCGCAGGCCGTCCTGCTGACGGTGGCGCCCAGCCCCGCGCTTCTGCGGCTGGGCAGCACCACGGTGGAGGCGCCCAGGCAGGCCGCGCTGCGCAGCACGGACCCGAGATTTTGCGGATCCGTTATCTCGTCCAGCGCCAGCCAGACGGCGTTTTTCATGTCGGTCTCGTCCTCCAGCGCGGAGGCCAGAGTCAGCACCTCGGCGCCTTCGGTTTTAAGCGCGACGCCCTGGTGGTTTGCGCCGCGCGGGACCATTTTTTCCAACTCGCTGCGGTCAACGCGGGTAAGCCCTATGCCGCGTCTGCCGGCGGCGCGCGCCAGTGTTATGAACTGCGGGCCGCGCTTTGCGCGGTCCACAAAAAGTTGCCACACCCGCCGCTTGCCGGAGCTTAAAACCTCTATGACCGGATGAATTCCGTAAATATATTCAGCGTTAGCCATACCGTCATTGTATAATTATCTGATGAGAGTTTGCTTCATAAGTCTGGGCTGCCCCAAAAACCTCTCCGACACCGAGGAGATGATGGGCGCGCTCTCCGCTGCCGGGCACGCCGTCTGCCCCGGCCTTGCAGAAGCGGACGCCGCCGTCATAAACACCTGCGGATTTCTGGCCTCCGCTGCGTGCGAGAGCAGGCGCGAAATCGCCAAAGCCGCCGCGCTCAGAAAAAAAGGCGCGCTGAAACGGCTTATAGTAACCGGCTGCCTGGCCCAGCGCGAAGGCGCCGCGGCGGATTTTCCCGCGGCGGACGCCGTGCTGGGCATATCCGCCGCCGCGGACATAGTCCGCGCGCTGGAAACCGGCGGCGCGGTTGTGCGCCCCCCGCCCAGGACATTGCGCGCGCCGCGGTTCCGCATGACGGCCACGTTGCCGCATTCGGTCTATCTCAAAGTCGCCGACGGGTGCGACAACCGCTGCTCCTACTGCGCCATCCCGGACATCCGCGGCAATTTCCGCTCCAAGCCGTTGAAAGACATTGCGGCGGAGGCGCGCGCGCTGGCCGCCGGCGGCGCGAAAGAAATATCAATCATCGCGCAGGACACCACTTCATACGGCATGGATTTGTACGGCAAGCCGTCGCTTGTCCGGCTGCTGGGCGGGCTGGTCAAAATAAAAGGCCCGCGCTGGCGCATAATGTACGGCTACCCGGAAATGATAGACGAAAATCTCGTGAAATTCATCGCGGCGCATCCGCAAATCTGCCGCTATATGGACATGCCCGTGCAGCATTCGGCGGACAGGATTTTGAAGCTGATGAACCGCCGCTCCTCGCGCGAAACCCTGCTGCGGGCGGCGGGGCTGCTGCGCTCGGTCCCCGGCATGGCGATACGGACCATCATGATAGCCGGCTTTCCCGGAGAAACCCCGGCGGAGCATGAGCAAAACAGGCAATTTCTGCGCGAGGTGAAGTTTGACAGCGCGGCGTTTTTCCCCTATTCGCCGGAAAAGGGCACTCCGGCATATTCGCTGCCGGGCCAAATCCCGGCGGCGGAGCGCAAACGCCGCGCCCGCGAGCTGGCCGACACGCAAAGCCGGGTGGTTGACGAAATCAACCGCGGGCTTATCGGCAAAACCGCGCCGGTGCTGATGGATTCTCCGTCCGAGGGCCGGCTGGAATCCCAGGCGCCGGACATTGACGGCTATGTTATGGTGGAAAGCCCGCGTCCGCTTGAGGCGGGAATGACAATCCGCGCGAAAATAATTTCCGCGCGCGGCTACGTCAGGCGGGCTGTTTTGGCGAAAGATATTTGAACCAGTCTCTGGTGGCTTCGGCTATTGATTCCGGGGTCCAGAGCGGGGCCTGCTTCCAGTAGTCTATATTGGCCAGCATGTCTTTGACGCCTTCCTCTATCCCCACTTTGGGCGACCAGTTCAGCAGCCGCCGGATTTTGGAGATGTCGGCGAAAGTGCGTTCCGGCTCGCCGGGGCGGCGGGGGATGTAGGTTTTTTCCCCGCCCAGCAAGTCCGCTATCGTGTTGATGCTGATGCTGGCGCCGGAGCCGACATTCATCACCGCATGCCGCAGCGGCGAGCGCGCCGCCGCGTAAAACGCCTCCGCGATATCGCTTGCGTGGACGAAATCGCGGGTCTGGCTGCCGTCGCCCACTATGGTGAAGGGTTTGCCCGCCAGCTTCTGCGCCAGAAACACGCCGAACACCGCGCCGTAAGTCCCCGACGTGCGCGCGCGCGGGCCGTAGACATTGAACAGCCGCAAAGACAACACCGGCATCCCGTACACCTTGCCCCAGTGCAGCATGGTCTGCTCGCCCAATAATTTGGTCAGCGCGTAGGGATATTGCGGGCGAATCTCCTCGGTTTCGGGCGTGGGGTAAATGTCGGGGATGCCGTAGCAGGAGGAGGAGGCCGCGTAAACCAGTTTCTTGACGCCGGACCGGCGCGCGGCCTCGGCCACGCGCATGGTGCCGCAGACATTCACGTCGTAGTACAGCGCGGGGTCCACCACGGAAGGCACTATATCGGCCAGCGCGGCCAGGTGGAAAACCGCGTCCGCGTCCTTGATGATTGCGGCAAGCGGCTCCGGCTCGCGCACGTCGGCCTGATGCACCGCCAGCTTCGGGTTGTCCCGGTGCCGCTCCAGATTCTGCGGCCTGCCGGTGGAAAAATTGTCTATCACGGACACTTCGTGCCCGTCCGCAAGCAGCCGCGCGACCAGATGGCTTCCTATAAAACCGGCCCCGCCGGTAACGATATATCTCACAAGTTGATTATATAGTATGATAGCCTCATGCGCAAATACAGGCAGAAACGGGTGGTGTTCACCGGCGGCCCATCCGGCGGGAAAACGACGATTATAGACATGGCGCTGCGCCGTTTCGGCAGGAAGGTGGCGGTGGTGCCGGAGGCGGCCACGATACTCTATGCCGGCGGCTTCCCCCGCAGGCCGGAGCCGGAAGCGGTGCGCCATATCCAGCGCGCGATTTACTACACCACGCGCGAGCTGGAGGATTTCGCCGCCGCCATGGACGATGCCGCCATCGCGCTGTGCGACAGGGGCACGCTGGACTGCCTGGCCTACTGGCCGGAAACCGGCCCCGGGCTGCTGGAAACCGTAGGCTCCGATTTGAAAAGCGAATTCGCGCGCTATGACATCGCCCTCCATCTGCGCCCGCCTAAAACCGCCGCCGGCTATCAGACCTCGGCCACCCGGATAGAGCCGCACAGCCGCGCGCTGGAATTAGACCGCAAAATTGAGGCCGTCTGGAAAAACCATCCCAACCGCCATGTCATAGAGGAAACCCCGGATTTCCTGATGAAAGCCAACAAAATCATGGAATTGCTGGACAAAGCAGTGCGCAACCTCGCATAGGAGGCAGTATGCTTCTGAACGTTTTCAAGAAAATATTCAAACAGGAGCCGGTTCCGCAGACGGAGGCGAAAACCGCGCCGCCCGCCGCGCCGCCGGCGCAGCAGCCGCCCGCGAAACAGGAACAGAAGCCGGAGCAGCCCCAGCCGGAAAAGCCCAAAACGCCGGAGACCGACGATTTGCGCAAGCTCAGCGACGCCGATATTGACGCCAAGCTCAACGAGGAACTGGGCGGCCTTCCCAAAAACATCCTGGGCTACATGAAAAACCCGGAAATCCGCGCCAAGATAACCGAGCTGGCCAAAAAGATGATAAAAGCCGGCGTGGATATACGGAGCGAGCGCCAGATAAAAAACTGGATAAAATCCCATCCCGATGAAGTGCGCCCGCAGCAGGCCGGACAGCCGGAGGCGCAGAAGCCGGAGCCTTTCCGCCGGCAGGCCCCCAAGGTGAACCGCAACGACGCCTGCCCCTGCGGCAGCGGCAAAAAATACAAAAAATGCTGTGGCGCCGGCGAAACGGCCTGACACAAGAGAAAGCGGGGAAAATGTTATAATTCCCTTATAAAATGAGCGAAATAACATCTGGCGCGCCGCATCCCATCCCCTATCAGGGCAGTAAACGCAATTTGGCGGGCAGTATTTTGCGGTACTTTCCAGATAGAATTGACACATTGTATGAGCCGTTCGCAGGTTCCGCGGCAGTTTCTCTGGCTTGCGCCGCAAACCGCGTTTCGGTGCGCAAATTCCACATCAACGACTTAAACCAGCCGTTAATACGACTCTGGCACAGCATAGTCAATGCCCCGGAAACTCTTGCAAGAGATTATCAATTGCTATGGAACGCGCAACTTGCTGAACCGGCACGGTTTTACCGTGAAATCCGGGATAAGTTCAACAAAACGGGCCGTCCTGATTATTTTTTATACCTTCTGGCGCGTTGTGTAAAAGCATCCGTCCGCTATAACTCTGAAGGTGAGTTTAACCAAAGTCCAGATAATCGGCGAATGGGTGCCACGCCAGCAACTATGCGCAAGCATTTAACCACGGCTTCTCTTTTACTCAAACACAAAACCGTGTTCTCTTCAAAAGACTATCGGGATATCGTGGCATTAGCTGATGTGAATGATTTGGTATATATGGACCCGCCTTATCAGGGCGTGTGTGGCAACCGCGATTCCAGATATTTGTCCAATATACAATTCAAGGAATTTGTAGAACTGTTGAAATCACTCAATGCCGGGAATATCCGCTATATCGTAAGTTATGATGGACGCACAGGCGAAAAAATTCATGGACAGGCATTGCCCGCCAGTCTGCGGCTTGAACGCATTGAATTAAATGCCGGACGCTCCACTCAAGCCACTTTGCTCGGACGAAAAGAGGATACTTACGAATCGCTTTATCTCTCTCCCGCCCTATCGGCTGATTTATCAATGAGAAACTCCTCTGCTGTTTTTCGTGAGCAACCCATTTTTTGGAGCATTCATGGGCAAGCCACGGTTGCCTGAAAAATTCATCACATTGTGCCGCAAAATAACAGCCAAACGCCCCAAAACTGTTATTGAACATATTTTGCGGCATGGTTTTATCACCACCGAACAGCTGAAAAACAAATACGGATACAATCATCCGCCGCGCGCCGCCCGTGATGTGAAAGAACAGGGTGTGCCACTTGAAATGTTCCGAGTGAAAGGGACTGGCGGCCGCAAAATCGCGGCATACCGGTTCGGAGATCCGGCGCAAGCCCGTTTCGGAAAATTTTCCGGTCGCACAGCCTTGACAAAAAAGTTGAAACGCCTGTTGCTGCAAAAACAAGGGGCAAAATGCGCTATTTATCTGGAAAAGTTTGAGGAACGAAATTTGCAAATAGACCACCGCATTCCATATGACATTGCCGGAGATGATGTTTCCGGCACGGGAAACCCGGATGATTTCATGCTCCTTTGCAGTTCTGCAAACCGAGCGAAATCATGGTCATGCGAACATTGCGTAAACCGAACCGGGAATAAAGACATCAAAGTCTGTCGTGAATGTTACTGGGCTTTCCCGGAAAACTATACGCATATAGCAATGCTTAAAATGCGGCGTCTGGATATTATGTGGACCGGATCGGAAACTGCCGTCTACGATAAACTGAAAGAAAAAGCGGAGCAAGTCCGGCAGGATATGCCGGATTACGTTAAAAAAATCATAGAACGAAACTTATAGCATTGTTTCACAAGCCGGCATCGCGGGGGAATGGTGAAAATAGTTAAGGCCCATTCCATACACACGCTATGCCGACATGATTAGCGGGAGGAAGAGTTTATGAGAAAATTAATATGGATTTTGCCTTATGTTTTCTTGGTTGGGTGCGCTGGAATTTCCAATTTCTACACAGAGCAGGAAACACAAAATCGCATGAGACTAGCGGAGATTGAACAAATATCACAGGACAGCGCGTGGCAAGAATTTGCGAATCTTAAGCTGTTTATCGGTAAGAGCATATGGGCGACGTCGGCATGGAGCAATGCTTCTTGTGGTGGCATTAAAAGTTCGGTTTCTGAATTTGAGCAATTGAAGGTACTTGATGTGCAACCCACAGTTGAAATGGGATGCAATAAATCTGACTATGGTATTTTTGTTTTTAAGGTACAAAAAAATAATGGCAGTATTGCTTATTTGCCATATAACTTTTACGAAAAAAATCCCATGCACCCAACTTGGGATAAACGTACAAAAGAAGCTGTCAAAAGCCGCAAAATTTTTATTGGAATGCCCGCTGATGCTGTGGAAATGAGTTGGGGTAAACCGCAAGAAATTAACCGGAGTGTTGGTTCTTGGGGAATACATGAGCAATGGGTTTACTCGCTGTCCACATACGTTTACTTCGAAAGATGGAAAGGTTTCATCATGGCAGGATTGAATGATAGTGGTGATAATCACAGCACTCTTGCGAAAAAGGCCCTTCATGCTAAAACCTTTTTAAGGACATATAGGAGGGAGGCAACGATCCCATCTTAAAATCTTTGGGCTGTCGTGGGGGCGTTGTGGTGCACAAAAGATGAGGAAGCCGTTATTGCCGGTCATTGTCTCGCTGGCTTTTGCGGGGGGCGGGTTTGCGCAGACGCGCAATCCCGGCTCCTGCGTGGCCGGCGGCGATGCGGGGGTGGTTATCGCGTTCAACGGCGCGGGGTACCGGTTTGATTCCAAAACCGGGGATTTGGTGGCCGCAGCCGCGCCGGGCTGCGGCGGGTTTGCGCCGGCCGCGCCTTCCGATTTTGAGAATAAAAACATGCTGCTCGCCTCGGCGGACGGCTCGGCTGACGCATGCAGCATGGACTATGACTCCCCCTGCCGCCCTCCGGGGCGGTTTTACCGGCTGGGCGAGTGCGCGTACCGGACATGGTTTGCCTGGACAGTTCCCTGCGGCGGCGCGCAGTGCCAGACGCTGGCCCGGCTGGGCCCCAACGGCGTTACGGTGTATCCGGCTTCGGCCTCCGGCATCGCGGCGGGGACGCCGCTTCGGGACTTTTTCTGCTCCCCGGACGGAACGGCCCTGTTTGCCACCGGCGGAGGCGGAGCGTTTTCAAACTCCGGCGGCGGCTGGAGCAGGCCGTACTCCTCCGCAAACGGCCTTCTTGACGATGACGTCTCCGGCGTTTACTGCTCCGGCGCGGGTTGCTGGTTTGTGACGGCGGGCGGGGCGGCTTTCCAGGCCGCGGGCGGCGGCTGGACGCGCTGGAAGGCGGATTCCGTCAAAATTTCCGGCGCGCCGCGCGCCGGGCCGGACTGGATTGTGGAAAAGCCGCGCAAAAAACTCTCCGCCAAAATCATCGCCGCAGGAAACGGCTACTATTGCGTAAACACCGGCGCCAGATACCGCGGCTGGGTGCGCGACAGCGTGGTGTTCAGGAACAAGGGCGCATTCTCGCCGCAGGATGTGCATGAAAAGCAGTCGGAAAAGTCGGCCTCCGCCTTTGCGGTTTACGGCTGCCCGCGCTGGACATTGCAGCGCGAAACCGTCTCGGAAGACGGCCTCTGGCTGGCGGCGGAGACGGACTGCGCCCTCATCCCCTTCGGCGAGGCGGCGGCCATTCTCTCAAAACAATAGGCCTGCCCGTTTTCCGCCGCGCGCCATAATATGATAAAATTGTACGATGAGCGCAATCAAAAAAACTGCGGGCGAACTGGCGGTTTCCGGCGGAAAGCCGTTATTTGACAAGCCGCTGCATGTGGGCCGTCCCAACGTCGGCGACAGGGTCTCTTTTCTGAAGCGGGTCGGAGAGATTTTTGACAACCGCTGGTTCAGCAATGACGGCCCGATGCTTAAGGAATTTGAAGGCAAAGTCGCCGCCGAACTGGGGGTCAAACACTGCGTCGCCGTCTGCAACGCCACGGTGGCGCTGGAAATAGCCATGCGCGCCGCCGGGCTTAAGGGCGAGGCGCTGGTCCCGGCTTTCACGTTTATAGCCACCGCCCATGCGCTGCAATGGCAGGAGATAACCCCGGTTTTCTGCGATATAGACCCCGCCACGCATAACATAGACCCCGCCCGCCTGGAAAAAATGATAACCCCGCGCACCACCGGCATAGTCGGCGTGCATTGCTGGGGCAGGCCGTGCGATATAGACGCGCTGACTGCAATCGCGCGCAAGCATAAGCTGACTCTTCTTTTTGACGCCGCCCATGCCTTCGGCTGTTCCTATAAAGGAAAGATGATAGGCAATTTCGGGCTGGCGGAGGTGTTCAGTTTCCACGCCACGAAGTTTTTCAACACTTTTGAAGGCGGCGCCATCACCACCAATGACGACGCTTTCGCCGATAAAATCCGGCTGATGCGGAATTTCGGCTTTTCCGGCTACGACAATGTCATCTATATCGGCACCAACGGCAAAATGACGGAAATCTGCGCCGCGATGGGGCTTTCCTCGCTGGAAAATCTGCACAGAATTCTGGAAATAAACCGCCGCAACTATCTTTGCTACAAAAAACATCTCGCCGGAATAAAGGGCGTCAAATTCATAGACTACGATTTGTCGGGAAAATGCAATTGCCAGTACATGGCCGCAGAGGTTGACGAAGCGGCTGCGGGCATAAGCCGGGACGCGCTGCTGAAAATCCTTCAAGCCGAAAATGTTCTTGCCCGCAAGTATTTCTTCCCCGGCTGCCACAGGATGGAGCCGTACCGCTCGCTTTTCCCGCACGCCGGCCTGCTGCTGCCGGATACGGAAGAACTGGCCCGCCGGATATTGATACTGCCGACAGGTGAAACCATCGGCGAACCTGAAATAGCCGCAATCTGCGGAGTGATACGGCTGGCTGTTGAAAACGCCCGCATAATCGCGGCATAGGAGGATTATGACAGTTTCTTTTTACGGTGAAAACGAATTGCGCGCAATGGGCTTCAAATCGCTGGGAACAGGTGTGAAACTGTCCCGCAAGGCGTCTTATTACAACACGGCGAACATATCCATAGGCGATTACACCCGCATAGACGATTTCTGCGTCCTGTCCGCAGGTGAGGGCGGGATAGAGATAGGCCGCAACGTTCACATCGCGGTTTTTTGCCTGCTTATCGGCCAGGGCGCCATCAGGCTTGGCGAATTCTCCAACTTATCGTCGAGGGTGGCGGTTTATTCTAACAATGACGATTACTCCGGCGAGTATATGACCAACCCGACAGTCGGCTCCAAATATACTAATGTGCTTTCCGCGCCGGTCTCAATCGGCAGGCACGTCATAGTGGGCTGCGGCGTGATAATTCTGCCGGGCGTTACAATCGGGGAAGGGGCCAGCATCGGCGCACTGTCGCTTGTGCTTAAGAATTGCGAGCCTTTCAAAATCTATGTCGGCGTTCCGGCAAAATATCTCAAAGACCGCTCCCGCGAACTTCTGGAAGTGGAAAAGCAGTTTTTGCTAGATGGGAACTGAAAAATACACCATAGTCGTGCCGGTTTACTACAACGAGGGCTGCCTCAGGCCCACGTTTGAATCCTTCCGGCGCGAGATATTTGACGCCAATCCCGGCTGGACGCCGGAGGTGATTTTCGTTGACGACGGCTCCGGCGACGGCTCGCTTAAAGAGGCGCTGGAAATCCGGGCGGAAAATCCGCAAACCGTAAAGGTAATCAAGCTGACCCGGAACTACGGCCAGGTGTTCGCGCTGATTGCGGGATTTTCCCATGCGAAGGGGGAATGCGTAATCGCCATTTCCGCCGACCAGCAGGACCCGGCTTCGGTAGTCAGTGATATGCTGCGCGCGTATTTCAACGAAAAATATGAAATAGTGATAGCCGCAAGGAAAGGCCGTGACGAGTCTTTTTATCGCGTGGCCACATCCCGGTTCTTCTACTGGCTTATGCGAAAGTTTTGTTTTTCAAATATGCCGGTGGGCGGATTTGACCTGGTGTTGCTAGGCCCGCGTGCCAAACAAGCTTTTCTGCGGGAGAAAGACCCGCATCCGTTTTTTCAGGGAAAAATTCTTTCCACCGGCTACAGAACCAAATTTTTAAGCTATCGCCGTAAAGAGCGCAAAACCGGCAAATCCCGCTGGACATTTGCAAAAAAACTTACTTTTCTGATTGACGGGCTTTTAAGCTACTCTTACGCGCCGATACGTTTCATGTCCATAGCTGGCGGCATAATCGCGCTGTTGGGTTTTAGCTATGCCGGAATTGTTCTGGTGAACAGAACATTCTACGGTAACCCGGTAAAAGGCTGGGCGCCACTGATGATAGTTATACTGGTTTTAAGCGGTTTTCAGATGCTGATGATAGGCGTTATTGGCGAATATCTCTGGCGCACGCTTGCCCAGGTGCGAGACAGGGACCAGTACCTGATTGACGAGGTTTACGAGTGAACCATCATCCTTGGGAACTGTCCAAAAGCGAAATGGCTTTGTCCGTGCTGAACAGCCATGCCGGTTCGCGTAAATTATTTATTGATTTCGGCGCGGGCGCGATGTATTTTGCGGCCCGCATGGCAGAGCAATGGAATTGCGAAGTATTCGCCGCCGACGCAGCTTACGAAAACAACGACATCCCCATTCCCGACAGCAGAATAAAAATCGTCCGCTCGCTTGACGAATTGCCGTCCGGTCGCGCAAGCGCGGTCGCGCTTATGGATGTGATGGAGCATGTGGAGCATAACGGCGATATGCTCAGAAACTGCGTCCGCCTGCTTGAGGATGGCGGCTGTTTGTATGTAACCGTTCCCGCTTTCGCGCATTTGTTTTCGCAGCATGATGTCTTCCTTAAACATCTGCGCCGCTACGACAGAAAAACGCTCCTGAAGGAATTTGACGCCGTATCGGAACAACTGGAATTGAAGGAATGTTTTTACTTTTACGCCTCGCTATATGTTTTGCGGCTGGCCGCGGTGATTGCGGAAAAATGCCGCTCCAAAGCCGGTAACACCGCGGAGCATTCCGATTTCTGCCATAAAAAAACCGGCTGCTGGGCCGGCTTCAGCCAAATCGCATGGGCTTTTCCAGAGAGACATTGGCTCACAATAATGCTAAAATATGTACTCAACGCAGATTTTATGCTGTGCCGGTTTTTGGCGCATTTGCATTTGACCATGCCCGGTCTGTCGGTGTGTCTGGTATACCGGAAACTTCCATAGCAACAGCCGTAAATACGCCGGGCGGGCGCAACGTGCCTCTGGCGGGATATTATGGTAAAATTTGCATATAGTTATGTCGCAGAACGGGGCACCTACACTTAATACGGAGTAATATGAGCGAAATCACCGCAGTGGCGCAGGACGATTCAAGCAAAAAGAAGACAACATTTTCAGTCAACCTATCCGGTTGGAAAACGGGGGCGTTGACACTGCTGATATTTACGGTGTATTACGCGTGGTATACCCGCGTCACAACCATGGATGTCGCATGGTTTTCATACCTGACTCAGTTGCAAATCGCGGATAAACTGTTCACGCACACGCTGACGTTCAAAGATATGTTCGTTCGCTATGGCGAGCACGGCTTGCTGGGGCACAACATCATATCTTTGGCGAATATAGCCTGGTTCAGGCTCAATACGCTCTTTGACGCGTATCTGAATGTGGGAATTGTGGCTGGCTGCGGCGCCATAGCCTATTATGCCTGCCGGAGCAGTTTCGGCGACAGGCGCGGCCTGTATGCGCAAATACCCCTTCTGCTGTTGTGCGTATTGATGTTTAGTGTTTTGCAGGAAGCATGCACAGGCGACATGGAAACGCAGGTGCGGCTGGGCACGTTGTCTTTTATGACCGCGGCCTACGCCATGAGCCGCTATATGCTTAACCCGCACAAAAAATTTCCAGCGCTTGAAATCACCTTATTGTTCTTGAGCGTTAATATATTCGGCACGCTTTACTCCATTAGCTGGCAGCCGGCTTTGGCCGGTCTGATGGTTTTTGATTGTATTGCGCGCCGCCGGTTTGAAAAAAATTATGTCTGGATATTCGCGGCGATGGTGGCTTGCTGGGTTTTGTACTGCTATCAGTATCAGTATAACCCCTTTCTCAAATCCGACCCTGCACAACCCGGCATTCTGGGTAAAATGGCGATGATGGCGGCGCACCCGTATGAGCCGATGAAAAGCATTTTCGCCTATCTGGGAAGCGCTACGTTGAACGGCTTCCTGTTCTTTGACGGCGTTATCCCGCATCCCCGCGTATTTACGGTCAACGGCCTGTTTGTCTTTTCCGTCTACGTTTATGCCGCGGTGGTTTATTTCAGAACCGGGATGTATCAAAAGACTTTCCTGCCGCCAATGATGATGGCGTATACCTTTTTTATCATCATTCTTGTGCAATTGGGACGTCCCGGCGATTGGAGCTGGGGGACCAGTTATTGGTACACGGTCCATGTCAAATTCGGCCTTGCGGCGTGCGTCTGGATATTGGGACTGGATTTGTTGGAACGACGCGCAGCCGCGGCAGCGCAAGCCGGGAGAACATCGGAAATTCGCGCCGTAACAGCCGCGTATGCCGTCGTTGCGGCTGTGCTGCTGGCTGTGCAGATTTATTCCAGCTATCGCGATTGGCGCAGGGCGCCGTATGTGATGCAGTGGTTTGAAGGCATAGCAAATTACGCGCTTAATCCCGACGGGACCGTGATTGACGCGGCCGGTACCACGCCGATGCGTTTGTCATCTGAGGATTCCCGCCGGGCTATAGAAATCATGCGCAAGTATAAACTGAGCGTTTATAGAAATCGGGCCGCCGGCCAGAACGGAATAATCACTCTGGGTCGCGACTTGCATGCGGCAAAGCTTGTCTCCGGCTGGCATACTTGGGAGGGCAGCAATATTTGGATGGCCAAAACCGCGGAAGCGTATTTTGTCTCCGGCCCGAAGGGAAAAATGGTTTTATCCGCCTACCTTCCGGATAATTATCTGCCCAATAAAATTACGCTTTTTGCCGATGACCGGCAGATAGGCGAATACAGCCTGGACAAGGGCAGCGGAACGGTGAATATTGAGGTTGAGAACCTTCCTCAAAATGCGCCTGTACGGCTGAAAATCGTGATGGACAGGATGTTCGTGCCAAAAACAGCCGGATTTGGCCCAGACGAACGCGAGCTTGGCCTGCTGGTGTCCGGTATTGAATTCCAGTAGGCGGACCGCTTTATATTGGCGAAAGTTTTAAGTTCGCGTATGAATCCCGGAAAAGGACTGCTTATGGAAAAATCTCATTTGGATTTTAGCCCAATCCGCATGTTTGCGTATTGCGCGTTGCTATCCCTTGTCATGGCTGTTCCGTGGTTCTTTTCCGCGCCATATCATTTGGATACTTTCGCAGGGGATGATTATTCCCAAATATGGCAGGTGCAAAAAATTGGCGCGAACTATTCAACAGTCAAGCAATGCTTCACCCAAACTGCGTTTGATAAATACAGACCGGTCGCTTCTCTTGCTTATTTTTTTTCTTGGAAAATTTGCGGAGATAGTTTTCGCGGCCACATAATTATCAACATTCTCACACTCTGTCTCATGGCGGGGGGGGTGGGCGCGGTTTTATCCGCATTGGGTGGCGGAACTGTAATAGGACTGGTGTTTGCCGCGCTTTTTACGACTTCACGATTTGCGTATTATAATGTGTTCATGTTGTTGGGCATTATGGAAAGTTTGGCTCTTTTTCTTTTTTCCATTGCGGCACTGTGGGCGGTGCGGTTTTACCGGTCGGGCAAAACGGGCGATGCGGTGCTAACGTTGGTGAGCTTCTTTTTGTGTATACATACCCATGAGCGGTATGTGGCAGTTTTTCCGTTTTTGTCTTTGCTTTTCCTGCTACGTCCGGCAACTGACCTGAAAACAAGGCTTGAATTGTTTTTTTTGCCCGCACTAGTGGTGTTATTGAATGTGGTGGAAAAAAAGTACTTGTTCAATACTCATTTTATGACTGGCACAGGTGGTGCCAGAATAATCATAGACTATCACACTATCATGGATTTCATGCGCTCTGGTTTTTACAATGTGCTGGGTTTTAACAGCGGGCCTCCCTACTTGTCTAGTTACGACTTTCATAACTTGCCACATCATTTGGGATATTGGCCCGGTGTGTTGATATCCGCCGCATTTGCGGTGTTGGCGGTTTGCTATATCATCAAAGAGCGACGCAGGGCATTGATTCCCGCCGCACTTTTCCTAACCCTTTTGGCTTCATTGTTGCTAACGTCGTCTATGACTATTCGACAGGAGTTCCGCTGGCTTTTTGCGCCAGACATTGTCATGATTGCGGTCGTGTTGGGAATGGCCGTAGTGCTATGGTCTCAGCCCGTATTCGGCGTGATAGCAAAAATCGCATTAACAGTGTTTTTTACAGGCGCAATGTTCGCCAATGCGTTGGTTCGCCAGAATCTGTCGCGGATATACTTCATGAACTGGTTAGCCAGTGCGGAGTCCGCGCGCTCCGTGATAGTTGAGGGGCATAAAAACCGGCTTAAACACGATACAGTCTATCTGATAAACAGCAAATTGGTGGATGCTGATTCTCTTTCAGGATATTCCGGCGAAAAAGTAAAAACGGTTTCCATCCGGGATTTTTCGGTGGATATGTTGCCGGATAAAGAACTGAACTCTGGGATTTTTGTTACTGCCGACGTAAATGGGTGGCAAGTGGTGAAAGTTCCCCACCGCTCTGAAAAAAACAGCGAGCCGGCGGCAAGCGATGCATTCGCGGTCAAGCTGCAGAATGCCCTTGCCAGGAGCGGCGGCTGGTATGGGGCGTTGCAGGTCGGCCAACTGTTTGCTTCACCGGATGCCTCTGCCTATTTTTGCAAGACCATCGGATCGGAACTTGCCGGAAAGGTATGCGCAAATGCGCTGGCGGAATACTATCTCCTGCAATCCGCGGAATTGGTGGGGGCAGCCAATCCATTCCCGTACTTCACACTGGCGCAAATGTCCCAAGGGCAGGGCAAGATGGATAAGGCGGGGGAGTATTATTGCCTGGCCGCCAAATGCAATGGCGGAGCTCATCCCATTATCGCCAACCTGGACAAAGTTTGCGATTCGTTTCGTGCGCGCAATGCCAAGGGCAAGAAATGACGCCCCCAAACTGTATAATTTGCGGAAACAATAGCGTGAAATTCAAAGAGATTGCGGGATTGTCGTATTTCAAATGCCAATTTTGCGGGAGCTTGGGAAGTGTCCTTAAGTCGTTGGGGAAAGATACTGTTCGCGCTTATGCAAAATAGGGGAGCGTTTCTGGCATGTAATCTTGAAGCGCTGTCGGACGGATGACGCGATAAGCAAGGGAAAAATATTAAAAAGAGGATTTCTCGCCGGTATGGCCAAAATAGTTATAGTTGGGGCTGATGGACAAGTTGGAAAACACTTGTTGCGTTATTACAACACCGTTTCCGGCGTTGTTGCGCAAGGAACCTGCTATATCGCGCAGTATCCGGGTTTAATCCCCCTCGACATAACCAAACCGCGGGATGTTGATAAGCTAATCTCCGCTCAAAAACCGGATACAGTTATACTCTGCTCCGCTCTGACCAATGTGGAACGTTGTGAAACGCACCCGCAGGAAGCGCAGGCCATCAATGTGGATGCCGTGCACGCTGTAAAAAACGCAGCCGACAAGAATGGCGCGAAGCTGGTGTTTTTCTCCTCGGAATATGTTTTTGACGGCAAAGCCGGGCCGTATGATGAATTGTCCGCCGCCAATCCAATCAGCGTTTATGGCCGCACAAAACTGGAAGGCGAGGCCATCGCGCAATCCGCCAAAACGGGGCATCTCATCCTGCGCACAACGGTGGTTTACAGCTGGGATCCCGGCGCGTTCAATTTCATCATGCAGCTTACCGGTCGGCTTGGCAGAGGAGAGGGCATGGTTGTGCCGGTTGACCAGTATTCAAACCCCACTTACGCCCCTGATCTGGCGGAAGCGACAGCGAAGCTTATAGCGTCGGACAAAACCGGCGTATTCAATGCGGTGGGCAGAGACAGGCTTAACCGGTATGAGTTCGCCCTGCTGGCCTGTGAAGTATTTGGCTTCAATTCCTCTCTTCTGATAAAAAAGACTACTGCGGAGCTGGGCCAAAAGGCCGCCCGCCCGCTGGCTGCGGGTCTTCTGACCACGAAACTTGAGCGGGAAACCGGACACCGGCCTCTCGGCGCGCGCGAAGGTCTGCTGCGCATAAAACAACTGCGGGAACAGTCGTCGGCCCGGTAAACTGAATATATGGGACAGATATCGTTAAAAGAGCTTGATGTCCGCGGTGTTTACGAAATCGCCCCGTTTATCTCCGGTGATAACCGGGGTTCTTTTGTTAAGCTGTTTGAAGAAGATATTTTCAGGAAGCATGGTTTATCCACCTCTTTTGTCGAAGAGTATTATTCCGTTTCCAAAAAGGGCGTGGTGCGCGGCCTGCACTTTCAGGAACCGCCGGCAGACTGCGCCAAGCTGGTGTACTGCATAAAAGGCGCGGTTTTGGACGCGGCGCTGGATATACGCAAGAAATCTCCGTCTTTCGGGCGGCATATCCTTGCGATGCTTTCGGAACATAACAAAAAGATTCTGTATCTGCCGCCCGGCATCGCGCACGGATTTTATGCGCTGGAAGACGATACCGTGATGGTCTACAAAGTTACCGCCGGGTATGCGGCTGCGCAGGATAAAGGCCTTTTGTGGAATTCATGCGGCATAAAATGGCCTTCCGGCGCCGTCATAATATCGGAACGGGACGCCTCGTTTCCGCGGATGAGTGATTATGCGTCGCCATTTTAACGCTGGAGATAAAAAATGACCGCGCCGAAAGTCGTTCTGGTGATACCCTTCTATAACGAGGAGGAATGCGCGGAGAAATGCGTTTCGGATTTAGATGCCGCCCTGACCGGCGCCGGAATCAATTTTGAACTGCTTCTTGTGGAAAACGGCTCAAAAGACAGGACGCCTGAAATACTGCGCGCGCTTGAGAAAAAAGATGCCCGGATAAAAACAATTTTCATACGGGAAAACATAGGCTATGGCGGGGCGATACTGCGCGGGATGGAGCAGGCCGGCGGCGACTGGATAGGATTTACCTGCGGAGACGGGGAGATATCTCCCGAAGACACTGCGTGGATGTGCAAAGCCACATTCGCCGCCGGGTTTGACTTTTGCAAAGCGAAACGGGTTGACAGAAAAGACGGCGCCGTGCGGAAACTGCTTTCCATGGGTTACCACCTGCTGGTGGGATTGCTGTTCCGCATACACGTAACGGACCTCAACGGCTATCCGGTCCTCATGCGCAAACGCGTTCACGATAAAATGCATCTCACCCATGCCAACTGGGTATTCAACATAGAGATGATGTGGGATGCGCGGCGGCTGGGTGTGAGAATGGCGGAGCTGGACGTGCGGCATTGCAAACGTTTGGGCGGGCATTCGCATGTCGGATTTATGACACCGGCAGTATTTCTGCTGCAGCTTTTGTCTTTATGGAATGAATTGCGCAAACGTCATAGCCCCAACTCATCAAATGCAACGGGACATCATTACTGAGGCAGGCATAAGTAGTGTCCATATCCTCAATAGTGGTAAGCCGGCAGCGAAAACCGGGGCGGTGCGCGCGCAATACCCTGACAGGCGGCAAGGACTGATAAAATGGCAGACGCATCCATAAGCGGAAGTCGGGTTCGCGTATTCATATGCTGCGCCGCAGCGGCTTTGTTCCTGGCGGTGCCCTGGTTTTTTTCAGCGCCGCTGCATCTGGACACTTTTGCCGGAGATGATTTTCAGATGTGGCAGGCTCAGAAATCAGGAACCTATGCCTCCACATTCAGTCAATGTTTCACAGAAAACTGGGCGGGAAAATATCGTCCGATCGCGGATTTGGCCTATTTGGCCTCATGGAAAATATGTGGGGATAATTTTCGCGGCTATGTTATAGGCAATGTTCTCCTCTATAGCCTAATTGCCGGAATCATCGGGGTATTCCTGGCGGAAGCCGGCGGGGGTATCCCGGCGCTTGCGTTTACGCTTATATTTGCCACATCCAGATATGCAAATTATCACATATTCATGCGTCTCGGCATTATGGAGCAGCTGGCCGTTTTGTTTCTTTCACTTGCCATATTATGGGGAATGCGGTTTTACCAATCGGGGAAAACAAAATTTGCGTTGCTGGCGGCGGTCAGTTTTTTCCTGTGCATACATACACACGAGCGATATGTGGCGGTCTTCCCATTCCTGTCTCTGATTTTTCTGGTCCGGGCGGACAAGGATATCAAAACAAGGCTTGAATTGGCGGCCATCCCGGCGTTGATTGTTCTGCTTAACGTGCTGGAAAAAAAATATCTGCTCAACGTTCGGTTTATGACCGGAACTGCCGGCACGCAAATAACCATAAACTATCACTCTATCGCGAACTTCATGCGCTCCGGTTTTCTTAGCGTGATGGGTTTCCACCACGGACCGGCGGCTGTATCCGGTTATGATTTTCGCGAACTGCCAGGTCATCTGGGATACTGGCCCGGGATATTGATGTCCGCCGCTTTTTCCGTTGTGTCGGTTTGCTATGTTGTTTACCGCGGACGCATGGCGCTGATGCCTGCTTTGCTTTTTACCGCGCTTTTGGGTTGTTTGCTTTTATCCGCCAGTGTAACCGTCGGGCAGGGAACCCGGTTTCTTTTCCCTTGCAGTCTCGTTGTTGTGGCGGGAATGCTGGGCATGTCTACGGCGGTGTGGCGCCATGTGAAATTCGGTGTTGTTGCCAAAGTCGCGCTGGCGCTGTTTCTTTCCGGAGCAATTTTCGCCAATGCGCTTGCGCGCAGAAACATGACGCGGATTTTTTTCATTAATTGGCTGTTTGATGCGGAATCGGCGCGGTCAACGATAGTTGAGGGCTATAAAAACAAACTTGAGGTGGGAACAGTGTATCTGGTCAACACAAAAAATATCGGTTTAACCGCCGAATATATTCGCGCCTATGCCGGCAAAAACGTCAAGGTAACTTCCATTGACGATTACCTGATTGATTCCCTGCCGTCTAAAGAAGCGGTTTCGGGCGTTTTTGCGGTCAATAATGCCGGAATCTGGCGTTCGGCGCAAGGCCCCGCTCCCGGCGCCGGTTCCTGCGTCAATATCGCGGATGACGAATTTCTTGTCAAGGCCAGGGAAAGCATTGCCCGAAGCGGAAACTGGTATCACGCGCTGCAAACCGGAGGTTTATTCATGTCCCCCGCAGCAGCGCAGTATTTGCGCAAATCCGTGAAATTGGAAGCCGCCGGGCCGGTGTGCGCGGACGCTCTGTCCGAGTATTATCTGCGTGAGTCCATTCGTCTAATTGGAACGGGAAACCCGTATCCGTATTTTACTTTAGGCCAGTTGTATCAGCGGCGCGGGCAATTGGACAAAACCGAGGAGTATTACTGCCTTGCCGAAAAATATGATGACCGGAAAAATCCCAATCCCGCGCTGGCCCGGGCCTGCAGCTCTCTGAAAGTTATGAACGAACAGAAGAAGGAGAAAAAATAGGCCATGGCGGAAACCGCAATCATTATCCCTGCTTATAACGAGGCGGCAACTATCGGCGATACGCTGGCGCAGTTCCGCGCGGAGTTTGCGGAGGCGCGGATTGTGGTGGTGGATAATAACTCCTCCGACGGGACGGGGGAACTGGCGCGCGGCGCGCTTGCACGATTGGGCGGAGACGGCGTTGTTATGTCCGAGCCGCGGCAGGGCAAGGCCAACGCCGTCCGCAGGGCGTTCCGTGAAATTGACGCGGATATCTTCATTCTCGTTGACGCGGATATGACTTATCCCGCGCGCGAGGTTAAAAAACTGCTGGGGCCGGTTCTGAACGGCTCTGCCGATATGGCGGTGGGCGACCGGCTCTCCGGCGGGCATTACGGGCGCGAAAACAAGCGGCCCTTCCACAATTTCGGCAACGCGCTGGTCGGGTTTCTGGTCAACCGCCTCTTTGGCGCAAAACTGCGTGATATTATGAGCGGCGCGCGCGTTTTCAGCCGGACCTTTGTGAAAAATTATCCAATACTCTGTTCCGGCTTTGAGATTGAGACGGAAATGACTTTGCACGCGCTGGACAAGCGGTTTGCAATAGTGGAAATCCCCATTGAATACAAGGACCGGCCTGCCGGCAGCTTCTCAAAACTTAACACCTTCAGCGACGGGGCGCGGGTGATAAAGACCATTTTCTCAATACTCAAAAACTACAGGCCTTTTTTGTTTTTCAGCGGCTGCGCGGCGGTTTTTTCCGTGCTGGGACTGGTGGCGGGGCTGCCGCCAATCATAGAGTTCATGCGTTTCCATTACGTTTACAAAGTCCCGCTGGCGATACTGGCGACGGGGCTGATGATTTTTTCGCTGCTTTGTTTCTCGGTGGGGCTGATACTGGACACCATAGCCAAAATCCACCGCCATGATTACGAGCTGAAGCTGCTCAACCCGCCCCCGCCGCTCAGGTTGCCGCCGTCAACTGCGGAACATAAATGAGTTTGAGTTAGGCGCGATTTTTGCTTATAATTAGTGAAATGCACATCAGCCGCCTGGCCTGTGAACTGGCAGACTCTCCCACGCTTGCGCTGAACGCCAAAGCGGCGCAACTGCGCGAGGAAGGCAAACCTGTAATCCATCTGGGCGGGGGGGAGCCGCTGTTGCCCGCGCCGGCATCAGCCGTGGAAGCGGGGGTGGCAAGGCTTGGCTCCGGCAAGATCAAATACACCGCCGTTTCCGGCTCCAAAAAGCTGAAAACCGCAATAGCCGCATATACCGCCGCCAATTACGGCAGGGAGATTTCCCCTGCGGAAATAGTGGTCTCCTCCGGCGCCAAGCAGGCGCTGTATAACTTTCTGGCCGCCGCGCTGGACCCGGGCGACGAGGTGGTATTCCCCGCGCCGTATTGGGTGAGCTATCCCGAAATGGTCAAGCTTTGCGGCGGCAGGCCGGTCATAGTCCGGCCCAAAGAGGGCTTTGAGCCGTCTTTTGACGCGCTCAAAGCCGCCGTTACCGGAAAAACCCGCGCCATCATACTCAACAGCCCCAATAACCCTTCCGGCGCGGTGCTTTCGGAAAATCTGGTGGCGGAAACCGCCCGCTTCTGCGAAAAGCGCGGCATATACCTGGTGATGGACGACATCTACCATCAACTCGTTTTCGCGGGGAAAAGGCCGCCCTCGTGTTACAAATTCGTTAAAGACGCCGCGCATGTGGTGGTCATAAACGGCGTTTCCAAGGTTTACGGGATGACGGGGTTCAGAATCGGCTGGTCCGTGTCGGACAAGGGGCTTGCCGCTGCCATGGCCAGAATACAGGGGCAGATAACCTCCTGCCCGTCCGATTTGTCGCAGGAATGCGCCGCCGCCGCGCTGAACGGCCCGCAGGACTGCGTGGAGCAGTTGCGCCGCTCGCTGCTGGAGAACCGGGATACGCTGCTGGCCGGGCTTGCCGGCCTTAAAAAGCTGAAAATCCGCCCGCCGCAGGGGACTTTCTATTGCTTTGCTGATTTCAGCGCCTACGAGCCGGATTCGGCAAAACTGTGCAAAAGGCTGCTGGATAACGCGCTGGTGGTTACCGTGCCGGGCCGGGAGTTCGGGATGGAAGGTTTCCTCAGGCTCAGCTTTTGCGGCGGCAAACAGGATATAGCCGAAGGCGCGGCGCGCATATGCCGCGAATTGGAGAACTGATATGGAAGGCCATGACGGTTTTGAAATAAAGACAAGCGGGACGGTTTACCGCAATTTATCGGTCCCGGCGCTCTACGAGCAGTCCGTGCTGCGGCGCGAGGGCAGGATTGCGCTGGGCGGCCCGCTTGCCGTGATGACGGGAAAGCATACCGGACGCTCTCCGGGAGACAGGTTTTTCGTGCGGGAGCCTGCCAGCGAAGGCAAAATCTGGTGGAGCGAGGGCAACAAAGCCGTCAGCGAAGAGGTTTTCAACCGGCTGCTGGACAAAATGCTCAAATACGCCGCCGGACGCGATATTTTCACCAGGGATTGTTTCGTCGGCGCAGACGAAAGCAGCCGCCTGGCGGTGCGTGTAATCAACGAATATGCCTGGCAGAACCTGTTCGCCAAAAACCTGTTTATAGAGGCCCCGGCGGAAGGTTTCGCGCCGGATTTCACCGTGCTGGCTTTCCCCGGCTGCAAGGCGGACCCCGCAACCGACGGCACCCGCTCCGAAACATTCATAATCATCAATTTCGCGCGCCGGATGGTTCTCATCGGCGGCACGGCCTATGCGGGGGAAATAAAGAAATCGCTGTTTACGGCCATGAATTATCTGCTGCCGCTTAAGGGGATAATGACGATGCACTGTTCCGCCAATATCGGCGCGGACGGCGGCGCGGCGCTGTTTTTCGGGCTTTCCGGCACCGGCAAAACCAGCCTCTCGGCGGACCCTTCCCGCCGCCTTGTGGGCGACGACGAGCATGGCTGGAACGACGTCGGCATATTCAACTTTGAAGGCGGCTGCTACGCCAAGGTGATAAATCTGTCCGAGCAGGCCGAGCCGCAGATTTACGGCTGCACCCGCCGTTTCGGCACGGTGATAGAGAATGTGCCGGTCAACGCCGCCGGCGCGCTGGACCTTGACGACGGCTCCGTAACCCCCAACACCCGCGCCGGCTATCCGCTGGATTTCATAGCCAATGCCGAGCCGTCCAAAAAAGGCCCCCATCCCAAAGACCTGGTGATGCTTACCTGCGACGCTTTCGGCGTGATGCCGCCGTTGGCGCGCCTGTCGCCGGAACAGGCCCTTTACCATTTCATATCCGGCTACACCGCCAAGGTGGGCGGGACCGAGGTGGGGCTCAGCGAGCCGCAGGCCGTCTTCAGCGCGTGCTTTGGCGCGCCTTTCATGGCGCATCATCCGGCGCTGTACGCGCAATTGCTCAAAAAGAATATAATAAAGCATAATGTCCGCTGCTGGCTGGTCAACACCGGCTGGGTGGGCGGGCCGTATGGCGAGGGCAGCCGCGTAGCGATAAAACACACCCGCGCCATGCTGGGCGCCGCGCTGGACGGCAGGCTGGACGGCGTCCCGTTCGCTAAAGACCCGGTTTTCGGTTTCGGCGTCCCGCAGTCCTGCCCGGGCGTGCCGGAGAACATGCTGGACCAGCGGTTGCTGTGGAAAGACAAGGCCGCCCATGCGGAAAAGTACCGCCGGCTGGCGGCGCTGTTTGGCGAAAATTTCGGCAAATTCAAAGACGGCTGCGCAAAGGAAGTAACAGCCGCGGGGCCGTCATAAATCGGAGGAGACATATGGCAAAAGCTAATGCCGCGTTCATGAAGCCGTTGCAGCCCAGCGAGAAACTGGCGGTGGTGGTAGGCGCAAATCCGCTTCCGCGCACGGAAGTGGTCAAGAAACTGTGGGACTATATCAAGAAGCACAGCCTGCAGGACAAGGCCAACAAGCGGATGATAAACGCCGACGACAAGCTCAAGGCGATATTCGAGAAAAACCAGATCAGCATGTTTGAGATGAATAAAATCGTCGCCAAGCATCTGAAATAGCGCCGTCAAAAGTGATAGAATAAATAACTGCCCGCGCGGCCTTGCGCCGCGAAAGGCGGTTTTGCGCCCATAGCTCAATGGATAGAGTGCCAGCCTGCGAAGCTGGATATCTAGGTTCGATTCCTAGTGGGCGCGAGAGGATTTCACCATGTCCGCCAAAATTCCAAAACCTGAACATAAAAATTCGCCCACCGGCAGGTATGTCTACGACAAGAAGCTGGGCAAAGTGGTTAAAATCTCGGAAGACATTCCGTCGCTGAAGAAATCCGGCGGCCACGCCAATTGCGGCGGCCCGTGTTGCTCCGGCGGAGGCTGCCCTTCCATGGACGATTGCTCCTCCGGCTGCTGCGGCGCGGACTGAGCGCGTGCCCCCCATGCCCGCCGCGCCGAAAAAATACGTTGTCATACACGGCCATTTCTACCAGCCCCCGCGCGAGAATCCGTGGCTTGGGCATGTGGAGCTGGAGCCGTCCGCCCATCCATACCACGACTGGAACGAGCGTATCGCCTTTGAATGCTATATCCCCAACGGCATGGCCCGCATCAACGACCATCAGGCCGCCGTGGTGGACGTTGTAAACAACTATCGGTATCTCAGCTTCAATTTCGGCCCCACGCTGCTTAACTGGTACGCCGCCAGATTCCCGGACGATTATGCCCGCATCCTGGAGGCCGACAGGGAAAGCGCCGCCAGGCTGGGGCACGGCAACGCGCTGGCCCAGCCCTACAACCACACCATACTGCCGCTGACGGGTTTCCGGGACCGGCTTACCCAGATATTCTGGGGCATAGCCGATTTTGAGCGCCGGTTTGGCCGCCGCCCCGAGGCGATGTGGCTGCCGGAAACCGCATGCAGCGACGATGTGCTGCGCCTGCTTATAGACCAGAAAATGCGCTATGTTATCCTCTCGCCCCGGCAGGCGCGCCGCGCGCGCCCCCCGGGCGGCGAGTGGAAAAACGTCCCGGACGGCTCCATTGACCCGCGCAGGCCGTATCTGTGGCAGGACAGGGACGGGCGCGGCGAGCCGCTGCCCGGCAGGAGTATCGCGCTGTTTTTCTATGACGGCGAGCTTTCCCGCGCGATAGCGTTTGAGCGGGCGATGAAGGACTCGTCTTCCGCCGCCGCGCGCTTTGACGCGGCCTTTGACCCCAATGCCGCGGAGGACCAGCTTGTCCACACCGCCACCGACGGCGAGACTTACGGCCACCACCACAAGTTCGCCGACCTGACGCTGGCGCATCTTTTCCGGCACGAGCTTGCCCGGCGCGGCATTGAAATCACCAATTACGGCGCGTATCTGGACGCGCACCCGCCCCTGTGGGAGGCGGAGCTGAATTCAGGCCCTTGCGGCGAGGGCAGCTCCTGGAGCTGCGTCCACGGCGTGGGCCGCTGGAAGGAGAACTGCGGCTGCGGCGCGGAAAACGGGCAGCACCAGAAATGGCGCGCGCCGCTGCGCGCCGCGCTGGACATGCTTTCGCGCGAGCTGGCCGCCGTCTTTGAAAAAGCCGGGGAGGAGATTTTCCATTCGCCCTGGCAGGCGCGGGATGAATATATAGAGGTTCTGGCGGACCCTTCGCAGCGGGACCGGTTCCTGGCAAAGCATTGCCGCCTGCCGCCGGATCCGGCGCGGACGGAGCGCGCGCTTGCGCTGCTGGAGATGCAGAAATACGCGATGTACATGTTCACCTCCTGCGGCTGGTTTTTTTCCGATATTTCGCGCATAGAGGCGGTGCAGAACCTCAAATATGCCGCCCGCGCCATGGACATCGCGGCGGAGCTGGGGTTTCCGGGGCTGGAGGGCAAATTCGCCGCCGCTCTGGCGTGCGCTCCCTGCAATATCGCGGAACTGGGCGACGGCGGGCAGGTGTTTGCGAAACTTGCGTTGCGCTCGCGCGTAACGGCGGGGGCGGTGTTTGCCGAATACGGCATACGGCTGCTGTTTTCAGAGATGCCGGAGCGGTCCAGGTTGTACTCGTTTGATTTCCGGCACGAGAAAAGCGTGCTGCGCGCCTTTGACGGTGGCTGCTTCGCGGCGGGGGTGGTTTCGGCGGAGGAGCGGCCGCTGGCCGCGGGGTACCGCGCCGCGTTCTGCGCGCTGTGCCTGCCGGACGCGCCGCCGCGCTGCTACGTGGGGTTTGAAGATCCGGACGGCAGGTTCGCCGCGCTGGAAACCTCGCTTGACGCGCCGGGAAAGACCTGCCGCAGCGTCATCTCCGCGCTGGAGGAGATTATGGGCCGGGGAATCGGCCTTGAAAACCTGCTGCCGGAGGCGCGCATGTCGGTGCTGCGCATGATTCACAAAAGCCGCATAAAGGAATTGTCCGGCGCGCGCATAAAGCTGTTCGCCGAGGCGCTGCCTCTGCTGGAGCAGTGGCGCACGCTGGGGCTTGCCGTGCCGGAGGATATGGCCGCGGAGGCGCAGTCCGGCGCGCGCCAGTTCCTGGCGGCCTGGCTGGAAAGGTTCAGCGGCGGAGATTTGGCGGGGCTGGATTCCCTGGCGGATTTCATGCCGCGTGTGCGCGCCTGCGGCATAGATGCAAACACAATGCCGGTGCAGCAGCTTTTCGGCGGGCTTATCGGCGGCGCGCTGTCAGCGCTGGAGGAGGCTCCCTCGCCGGACACCGCGCGCGCCGCGCTGAGATTTGTCCGCCTGGCAAAGGCTTCCGGCGCGTCCCACTGGATGTTTGAGGCCCAGAACCGCGTTATGCGGATGTTTGAGCGTTGGCAGGCGCAAAACCGCGTCCCGCCGGATAGGGAGACGGATTCTGCCCTCCTTGAGCTTTACGCCGAACTCAACATCAGTGTTGACGGAATTATTTCAAAACTGCGCGGTTCCCGGCTTGCGTAACCTGAAATTTTCAGGATAAGCCCGTTATCCGCTTTCCTTTTCAGACGAGAGCATGAACCCGTAGCCTTTGACCGTTTTTATCATCCAGCCGCCGGGACCAAGCCTTGCGCGCAGCCGCCGCACCGACATTTCCACCGCCCGCGATGTGTCTATGAAGTCATGCCCCCATATGCGGCGGCAAATGTGTTCCTTGCTTAAAACCTTGCCGGGTTTTGAAAGGAACAGCTTCAGCAGTTCAAATTCCTTGGGCCAGAGGCGGACCCATTTGCCGTCCACTATGCACTGGTGCTGCTCCGCATCCAGCGCGATGCCGGCGTACTCGTGCCGGTCGCTCTGCTCGCGCGGGCCGCTGCGGCGCATAAGCGCCTCCACGCGGGCCAGCATCTCGTCTAGTTCAAAGGGTTTTGTCAGATAGTCGTCCGCGCCCATTTTAAGACCGACCACCTTGTCGGATGTGCTGTTTTTGGAGGTCAGAAACAATATCGGCGCGGGCAGCGCATCGGAGCCGGTTTTAAGCGCGCGGCACAGCTCCAGCCCGTCGCCGTCGGGGAGGCGGCGGTCCAGTATTATCATGTCCGGGCGGGAGTTGCGCACGCTGTCGCGCGCCTCTCCGATGGTTTTGGCCTTGCGGGCGCGGTAGCCTTCTTTTTCCAGAGTCTGGGCGATAAGCCGGCAGATGGCCGGATCGTCCTCCACCACCAGTATGAGCCTTTTGTTCATGATTTAAGCGTGTATGCCGCAGGCAGCGTGAAAAACACCGCCGCGCCCTCGCCCTCCGCGCTTTCAAGCCTTATCGTTCCGCCCTGCGCCTCGGTGAGTTTCTTGCACAGCGCAAGGCCGATTCCCAGGCCCTTGTAGCCGCGGGCAGGCTCCATCCCCGGCACCTGGTAAAATTCCGAAAAGAGCTTGCTTTGCCCGGCGGCGGGGATGCCGGGGCCGGTGTCTGCCACATAAAACTCCACCATGTTGCCGGAGGCGCGGCAGCCGGCGCTTATGCTGCCGCCGGAGGGGACGAATTTGAGCGAGTTGGAAATCAGATTCACAAGAATCTGGTACACGCGGTTGGAATCGCCGTAGGCCCATATATCCTTGTGGGCAAGGTCGGCTTCAAGCTTGATGTTGTTCTCGGCGGCCTGTTTGGAGAAAAGCTCGCAGGCGCGCGCTATTATCTCGCCCGCGGGGAAGGCCGCCGGGCTCAGTTGCAGCCCGCCGCCCCCCAGCCGCACCAGGTCCATGACATTGTTGATAAAGCCCTGGAAACGCTCGGCATTTTCGCCTATGATTTTGAGGTATTTGTCCTGCTCCGGGGTTATGGGGCCGGCATAGCCGCGGCGCAGGAAATCGGCATAGCCGCCTATGGCCTGGAGGGGGGAGCGGAACTCGTGGCTTATGGTGCTGGCAAGCTCTATGAACTTGCGCTTTAGGGAGCTGACAAGCGTCTCTATCTCCTCAAATTCGTGGGTGAGCTGTATCAGCACATTGGCCGATTCGGGGCCGGAGCCGCCCACGTCCAGCAGCTGCCGGGCCTGCTCGTGCATGCGGCGCAGCCGCTTTTCTATGGTGGAGGCCAGATAGAACACCGCCAGCGACACCAGCGCCAGCGCCAGCAGGTTGACGGTGAGTATTTTCATCACCGTCGTCTTGGACAGCTTGCCGGCGGCGGCGGCCACCTTCTTGTCGGATATGCCCACGCGCGCCAGCCCCAGCAGCTTTTTGTCCGCGCCGTGGACGGCGCTCACATATTCCGTTACCGAGCCTTCGGGGTAAGAGGCCAGCTGCCGCGCCGCCATGCCGCTGGTGTTGAGGACGCGCTGGGTGTAGGCGTCCATCTTGGAGCGCTGCATCATCCACACGTAATCCGGCAGGCTTTTGGCTATGAAGCGGATATTGTTTTTGGAATCCTGGAACACCGCGTAGGCGATATATTCGTCGTCGTAAGCCAGCTGCTTTATGCTCTCGTAGCCGCCCAGCGCGGCGGCGTTGGCCCGCGCCGAGACGGAGGGTTTCCATTTATGGAACACCGCGGTGGAAATCTCGGATATGACGGTATAGGCGGATTCCTTGGCCTTGATGGCGAAGTTCTCCTTCTGGAGATGTATTATCATCCCCGTCAGCAGCGAAAGCGCGAACGCAAGATACAGCGACACCGCTACCGTCAGCTTTACCGACATGGTGAGCGGCGGAAGTTTTTTCCTGGCCAGCAAGACGGCTTTGTTCATTTTATAAGCGGTTCCAGCGCCGCCCTGATTTCATCCATATGGCAGGGTTTTACAAGATAGCCCTTGACCCCGCGCGCGGACATGGCCGGCGAATCCCAGTTAAGCGGGCGTTGCCCGGTTATAAGCCATTTCGGCACCGACGCGGCGGCCCCGCCCATTTTGGCGGCGGCGGCGAAATAATCCTCCGCCTTGCCGTCGCCGAGATTCTGGTCTATCAGCACCGCGTCCAGCCCGCCTTCCGCGGTTATGGCGACGGCCTCGCGCAGGTTTTTTGCCTCCACCGTCTTGAGCCCCAGGCAGCGGATGCACACGTCCCGCAGGAATTCGCGGGCGAGCGGGTCGTCGTCAGCAATAAGAACGCGAGCCATTATAATGGTATTATAAAATAAAGCACAGGGACTGCAACATGACAGGAAAACTGCTATCTGCCGCCGCCGTCGCGTTGCTGGCCATAGCCGCCATGCAGCCCGCTTTCCGCGCCGGCTATGTGGAGTTGGACGACAGGGAATACATAGCCAACAATCCCAGAGTGCTCTCATTGTCTCCCGGAAACATAGCCCGCATTTTTTCTGTCCGGGAGCAGAGGCTCTACACCCCGCTTACAACATTGTCATTCGCGCTGGACTACAGGCTGTTCGGCCAGAATCTGGAGGGCTATCACGCGGAGAATATTCTGTTCCACGCGCTGAACTCCGTTCTGGTCATGAGGCTGCTGGCGGCATTGTCGGGTTCGGCGGGCATGGCTTTTGCCGGCGCGGCGCTGTTCGCTGTCCATCCGATGCATGTGGAATCCGTCGCCTGGCTGGCCGAGCGCAAAGACATGCTCTACGGCGCGTTATATCTGGCCGCGTTCCTGCTGTATCTGGGCTGGCGGGAACGGGGCGGGAAATGGCGCTACGGGCTGTCGCTTGCGGCGTTTGCGCTTTCGCTGCTGGCAAAGCCGATGGCCGTTACCCTGCCGCTTGCGCTGCTGATAGCGGACAAAATGCGCGGGCGCGCCGTTGATGAGAAGGCCGTGCGCGAGAAAATCCCGTTTTTCGCGCTGGCCGGGCTGTTTGTCTGGAACGTGCTGCGCCACCCCGGCGGCGCGGAAGCCGCGCTGGGCGGCAATATCGCCATGCGAATCTGCGCCCCGCTGTACGCCATGCTGTTTTATATCGTGAAGCTGACGGTTCCGGCGGGGCTGTCCCCGATTTACAATATTCCGCAGGGGGGGATGGGCGCTTTGGCCCTTTATGCGGCGGTTTTCTGCGTTGCGGCGTTTTTAGTCTGGCTTTGGGTGCGCGATGCGGAGGCCGCGCCGCTGTGGCTGCTGTTTTTTGCCGCGACGCTGCTGCCGGTGATGCAGGTCGTGCCTTTCGGCCCTGTGATAACGGCGGACAGGTATTCCTACATCCCGTCGCTGGGTATTTTCATGGCATGGTTTTATGCCGCGCGCAAGCTGGCGCGCCGGCTGGAAACCAGGCTTGACCCGCGCATAATGCGGAACGCGGGCATAACGGCGGCGGCGGTTATTGTCGCTGTTTTTGCGGTCATGGCGCGTGAACGCGCCGCGTTGTGGGGCGATGCGGTGGCTTTATGGAAAGACTCGGTCCGCAAACACCCTTCGCCGATGGGGTATACCGCCCTGGGCTGCTCCTGGCTGGAGCGCGGCTTCCCGGAGGCTGCGGAGCAGTTTTTCGGAGTTGCGCTTACCCTGAATCCCAATCATGCCACCGCCATTATCGCGCTGGGCAATGCCAGGGCCGAGCGCGGAGACTGGGCCAATGCGCTTGCGGCATACCGCTCCGCCATGTATATATTGCCCGAAAATCCGTTCGCAATCGCCAATGTCGCAAACGTGCACTTTCACATGGGAGACCTGGACGCGGCTCAGACGGAGATGAAAAAGGCTGTTTCGCTGCTGCCGGACTATCCGCTTTTCCGCGATGCCCTGTCGCGATACGGCGCAGCGGCGCGGGAACGCGCGCGGCAGGGGAAATGATATAATCGGCGCAAAGGAGGCCCGATATGCGAAATCTGTTTTTTCTTGCTTTCGCCGCCGCATGCGCGCTGCCAGCGCGGGCGGCCTCTACCGCGCGCGAGCTGCAGAATGAATTCAACGCGGTAATCGCCCGCAGCCGCCCCGCCGTGGTCAATATAAGAATAACCCAGGAAAGGCGCTATATCTCTCCCTACGATTTTTACGGCTATATGTTCGGCCTGCAAAGCGGGCCGCAGGTTTACCGGCAGCTCATACAGGGCAACGGTTCCGGCGTGATGATAGACCCGGACGGCTATATCATCACCAACGAGCATGTGGTGGAACAGGCCGACGAAATCACCGTAACGCTCACCGGCCCGGACGGCAAAGAGACGTCGTATCAGGGCCGGGTGGCGGGCAAGGACCCCTACCTGGACCTGGCCGTGGTCAAGATAAAGGCGGAGGGGCCGCTGCCGTATCTGAAACTAAACTCCTCCGGCAAAAACCAGGCGGGGGACTGGGCGATAGCGATAGGTTCGCCCTTCGGGCTGGCGCAGACGGCCACGGTGGGCGTAATCTCCGCGGTGAGGCAGACTTTCGTCATAGACGGGCGCAAATACCACGACATGATACAGACCGATGCCGCCGTCAACATGGGCAATTCCGGCGGCGCGCTGATAAACATAGACGGCGAGCTTATAGGCATAAACACCGCCATATACTCTCCCTCGGGCGCCTCCGCCGGGATAGGGTTTGCCATCCCGTCGCAGGAGGCGCTGCGCGTGCTGGACTCCCTCAAAAACGGCGGCGGGCGGCGCGGCGGCTGGCTGGGCATAGCCATGCGTCCGCTTGATGAGGCGATGCAGGGCGGCTGGAAGCTTCGCGGCGTTTCCGGCGGGGCCGTGGTGGCGGAGGTGGATGCGGATTCACCCGCCGGCAAGGCTGGCTTCGCGCGCGGCGACATAATAATTTCCTGCGACGGCGGGGAGATAGCCTCCCCCTCCGACCTGAGCGAGCTTGTCTCCCGCCGGGAGGCGGGAAGCGCGCTTTCCTGCGATGCGCTGCGCCGGGGCCGCAAGGTCCGGCTGGACGCGGTTTTATCCGAAAAGCCGGGGCCTGCGCCGCAAAAGCGCGGCTCCGGCCCGGGGCGCGGCGGCTGGGAGGGAGTCATCGTGCGCGACGGCGGCGGCGGGGCCGAGGTGGCCGGTTTTGAGAAAGGTTCCCGGCTGGCGGATTATCTTCAGCCGGGGGATGTCGTCAAAGCGGTAAACAACACGCCGTGCGCGGACGCGGCCTCTTTTGCGGAAGCGGCAAAAACGGCGGACATGGGCGAGGGCGTGGTTTTTGACATAGTGCGCAGGGGCATGCCCATGTATATCAGCGTCAAGGCGAGGTAATCATGAAAAAAATCACCGTATTCTGTGCGGCGGCCCTGCTGGCGGGTATCGTTACCCTGTCCGCGCGGTCGGAAAATGTGACCGATGTGGTAAAGCGCGCCGCCGCGGCCTCGCAGGAAGGCCGGCTGGCCGACGCCAAACGCGATTTTGAACTGGCCCAGACCATGGACCCCGGCAATGCCAGCATCAAGATGAATCTGGGCTTTGTCTGCCAGAGAATGGGGCTGGACGGCGACGCCGCCGCCGCGCTGGAAAAAGCGGCGGCGCTGGATAATTCGCTGGCTCCCGCGCACAACGCGCTGGCGCTTATTTACGAGAGCCGCGCGATGCAGTCCGCTCCGGGGGCGGCGCGCTTCGATAATCTGCGCAAGGCAAAGGACCACTGGCAGGGCGTGGCCCGTTTTACCGGCGACGCCGCCATGCGTGACATGGCTGTCCGGCATATCGCGCAGATAGAGGAGCAGCTAAAGTGAGAAAACTGGCATTTGCGGCCATACTGCCGCTGCTGGCGGGCTGCGGCGGCTCCAGCGCGATAAACCAGTCCTATGACGTGGCCAGGGTCAAAAGAATAGGCATCGCCTCATTTGCCGCGCCCAGGCGCGCGGTGAAGGGCGTGGAAGACGTGTTCGCCAAGTACCTCATAGAAAACGGCTTCACCGTTATAGAACGCAGCCGGCTGGATGCCGTGCTGCAGGAGCATAAACTTTCCGCGCAGGGCGTGCTTTCCGCCGATACAGCCAAAATGCTGGGGCAGGTGCTGGGCGTGGACGCGGTGTTTATCGGCGAAATAACCAATTACGTGCCGCAAAAGCAGAGCGTGGCCTACGTGGACACGCATAACCGCTACGAGCAGCCGGTATACGAGGTCCGCCAGGAGCAGCAGCCGGACGGCTCCTATCTCTCCGTCTCGCGCCGGACGGGAACCACTGTTACCGAAGAGACCGTGCGCACCCCGCATGTTTACACGCAATACGCGCAGATAGGCGTGGCGATACGGCTGGTGGATGTTGAAACCGGCGAGATTATCTGGGTCGGCTCCAGCACTTATGAGGGCGAAAACCCGCTGTCCGCGGCGGAGAGCGCAGCCTCCTTTCTGGCCGGGCGTTTCCGCAAGGACTGCCAGGCCAGCATAAAACAGCGGCAGAAGCAGCAGGCCGCGCGGAGCTGAAAACATGATTGATAACGAACCCGTCAAAACCGCCGTTTCTCCCACGGACCTGGACTGGCTGGCCGAAAAACTCGGCGTGCATTCCACCACAGGGCTGAACTGCGCGTTCGAGCCTTTGCTTTCGGCAATGCCGTCCGGCATGTTTATATACCCTGCGGGTTCCGTTGTGCTGCGCGAGGGCGAGCCTGGCCGCGATATATGCATCATACGCTCCGGCAGTGTAAGCGTGAGCCGCAAAACCGGCCTGGCCGCGCCTGTGGAACTGGGCAGGCTGCAAGAGGGAGATTTTTTCGGTGAATTGGGATTTCTGATGAAAACCCCCCGTACCGCCACGGTAACCGCCGAGACGGAATGCCGCATTTTCCGCTTTCCGGCGGACAGTTTCGCCGCCATCTGCGCCAAAAATCCCGCGCTGGAACGGAAGCTGCGCCAGACCGCCCAAATCCGGCTGGAAAAAATTTTTCTGGAACAGCTTTAACCTGAAAATTTCAGTTGGCGCGAGGACCAAGGCGAAAAAGCGCAAAATAATGCCGAACAAAATTACCCGCGCGCGCCTCACTGCGCGAAAGGATAATTTTGTGAAGGCAGTATGAAGCGATTTTTTGCCGAATCCCGCGGGCAACTGAAATTTTCAGGTTAAATGGTGCCCAGTATAGGATTTGAACCTATGACCTCTCCCATGTCAAGGGAGCGCGCTACCGCTGCGCCAACTGGGCGTTGCTATTGTTATTCTAACACATTTCCCGCAGCCGCGTCATATCGGAAGGCGCAGGCACAATCTTCGCAAATTGTGGTAAAATGATAACAGTAACAACGGGTCGTTAGCTCAGCGGAAGAGCGTTCCCTTCACACGGGAAAGGCCATAGGTTCAAATCCTATACGACCCATGCGGATTTTATCCGCCCCGCACAGTAAACGGAGGACTCATGAAAACAGCACTTATAGTCGTTGCCTCGGCATTCGGTTTCGCCGCGCTTTCCAGCGCCCAGAACGCGCCCGCCGCGCAGCCTGCCGCCCAGCCCCAGACCGCGGTTGTCGCGCCGTCTGACGGCGCGCCCCAGGCAAAAAAAGCGGAGATGGCAAAGCGCAAAGCCGCCCGCAAGGCGAAAAAAGCCGAAAAGATGGAAAAACGCGCCGAGAAGATGGAAAAGCGCGCGGAGAAGATGGAAAAGCGGGCCGAGCAGCTCCAGAAAGCCGCCGCCGAGAAGAAAGCCAAGGCCGCCGAAGCGAAAGCGAAGGCCGAGGAAATGAAGAAGACCACGCAGCAGCCGTAAACAACAGGCTGATTGCCTCATTTCGCGGGCCGGCTGCGGAAATATCCGCAGCCGGCCTTTTTTTGCCCAAAAGTTTACCTGAAATGTTTCAGTTGGATTGCGGGATTCGGCGAAAAATCGCTTTATACTGCCTTCACAAAATCCTTTCGCGCAGTGAGGCGCGCGCGGATAATTTTGTTCGGCATTATTTCGCGCTTTTTCGCCTCGGTCCTCGCAACCAACTGAAGCATTCAGGTTTATTCGGGAGCAGGTCCAGGTTCTACAACAGCGCGTTTTCCGCGGCGGCCACCAGCGGCAGCGCGGATATGCCGGAGCCGACCGCCTGCCGCATCCACTCAGCCGGGGTCAGCGCGCCTATCGCGCACATCCTCTCCATTTCCTGCGCCAGCGGCCTGTCGTCAAAATGCGCGCCGATTTGCGAGGCGATTATGCGTCCCAGCGGATAATCCGGCAGATACAGCGCGCCGTTTATCATGTGCGAATAAGCGGACAGCAGCGGGCTGTCTTTTACCCCGAAAACTGCCGCGTTGTGGCGGTTCCAGATTCCTTTCGCGATGTTTATGGCCGCGGCCTTGAGCTTCTCCGGCGTCGCGCGCGGATGCCTGTAGAGCCAGCGCCACACATCCATATCAACCAGCGCGACGGCGGCTATTTCCCTGGCCGCCCAAAATTCGTCCAGCGCGTCCGCGCTGCTGCCGTGCCTCGCCAGCCCCAGAATTTCCAGGTCGCGGCTCTGGAACAGGAATGCGAAAGCCTCGCTGAAAGCGGTGTTGGGCACGCCGCGCAGCAAATAGTGGTCCGTTTTGTAGAGCGAGAACACCTGCTCAACGCAATGGCCCAGCTCGTGCATCGCTATGTTAAATCCCTTGTAGTCCATGCCGCCCGGCGGGACGCGGGCGCGCAGCACGGCATTGGCCCCGCGCATAAGCGGCGGCCAGGCATGGCCCGCGCCGCGCGCGGGCGCGGCTTCTATATGTCCGGCCAGGAAAGCCGCCGTCTCCGGCGAAAACCCCAGCGCGCCCAGCGCCGCGCCTATGTCTTTGCCGAAAGCCTCCAGCGTCGGGTATTTCGCGGCGGTCCGGGCGTCCAGCTCCGCCTGCGGGATTGAGCCGCGCTTCTTGAACCCGTCATACCAGATGTCAAAAGGCAGCAGGCGGCGCCCCAGCCTTTCCGAAATGCGCGCGGCGATTTTCGCTGAAACCGGCGCGTCCAGCAGCGTCTCAAAAAGCGCGCGCGCCTCGCTCTCCGGTATTTCCCGGCCTAATTTGAAGCGGCGGTCCATATGCGTCGGGAAGTCGGGATAATACCTGTCCTGCCTGCGGCAGCTGTTAAACACGGCAAGCAAATGCCCGTAACGCGTGTCCGGCTCCGCCGGCGCGGGCGCGCCGTCCAGCGTGTTTGCGGCGGGGTCCCAGAGCCCCTCCCCGCCCTCGGCGGCGGCGCGGGGTATTTCCTGGGTTATGACGCGCAGCATTATATCGTGAATCAGCTTCTGCTTTTCCAGCCCGGCGGGGTCGGCGTAGAGCGCCTTGATTTCGTCGCGCAGCCCCCAGTGCGGCAGCAGCCGCAGTCCCTGCCTGAAGGCGGGCGCGCCGTCCGGGCCGGCGACGCGGTCCATCCGTATGCCGTGGCTGTTTATGTAATTGCCCGCCGCGCTGGCCGCTTCCGCCTCGGCCTGCTTGAGTTCCGGCGGCACGCGGGAGACGAATTGCCCCGCCAGCCGCATCCGCGCCCACTCGTCCCGGTTCCATTTGACGCCCAGCGCCAGGCATTCTTCAAGCGTTTTGACCGGAAAATTGAGCAGCGCGGCAAAAGCCAGCTTCGCCGCGAACAAATCCTCCTCCAGATGGGCCGACGGCGTGAACGCCGCGAAAGCCGCGTCCAGGGGATGCATGCCGCCCCTGTCCTCGTCGGCCTCCAGGCGCAGGGCTATCTGCATGGCGTTGAAATGGCCGCACAGCGCCTCCAGCTTGGCCTCAAAGCGAGAGAACAGGATGTCCAGCTTCTCCCCGGAGAAAAAATTGCCGGAGCAGAAAGCGATGAAATCGTCGCCGCCGCCGTCGTCCCTGCGCCATAATTTGGCGGCCTGGCGCACGCCGGTTTCAATGCGCGCGCGCTCATCCAGCGGGAATTTGCCGGCCAGCGCGGCGATTGCGTCCGCGATATATTTTTCGTCCATCATAACCCCCCGTCCGGCATGAAAGCCTGGTGCCACAATTCCAGCATGAGGACGGCCCACAGCCGGTAGCCGTGGTCGCGCCTGCCGCTTTGATGCTCCTCCCACACGGCGCGCAGCGCGGCCTCGTTGAAATACCCGCGCCGCAGCGCGGTCCGGGAGAGGCAGGCCTCCTCCCAGAATTTTTTAAGCTCGCCGCGGAACCAGCGGCCCACCGGTATGGCAAAACCCATTTTGGGGCGCGTCAGAATCTGGGGCGGCAGCATGTCGCGGAAACTTTCCTTGAGCAGCCACTTGGTTTTGCCCAGGCCCCTGAGCTTCATATCGCCCCTGAGCCGGAAGCAGAATTCCATGAACTCGTGGTCCAGCAGCGGAGAGCGGCCCTCCAGCGAGTTGGCCATGGTGGCAATGTCCATTTTCACCATCAAATCTTCCGGCAGATAGGTTTTGATGTCCACATAAAGCAGCCGGTTGATGAAATCCAGCCCCGCCGCCTTCTCATAGCCGGCGGCGATATAGTCCGCCGCGCCGGAGAGATTTACCGCCGCCCGGAATTTCGGCGAATAGAGGGCGCGCTTTGCCTCGTCGTCAAAATAGCAGACCATTTTCAGATGCCGCGCCGGAAAATCCCCCGCCACGGTGGAGCGCAGGAAACGTTTGGCCCGCCACAAAATGCTTAGCGGCGCGGATTTTTCGGGCAGTATTTCCGCCGCCGCGGCCAGCGATTTGCGGGCCGGCGCGGGCAGATAGTCCCAGTAATGCGCCAGCCGCATCGCTATGTAGCGCAGATAGCCGGCGAAATTCTCGTCCCCGCCGTCGCCGTTGAGGGCGACGGTCACGTGTTTTCTGGTCTCGCGCGCCACGTAATAGGACGGCAGCGCGCTGGAATCGGCATATGGCTCGCTGTAATGCCAGGCCAGTTTGGGCAGCACGTCGCTCATTTCCGGCTTTACTATAAATTCCGTGTGTTCGCAGCCGTGCATGTTCGCGACCGCGCGGGCATATTCCAGCTCCGAAAATTCCTGCTCCTCAAAACCGACAGAGAAAGTTTTCACCGGCCTGGCCGATAGCCTGCTCATCAGCGCGACTATTACGGAGGAATCCACCCCGCCGGACAGGAAGGCGCCCAGCGGCACGTCGGAGACCATGCGTATTTTAACCGCCTCCTCCAGCCGGCGGCGCACCTCGCTTTTGGCCTCGCTTTCCGAAATATCCAGAGGCGGCGCGTTCAGCGGCAGGTCCCAGTACGGCTCGGACACCGCGCCGTTTTTGTCAACCGTAAGCGTATGCGCCGGCGGCAGCTTGAAAATGTTTTTGTAAACCGTGCGCGGGCTGGGGATGTATTGCAGCGCCAGATACAGGTCAAGCGACTGGAAATCAATCTCGCGCGGGCAGGCCGCCGCCACCGCCCGCAGCTCGGAAGCGAACACCAGCCTGCCGTTTTGCAGGCTGTAATTAAGCGGTTTTTTGCCTATCCGGTCGCGCGCGATGAAAATGCGTTTGTTGCGGCTGTCCCAGATGGCGAAGGCGAACATCCCGCGCAGTTTTTTGACGCAGTTTTTGCCCTCGTCCTCGTAAAGATGGACTATGGCTTCTGTGTCGGTTTTTGTGTGGAAAACGTGCCCTTTTTTTTCAAGCTCCGCGCGCAGCTCCCGGAAATTGTAAATCTCGCCGTTGAAGACTATCCAGAGCGAGCCGTCCTCGTTTGAAATGGGCTGATGCCCCGTGGGCAGGTCTATGATGGACAGCCGCCGCATCGCCAGGCCGGCGGGGCCGTCAAAGCAGAACCCGTCGTCGTCCGGCCCGCGGTGGAGTATAAGCGAATTGAGCCGCCGCAGTTCGTCCTTGTCAACCGCCGCGCCGGTTCCGTAATTGAATATCCCAGATATTCCGCACATGGCTATAATCCTTCGTAAATCCCGGCAAGCGCGCGCGCCGCGTTTTTCATATCGTAACGGCTTGCCGCGGTTTTGCGCGCTTTGGCGCCCATTTCCGCCGCCAGTTGCGGATTGGAAATGAATTTCCTTATTATTGCGGCTATTGTTTCCGCATCCAGCGGGTCAAATAGAAAGCCGCTTTCGCCTTCGGCCACCGCGTCGCCGGAGCCGCCGTTTGAGGTGGCCATCACCGCCATGCCGCAGGCCATCGCTTCCAGCAGCGCGCAGGACAGCCCCTCCGAAACCGAAGGCAGCACAAACACGTCGCAGGCCCTGTAGTAATCGGCTATGTTGTCCGCCCGCCCGGCCACGATTACATTGCCCGGCCCCGCCGCCGCCGCGCGTATGCGGTATTCTTCCGGCCCGTCCCCTGCGATTATAAACTGCGCGCCCCGCCCGGCCTTTGCCCACACCTCAATAAATTCCGCCAGCCGCTTCTCCGGCGCGAGCCTGCCGGCGTAGAGAAACACGATCCCCTCAGCCAGCCCCAGTTGCCGGCGCAGCCGCAGCTTCTCCTCCGGCGGGGGGGGCGAAAATTTATCGGTGTCCACCGCGTTGGGGAAAATTTCTGCGGCCAGCCCGCCCAGCCCGTATTTCTCAAGCTCCGGCTTTTGCCGGGGTGTTACCAGCAGCAGCTTCGGCGCGAAAAACGGCAGCAGCGACAGCTTCAGCCTTCCCCCGATTGTGCGCGAGGAGGCGGCCAGTTCCCCTATCCCCGCGCCGCCGCCGACGGTTACAACAACTTTTTTTCCCGTCAGCCTCGCCGCCAGGCAGGCGGCCAGCGCATGGGACGCGGCAAGATGGACATGTATAACCCCGTAATCCGCGCCGTTGACAACAAGCCAGCCAAACGATGCCGCCATGAACCACAGCGAGTTGAGCATTCCGCCGCCGGGGCAGAACAGCCGCCGCACCGGAACGCCCTCTATGGTTTCCAGGCTTTTCGTGCCGGGCAGCCGCCGCGTCAGCACGCGGACACGCGCCCCCCCGTCTTTCAGAAACCGTGAAATTTCCAGCGCCTGGGTTTCCGCGCCGCCGATGGCCGGGCGGAAGCTGGCTATCAGCATCACCACCGAGGGCGGTTTCATCCGGCTTTTTCCGGCTGCGGGGGGCAGGCGGCGGGCGCGCCGCCGGAGAGATGCTTCCACACCCCGCCCAGCGAATGTCCCGCGCCGTAGAGGAAAATTATTCCGGTCAGCGTTATGAGTATGTAGCCGTTGAGATGCACGAACGCGGCATAGGCCAGCGCATCGCCCGGGTTAACCCCCCAGCCCATAAGCAGCCGCTGAAGCGCCAGCTCGAAAGCCCCGAAAAACCCGGGCGCCGACGGCATCGCCACCGCCAGCGCCGCCGTGCACAACGTTACCATCGCCTTGCCGTAGCTAAGCGCCGGCGTAAGTCCGATTATATGCGCGGCCCAGAAATAGCCGAAAGCGTCCGCCAGCCACAGCGGCGCGCCCAGCGCGATTATGGCAAGCGCCAGTTTCCAGTCTCGCAGCGCCTGCGCGCCCATGCCTATCTGCCGGGCGAAGCGGTCCAGCTTCGGAAACCTTGCCAGAAAGCCGCGCAGCAGGCTGCTATGCTCCAGCATCTCCTCCAGAAAAATCAGCATCGCCAGCGCGACAACCGTCGCCCCCACCATTGCCCAGACGGTCGGCGCATACTGGGCCAGGCTCTGTGCGCCGCCGACGGTTATCGCGGCGGCGAAAATGACGCCCAGCGTGATGGCGTCCAGCACCCGCTCCACCACTATGGTTGAAAGCAGGGTCAGAAACGGCGCGTCGGTGGAGGCCGCGCCTATGGTGGCCCGCCCTATCTCGCCCAGCCGCAGCGGCAGCACGTTATTGAGCGCAAGGCCCATGGTCTCCAGCTTTGTCATCTGGAAAACCGGTATTCTGGCGCAGGGCAGCACCAGCAGTTTCCACCGCAGCCCGCGCATGAGCAGCATGAATGCCACGATTACCGGCACCAGCGCAAACTCCAGGAAGCCGGGCCTGCCGTATACCCCGGCCACATCGCGGAAATCTATTTTTCTGGCTGCCAGCCAGATAAGAGCCGCGCTTACGGCGAAACCGCCCGCGATGGAGATGGATTTTTTCATAATACGGATTATCCCAAATTTGGAGGCGGTTTTCCCTCTGCGCCCGGGTAAACTGCGGTTGACGGCGGCAACCGGCGTTTACCAGTTCAGCACGGACAGGTCTATGCCTTTGTCCTTGCAGTAATCGGAGAGGTCGGAAACGGTGTCCTGCGGCGGCATGGAAAAGCCTTCCATGTTCCGCAAATTCCACAAAATCTGCTCGCCTCTCGCCAGCGTTTTTATCTGCGCTTTAAGCTGCTCCGCGCCGTAAACCGCCGGGCCGGCTGTTATCTCGCCCGCGTTTTTAAGCCGGTTGGTGCCCGGCAGGAGCGCGAATTTCCAGCCGTCCCCCGCGGGCCAGCTGTAAAGCTCCCAGCCTTTCATGGAATGCGCCATCGCCCGGGCAGAATTCTCGCTAAGCTTGTTCTCGTTGGCCTGGGACGATAACAGGGAATGGCAGCCGCAGCATAAAACCGCCGCGCACAGAATAAGGGCCGGTTTTTTCATGGTTTTCTCAGGTCTATCATGTCTTCCAGCTCCGGCCCGGTGGAGACCAGCGCCAGCTCTGGATGCGGAGTCAGTTCGCCCAGCCGGGCAAGCCCGTCCAGAAATTCGCGCGCGGGAGGGGTGACGTCCGCCATGGTTCTGATGCGGGAATTGCCCTCAAACATGTCTATATGCGTAACCGCTATTTTGTTGGCGGAATTGAGCATCACCGCCCTTTTCGCCCAGTTGTCCTCAAAGGCGCCTATGCGGCGCAGCCTGCCGCTCACGCTGCCCACCTCGCGCCCCTGCGAATGGTATTTGGCAAGCTCGTTTTTGTTCTCCAGCTCGCGCTCCAGCGGGCCGGGGCCGACGCGGCTCACATAAGGCTTGAACACCGCATACACATCCCGCGCGTGTTTGGGGCCTATGCCGGCCTCGGCAAGAAAAGTGGAGGCCGTGGTGTCGCGCGAGGTGACAAACGGATATTCGCCGTGGATGAGCGAGAGTTTGACGCCCTGCGTCCCCTCCACCAGCACTTCCCCGCCTTTGCCCAGCGCGGCGTTGAGTATCTCCGGCACGTCGGCTATATAATCCGCGAGGGCCGGCTCGTCTTTGGCGAATCTGAGGGCTCTGCGCTCTATGCGCTCTTTAACCGCCTGGCCAAGCCCGGTTCCCACGCTGCCCACAAGGGACATGAAATGCCCGTCGCCGCGTTCGGCATCGGTATGGCGCGGCTCTATGACCACCGCGCGCGGGTCTATCAGCAGCCTGTCGCGGCAGCCGGTGAGGTCGGCTTCCTTAAGCAGCCAGTCGGTTATGATATACGCGCCGGCGCCCAGCACTATTTTGGTGCGCGGGTTCAGGAATCCGGAGGAAACGCTTTTAAGCGCATATGATTTCCCGCCGAAAACCACGGTATGCCCCGCATTGGGGCCGCCCACGCGCACGCAGTGGGAGTAGTTTCCCTTATACGAGAGGTAGGCCGATATTTTCCCTTTCCCCTCGTCTCCGGCCTGGCCGCCGGATATGATGTCAACTGGCATGTGTTTCCTCCATGAACATGGCGGCGGCGCGGTCTATCACTGCATCAAGCTGGCGCGGCCCGCGGAATGTTTCGGCATAGAGCTTGGCTATCGGCTCGGTGCCGGACAGGCGCACAAGAACCCACGAATCCTCAAGGTACAATTTTATTCCGTCCGATGCGCGGACCCGCTGCACAGTCTCGCCCGCGATTTCCTCGCCCGCGAATGAATCCGGAGAGAAAGATTTTATCCGGCTCCGGGCGGCCTCGGTGAGCGGGAAATCCGTCCGGCGGTAGCAGGGCGCGCCGTGCCTGGCGGTCAGCGCGGAGTAAAGCTCGGAGAGGTCTTTTCCCGTAACCGCCATCGCCTCCGCCAGCAGGAATACCGCCAGAATGCCGTCTTTTTCCGTGGTCCAGCCGTAGGCGGAGAGGCCGGCGCTCTCCTCTCCGGCAAGAATATACCGCCCGGAGGAGATGCCGTCCACGAAATGCTTGAAGCCCACGTCTTTCTCGTCGCAGCCGCGGCCCGCGGCGGCGGCGATTTTATCCAGCAGATGGGTGGTGCCTATGGTGCGCGCGGCGCGCAGGCTTTGCGGCCACTGCGGCCTGTGCGTTATCAGATAATCCAGCAGCACGGCCAGCGCGTGATTGGGCGGCACAAGCCCGGCCTTCGGGGTTGCCGCGCCGAAGCGGTCCGCATCCGGGTCCGAGGCGCCGGCGAAATCGCAGCCGCCGCTTTGCGCCAGCTCTATAAGCGGTTTCATCGGATACGGAGAGGACGGGTCCATCCGTATCTGCCCGTCATGGTCCAGCGGAATGAAGCCGAAAGCAGGGTCCAGCTCGTTGAAAACCAGCTTCAGATTCGGCAGATTCAGCCGCTCTTTTGCAGCCTGGTAGAACGGCCCGGACGCGCCGCCCAAAGTGTTGATTGCGATGCGCAGCCCGCTTTGCCGGATAGCGTCAAAGTTCACCATCAGGGCCAGCTTTTCTATATAAGGCCCCGTGAAATCGCAATAGCGGGCAAGGCCGCGTTTTTGCGCCTCTTCAAACGTTATACGCTTTATCAGGGCCGGGCTTTCCATGTATTCATTGGCCCAAGCCTCTATAAGCGCGGTCGTCGCGCCGGAGGCGGGTCCGCCGGTGGAGGGGTTGTATTTGAGCCCCATGTCCTGCGGCGGGTTGTGCGAGGCTGTGGCGTTAAGGCAGCCCGCCGCCGCCCCGGACATTATGGCAGACGACATCACCGGCGTGGGCAGCGCGCTTTCCGAAAGCAGGGTTTCAATGCCGTTGGCGGCCAGCGCCTGCGCGCATATCCGGGCGGTTTCAGCCGACATGAGCCGCGTGTCCCCGCCGCAGATGACGGGGCCTTTGACGCCCTTTTCAATATGCAGCCGCGCGACGGCCTGCGCTATCGCAAGGGCGTGCAGCTCGCAAAAGCCCGCGCCCAGTTTCCCGCGGTGGCCGGAGGTGCCGAACTTCACCTTATGCGGCTTTTGCGACGGCGAGAAAAACTCCTGCCGGAAATGGCGCGGGTTTATGACGGTTTCGGCTATGCTGCCTGCGTTTTCATGTGCCATATAATCCTCACAGCGCGGCGGCGAAAATCTCCTCCGCCGTCTTGGCGGCGCCGTCATGGCCGCCGGCTTTGGCGGCGGCCTCCGCGTAGCGTTTTGCCATTTCCCTGGGGTCAAACCTTCTGCCGGAATAATTCGCGGCGGCCTGCTCCACCTCGCGCACGGCCCTGGGCGGAACGGACAGGGCCAGCAGTTCAAACACCATATCATAGACGCCGCCGTCCATCCGCCCCGCCAGATATTCCGCGGTTTTGGCCATTATATAGCGGTGCGCGGGCTGATTGTCCCGCCAGAAGCCGGAGGCGGAAAAACGGTCGTTGAGATAGCCGAAAATCTCCATCGGCAGCAAATCGCCCAGATACGCGCCGGCAAGGTCGGCGGCATAATCATAAGACCAGGGCGCGCCGCGGAAAAGCTTGCGCAGCTCCGCCTCGCGCACCGCCTCCGACGAGGATACCCGCTCCAGCAGCACGCGCAGCGCAAGGTCGCGGTTTTCCTCCTCGGCTTTTCCCTGGTGGGGAAGCGCCGAGATGATTTTCTCGAAAGAGGAGATAAGCTGGTTCACATCCTTATGCCCGAAAAATTTGCCGCACAACTCGCTGGCATAGCCGCTGAACCAGCCGTAGCCGTTAAGCGCGGCCTGGAAGCGGGCGCGCTCCTTGTCCTCCCTGGCGGCGGAGGCGGCAGCGTCGCCGGACTGGCCGCCCGGCTCCAGCAGCGCGGCCAGCGCGAGGCCGTAATTCTCCTCCGGCGACTGCTGCCAGTCCAGCTTTGCCAGCACCGCTTCAAATTCCGCAGTCAGCTCCTGCGCGCTTTTCTGCCCGCCGTATTTGCGTTCCAGCGCGCACAAATCGTTTTCCGCGATTGAGTATTTGGCGAAAGCCACGGCCAGTTCCGCGGCGCGGCGGGCCGAATCCTCGGAAATCTCGCCCATGAACGCGCGCAGCGCCAGCCGGCCCGCGAATCTGGGCCGGTCCGGCGGCTGGGGCAGGTGTATCAGAAGCTCGTCGTATCTGCCGCCGCGCAGCGGGGGCGCGTTTTCGCCGCCGGCAAACTCCAGCAGTTTTGCGGCCTGCTCCTGCGGAAGGGCAAGCTCCTTTGCCAGCTCCAGCGCGTCCTGATGGTTTTTGTGCCCCCGCGCGCGGGAGAGGGCTTCTTTCTCGTTGAGCTCGCCCGCCAGGACGCGGGCGGCCAGCAGCGCGTTTTCCCGGTCCGAATCCGCATACTGGGGAAGCGATTCGAAAAGCTCCAGAAAACGCTCGTCAAACCATTTTTCGCTTTCCGGCGCGGCAAATGCGGCGGCAATTCTGGCCGCCTGCTTCTGCGTCAGCGACAGCTCGCAGGCCAGCCGGTTCACATCGTCGCGGTTTTTCTGGGCGCGGGCATGGCGCATGGCGTCGCCCTCGGCGGTTTCGCCCAGCAGGACGGCTATGGCGGGCAGGAAATCCTTCGGGTACTGCCCGCATTTTATGCGGGCGGTGAGAGCCTCGCATTCCGCCAGCAGTTCCTGCGGGGTTTTTTTGCCCGGAAAGGCGTCCGCCAGCTTCTCGGCAAGCTGGGGCGGCGCGTCCAGCAGCCGGGCGGTTTGCCTCAGCCAGACGCGGCGCGCGGCCTGCGCCCTGGCGGCCTCGTAGCTGCCCGCGTCTTCCAGCACGTCAAGGGCCAGGTCGCGGTTTTCGGAGGGGGACTGGTCGTGCGGCAACTCGGAAAGTATTATGCGGCAGCGGGCCTCTATCTCGGCTGCGGAGCGTTCGCCCGCGTATTTGGCGGCGATGCGCGCCGCCCTGTCCTGCGGCCAGCCGGCGTCGGCGAAGGCTTTTTTAAGCTCGGCCATGCTTTTGCGCGCCAGGGAGGCCTTCATCGCCTCCGCGCTTGTCATCCTGTCCAGCAGGGTGTTTATCGCCAGGTCCGCGTTTTCTTCCGGGGATTCCATATAATGCAGGGATTTGAGCAGGCGCTGGCACTGCTCGTCCAGCTCGGCGGCGGTGCGCTTGCCGAAATACTTGGCCGAAAGCCGGTACACCTCGCCCTGCGCCCATTGATAGCCCGACAAATTGTCGCGCAGCGCGCGGACGGAGGTCCTGTCCTCGTGAACTTTGCGCGCCTCCCGGCGGGGAGCGTCCTGCGGCGGAGGGGTTTTGGCCAGCCGCTCAAAGACGCCGCCCAGGTCCGGCGGGGCGGAAGGTTTTTTATCCTCTTCTTCGGGCATGATTTATTAAACCAGAGACGCTATTTCCTTTTCAAGCCGCGCGGCGCAGGCCTTGTCGGCTATGGAGTCCAGGTTTATCCTCACATTTTCGGCGGCGCAGGCTATGCCGGCTTTAAGCAGATGCATGGCGCAGCGGAAATCCGACATCACCGGCGCGTGTATGCAGCCCCCGGCGGCGGAAAGCTCAATGATTGCCAGCCTGGAGATTTGCGCGGTTTTAAGCGGAGCCTGCGCCGCGTACTTGGCGGCGGACTGCATGGCGGCCTCCCGCTCCGGCGAATCCTTGGGCAGCTTGCGCGCGGCGACATACATATCGTAGGCGCGGGCATCCTCGCTTACGCAGGCCGACAGCGCGTTTTTCAGCTCCGCCACTTTGGCATGCACAACGCGCATTACCGCCTTTTTATCCTCTGAAATCTTTTTGCTCTGCAGGCTGACCGCCATCGCCATAAGTCCCAGCGCCGCCCCCATCGCGGAGGTCTGCGCCGCCGCGCTGCCGCCGCCCGGAGTGGGCGCGGAGGAGGCCAGCGCCTCCACAAAATTCCCCGCGCCCGACTGCCAGCCGCCCAGCAGTTCGGCTATGCGGGTTTCCAGAATCTGCGCCTGCGGGTTGAAATTTTCGGTTTTAAGCGACTCGGCGGCATAGGCTATAAGCGCGTCGCCCGCGGTAAGCCCTATAAGCTCGGTTCCCGTGATTTTGACGCCGCTCGGCGTGGTTTCGCGCTCCACCGCGTCCACCGCCGCCTTGATTGAGGTGGTCCCGTAATCTGTCAGCACCGTGGAAATCTGGACCTGATTCCTGGCGGCCAGCAAAATCTCCTTGGCGCGCAGGCAGGGCAGCCCGCCGCCTGAGGCCCGGATTTTTTTCGCCACGGCTTTGCCAAGCTCCATGTCGGCGGTGTCCAGATTGATGTTGAAATTGACTATCTGCCGCCTTGCGCCCACCGCAATCGCGCCCGCAGTCGGGTGGATTTTGTCGGGGCCGAAATCCGGCGTTTTGTCCGGGTTTTTGCCTATTTCCCCGCGCAGGCCCTCAAACTGGCCCTTGCGCACGTCGGCGAGGTTTTTGCGCTCCGGCCTGCGCGCGGCCAGGTCGTAGAGGTAAACCGGAATGCCCAGTTCCGAACCGATTTTTTCGCCCAGTTTTCCCGCGAGGGCGACGCAGTCTTCAACGGTGGAGCCCATCACCGGGATGAAAGGCGCGACATCGGTTGCGCCCATGCGGGGATGCTCGCCCTTGTGGGAGTTGAGGTCTATAAGCTCCGCCGATTTTTTCACCGCGGCAAAGCAGGCGTCCGCAGCGGTTTCGACCGGGGCGATGAAAGTGAGCACGGTGCGGTTATGGTCGGCGTCTTTTTCCACGTCCAGCACTATCACTCCGGGGACGGTGCGCGCCGCCTCCACTATGGCGTTTATTTTAGCCTCGTCGCGGCCTTCGCTGAAATTCGGCACGCATTCAACCAGTTTGGGCATATTATTCTCCTTTGACTGCCAGGGCGACAAGCCTCGGGCCGCGCCCTCCTTTTGAAAAGTCCAGCCTGTCGCGGAAAGAAAGCGGCTTGAACCCGGCTTTCACCAGCAGCGCGCTTAAAGTCCGCGCGTTGTAAAGGCGCAGCGTGAATTGCCGCTCCACGGGCTTTTGACCGGGGCGGATATAAACCATGCGCGTGCGGATTATGTCTCGCCGGGCGTCAAAATCCCGCTCCTCAAGCTCATAGACGCCGTCTTCCCGGAGATGCCAGTCGCGCGGGGATTTGGAATCGGCCACAAAATCGCGGTCTATGACATCAATCAGCAGCTTGCCGCCGGGGCGCAGCGCTTTGGCCATGGAGTTGAGCGCGCGCATATTGCCGGCCTGGTCAAAATAGCCGAAGCTGGTGAACATGTTCACGGTGGCGTCAAATTCCCCGTCAAAGGGCATGGCGCGCATGTCGCCCCTGATAAAATTTATGTCCAGCCCCAGCTTTTCCGCGCGGGCGCGGGCCTGTCCCAGATAGGGCTTGCAGAAATCCAGCCCGGTAACGCGCATTCCCCTGCGCGCCATTTCAATGCTGTGCCTGCCGGGGCCGCAGCACACGTCCAGAATGCGCCAGCCCTTTTCCGCGCCCAGCGTTTTCAGCGCAAAGGCGGCCTCGCCCCCGGCTTTGGCGATTGCGGCGGGGGTGGCGGGGGTGTAGAGCTTCGGGTCAAAATACTTTTTTTGCCAGTTTCGCATTGCGTTTCTTTTTCATCAGCCGGAGCTGCTCCGTGTCCATCCCGGTGCGCCCGAACTGGACATGCTCTATCCCGCAGTCCGGGAAGATATAGCTGGCGCGTTTTACGCCTTTGGGGTCGCGCTCCAGCCCCAGCCAGACAAGCCAGGGCCGCATGTCCGAAAAATCCTTTTCCAGCAGTTCCGGCGCGGCGTTGAGCAGCGCCTCGCGCGGCGCGAAACCGTCGGTAACCGCCGCCGTGTGGTAGCCGCCTTCCTTGCCGGCAGACACGTCTTTTGGCGTGTCGCCTATTACATAGATCTGAGCGGGGGCTATCTTTGTTCCCGCCAGCTTTTCCGCGCGGCGGACGGCGGCTTTGAGCATTTCAAGCCGGGTGAACCCGTCGCAGCCGAAGCCGCCGCATTCAAAATGCCCCGCCAGGCCCGATGGCCCCAGCTTCAGATACGCGCCGCCTTTGAGGTTGCCGGTTCCCAGCGCAACCATCACGCCGCGCTTTTTAAGCTCGGCCAGAAATCTGTCTATGCCCGGCAGCTTGAAATACCGCTTTTCCCGCGCGGCTTTTTCAACCTCCGCCGGCAGCAGCGAAAGGTAGGTTTTGGAGATTAACGCTATGTCCCGCGCGGAGGCTTTCCTGCCGCGGGCAACCGTGTATGCGCTGCTGAAATTCTGCTTGTCGGTGCAGCCTTCAAGCGATATTCCGGCGCAGACATTGTCCCTGCCGTAGAGTTTCTTGACGGCGGCGTTGAGCGCCAGCCTGCCGCAGCCGCCGGCCCGAACCAGTGTCCCGTCCAGATCAAACAGCGCCAGTTTGGGCATGATGCACAAGCTCCTTGAAGTATTGGCCGCGATGCTCGAAATCCCTGAACTGGTCAAAAGACGCGCACGCCGGCGAAAAAAGCAGTATGTCGCCCGGTTTTGCCAGTTCCAGACAGCTGGCGACGGCGGAATCCACGGTGCCGCAGTTGAGTATGGGCGCGGAGCCTTCCAGTTCCGCCGCTATTTTGGGGGCGTCGGCGCCTATGGCAAGAATGGTTTTAACGGAGCGTTTTATCTGCGGCATAAGCGGCGCGTAGGGCGCCCCTTTGCCCAGCCCGCCCAGCACCAGCCAGATGTTTTTTTCTCCGGAGGCCAGCGCCTTGAGCGCGACCAGCGCGGAATCCACGTTTGTCGCCTTGGAATCGTTTATGCAGCGCACGCCGCCGGCCTGGCCGCAGTCCTCCAGCCGGTGCTCCACCGCCTTGAAGGCGGCGAAAGCCTTTTCCACGGACGCGGCGGCAACTCCCCTTCCCAGCGCCATAAGCCCCGCCGTCAGCGCGTTTTCCATGTTATGAATGCCCGGCAGTTTCGGCGGCGCGATTTTGCAGGTTTTGCCGTTAACATCAAACCGCAGGAGGCCTTTTTCCAGAAAGCCGTTGACCGCGGCCTCCGCCCTGCCGCTTGCGAAAAAGAGTTTTTCAGACGGGCATTCCCCGGACAGCTTCACGCAATGCCTGTCCAGCGCGTTGAAAACGCAGACCGCGTCTTTCTGCTGCTGCCTGAAAACTTTCCCCTTGGCGGAGATATAATTCACCATCCCGCCGTGATGCTCCATATGGTCCGGCGTTATGTTGGTTATGCAGGCCGCCTGCGGCGAGAACCACGCGCTGTCCTCCAACTGGTAGCTGGAAACCTCCAGCGCGAGGAAATCTCCCTGCTCCGGCCTCATTTCGGACAGCGGAATGCCTATGTTTCCTGCGGTATGCGCCCTGTTGCCGCGCAGTTTCGCCTCTTCCTCCAGTATCGCGCCCAGAAGGGCGGTTACGGTGGTTTTGCCGTTTGTGCCGGTTACGGCAAACACCTCGCAGCGCGGCAGCAGCGCCAGCGCTATTTCCATCTCGCTGAACACGGGGATGGAGACGGAGCGCAGCCTCTGCAGCGCCTCCGCATCCGGGGTGAGGCCGGGGCTTTTGACGGCAAAGGCGCAGCAGAGCATCTTGTCGCTGTGGCCGCCGAATTCGGCCTCCGCCCCCGCGGGCAGCTCCGGCGGGGAGGCGAAGGCGGAAAGCGGCCTGCGCTCGCTGGCAAAGACGCCAAACCCCTGCTCCGCAAGCAGTTTCGCGCAGGCCAGGCCGGACTTGCCGCAGCCCAGCACGCAGCCGGGTTTTCCCGCGAAAACGGAACGGGAGAATTTCATTTCAAAGCCTCCAGCGCGGTGTCGTAATCGTTGTATTCCACCGGGCCGGAGGCAAGGACCTGGCATCTCTCGTGCCCCTTGCCGGCCAGCAGCACTATATCGCCTTTCCGGGCGGATTTGAGCGCCTGGCGCACGGCCTCCCGCCTGTCCGGTATGACGGTGTAATTGTTAAGCCCGGCGGCTTTTACGCCGGCCTCTATATCGGAGAAAATCTGGTCCGGCGGCTCGCGCCGGGGATTGTCGGAGGTGATGAAAGCCCGCGCGCAGACGGAGCAGACCGCAACCCCCATGGGGCCGCGCTTGGTGCGGTCGCGCTCGCCGCCGCAGCCGAACACAGTGTAGATTTTGCCGGAAGACTGCTTTTTCAAAGCCGCCAGCACGGCGGAAAGCGCGCTTTCGGTGTGCGCAAAATCAACAAAAACCCTGAAGTCCTGCCCGGCGCGCACCGCCTCCATCCTGCCGGGGACGCGCTGCAGCGCGGCCAGGCCGTTGAGGATGGCGTCCATCGGTATCCCGCGCCCGGCGGCGCAGGCCGTGGCGGCCAGCGCATTGAGAATGTTGTAAATCCCCCATATGCTCAGCCGCGCCTGCGTCCTGCCCTGCGGCGAGACGAGGGTGAATTCAGTCCCGTCCAGCCCGGCGCGGATGTCTTGCGCCCGCCAGTCGCGCGCCGCGCCCAGCCCGAAAAATACCGGCTTTACCGCCGGGGAAAGCGCGGTTTTCAGGCTCCAGCCGGCGGGGTCGTCGCCGTTGATTACGGCCAGCCGCCCCGGCTTTGCGTTTTCCGGCGCGGAGAGCATCTCAAAAAGTTTGCGCTTGGCGGCGAGGTAATCCCCGCGCGTGAGGTGGAAATCCAGATGGTCCTGGGCCAGGTTTGTGAACACGGCGCAGTCAAAGAGAATGCCGTCCACCCGTTTGAGCGCCAGCGCGTGGGAGGAGACTTCCATGATGGCCGTCCGCGCGCCGCGCTGCTCTGTCAGCGCAAGCAGTTTCTGCAAAGTCAGCGCATGCGGCGTGGTGTTGACCGAGCCGCTTATTATCTCGCCGCCTATGCGGTAATTGATCGTGCCGGTAACGCCGGATTTTTTGCCCGCGGCGTTCCATATGGATTCCAGCAGGTAGGTGGTGGTGGTTTTGCCGTTTGTTCCGGTTACGCCGATTACTTCCAGCGCGGCGGAGGGCCGCTTGTAAAATGCGTTCACGCAGGCCGCCAGCGCGGCGTTGATGTCGGGCGTTTTTATAAAGGGCAGCCGCCCGCCGTCCATGCCGGAGGCGCCGCCGGTAACCACCGCGCGCGCCCCGCGGGAGACGGCCTCGGCTATATAAAGGTGTCCGTCCGTATTCGCGCCGGAGAAGGCGAAAAACACGTCGCCCGGCTTTACATCGCGCGAATCCACCGCTATGCCGGAAACGTCCAGCCCTTCCGGCAGCGGCCCGGCCTCCACGCCCCTGAACAGTTCTGTTATAAGCATTAGATGCTCCAATTATACAAAAAGGCGCGCCGCTATCGGCGCGCCGCGGCGCGGAAAATGCGCTATAATGAAACCACTATGAAGAGTTTAACACTGGCGGCGCTGCTGGCCGTTTGCGGGCCGGCTTTCGCCGCGGAAGAAAAACCCGTCCCCAAACCGGCCATAAGCGCCGAGGATACGGCCCTTGCCCGCAAAAACGGGGTGCACGAGGCCATACTGAAGCTGGCAAAGGAAAGGAAAATCCCGGAATCCGAGCTGCCCGCGTTTTATTCGGCGCAGGCAAAGGCCGCCTCGCAATGGTTTGACCAGTACATGAAAACCGCCGAAAGCGCGGCGCAGAACACCGGCTCCGCAATACAGGAATGGACGGCGAAGACCTCCTCCTCCCCCGCGGACGCGGACGCCTGGTTTTTCCGCGCCGTAACCGAGGAGCGCATGGGCGATCTGCGCGCCGCGGAGGAAAGCTACGGCAAATCGCTGGCCGCGGACCCCAAAGGCCGCTGGGGCATGGCGTATTACCTGCGCGCGCTGGTGCGCAAGGATTTGGAGGACCCCTCCGGCGCAGCCTCCGACCTGGACGCGGCGATAGACATCGCGCCGGGCAACCCCTATTTCCACTATGCGCGCGCATCGCTGGGGGTGGAGCAGGGCAACTACACCGACGCCGCGCGGGATATGCACAGCTTTTTCTCGGTCTGCGAGGATTCGGCGGCGGCGCAAACCGTGGCGCAGAGCATGGAATGCGAGGAGCTGGCCGCCATGGGCTTTAACATAACCGGCTGCGCCCAGGCCACAGGCGAAGGCGCGCGCAAAGCCGCCGCGCCGGAAATCGGATTTGCCCCCTGGGAATACTCCAGCCAAAGCGAGAAAAACGAGATAGCCCTCTACCTCTATGACGCCGTCGGGCTGGCAGTGAACATCGCCGGCTCTGGCGGCGGCGCGGCGCGGGCCGGAACGCTGGCCAAGACGGGGGATACCGCGCTGCTCTCCCTGTCCGATTCCAAAACCTCGCTCAAGGCCGCGCTGAAACTGTACGGCCTGTCGCTTTTCGTGGAGCCGACGGCAAAAGCCTATCTCAAGCACGGCGCCGCGCTGCTGGAGCTGGCGCGCCTGTACCAGCACGATGATTCGCTCAAGCTGGCGGAGGAGGATTTTGACAGGGCGCTTAAGCTGGACCCGAAAGGCGCGGGCGGCTGGGCATTTATGCTGCGCGCGCGCGCCCATGCAGCCGCCGGGCGATACGACGCCGCCGAGGCGGACGCGGACCGCGCCACAGCCGCCGACGGGGAAAACGGCTGTTTTTTCAGGGAAAAGGCCGCCGTGCTGGCAGCGAAAAAAGAATACAAAAAGGCGGCTGAGGCAATGGCTCAATTTATGAAGCTGGCGGCAAAGTCAAAGCAAACCGGCGAGGCGGACGAGTTGTGCAACACGCTTGCCGCAAACGGCGCGCCGGCGGAGGGCTGTTTTGCGCCGCGCCCGCCGGCGGCGCAGGAGGAAAACCCGCTGCCCCCCTGTTCCCTCCCGCTGGAGCCTATCGGCGAGCAGAATTACTGACGCCGTCAAAAGACAGGAGGATAGCGCGGCTTCTGGCGGCGATGTCCTCGTATGCGGCGGCGGGTTCCGCAGTCGCGGCCTCGGCGGGCGGATTCAGATGCGGCAGAATGACCGAGATTTTAATCACATCCTCGCCGCGTCCGCCGTTCTGCGGTTTTATATTGTAAACGTTGCAATCGCCGTTTGAGGCGAAATCCGAATCCCCGCGCACCACTATCCCCTCAACAAGCCCGGTTTTCAGGTTGAACACCATGGAGCCGGAATTGCCGCCGAACGAATCCAGATTCGCCGTGAAGAACACGGGGCTGGAGGCGTCCCGCACAGCCGCCCCGGCGGCGATTTTAAGCGGCAGGCCGGACGGATAGCCTATAACCCCCACGCCGTTGCCGGCGGACACTCCCTTTCCCCGGTTCAGCGGAACGGGAGCGCGGTTTCGGACCGGCCTGTCCAGCCGCAAAAGCGCGTAATCGCTGGTTCTGGAGCCTATGCCGGGAAAACCGCGCGCTATCACGCCCGCGCAGCGGTATACATCGGCGGGATCGGCTTTGCCGGGCGGGGCGCCGGGGCTTTTCAGCGCATAGCCGAATACGAATTTGATGTCCGCGCATTCGGGAACATCCAGCCCGTTGGTGGAACTGTCGCCGACGCTGAGGCAGTGGCCCGCCGTCATTATAACATCCGGCGCCACAAGCGAGCCGGAGCAGTAGGAGCCCGCCGGCTGCTCGCCGAAACGTTGCCCGGAGCAGAGATTGTGCCGCGAGGCCAGCGTTTCCAGCGAAAGCGTCCCGTCGGGGGCGACCTTGTCCGCCTTGAACAGCGCGGCGGTGGAGTCCGCCAGCGCGCGCCATTCGGGGGAGGCGGTGTAATAATCAACGCGGTCGTCTTCACCGTAGATGACCTTGTCCCGCGCGAAGGCGCGGTTTCCGAGGCAAACCAGCAGAAGGCAGACGGCGGTTTTCACAATCGTATTCTCCTGCCGGAGATTCTGGCATAGGCATAGGCGGCGGCCAGCAGCAGCAGGTCCGCCAACGTTATAGCCGCGCCTGCGGGGATATTGAGCGCGAAAGCCGCCAGTATTCCGCCAACCGCGCCCGCCGCCGCGATTATGCAGGCCAGCGCGATTGCCGTTTTGAACCCGCGCGCCACCAGCAGCGCCGCGCTGGCTGGGATTACAATCAAAGCCGGTGTCAGCATCACGCCGGCCACCTTTACCGCCGCCACTATCTGCCCCGCCGCCACAGCCGCGAACATCGCGTTTAGCGCGCCGGTTTTAACGCCCAGCACCCGGGCCTGCTCGCCCTCAAATGCGGCGCAGACAAGCTCGTTATAGAAAACCGCTATCATGCCCAGCGCCGCCGCCGTCATCGCCGCCGCGGCGGCCAGTTCCGCGCCGGTAACGGTCAATACGCTGCCGAAGAGGTATGTCATCAGCCCGGAATTGAAGCCGCCCGCCGCGCTGGATATGGCCGCCGCCGCAGCCACCCCCGCCGCGCCGGCTATGCCTATGGCCGCGTCGCCCGACATCTTCGTCTTTTCGGAAAGCCGGAAAATCCAGTGGGAGCAGATTACCGCGAAAACCGCCGCCGCCGCAAACGGGTTCACCCCCGCCAGCAGCCCCGCCGCCACCCCCGCGAAGCTGGCATGCGCCAGCCCGTCGCCCAGCAGCGAAAGCCGCCGCAGCACCAGAAAAACGCCCAGCGCCGCGCAGCCGGCGGACACCAGCGCCGCCGCCAGCAGCGCGCGCTGGGCAAAACCCATGCTTAAAATATCAATGGTCATGCCTGTGGCATATCACATGCTGCGAGAAGGGGCCGAAAAATTCGGACACCGTCTCGGAGCGGCAGAATTCCTCGCGCGTGCCGTGGAATACCAGGCGCGAGTCCACCATCATCAGCCGGGCGGCGTACCTGCCGGCCTCGGCCATGTCGTGGGTTACCAGTATTATGGTGGTTTTGCCGCCGGAATTAAGCCGCGACAGCAGCTCGTAAAACCCCCGGCGGCTTTTGGGGTCCAGCGCGGCGCCCGGCTCGTCCAGCAGCAGCAGCCGGGGAGAATTCACCAGCGCCCGCGCCAGAAAAGCGCGCTGCTGCTGCCCGCCGGAAACCTCGCCGATAAGCTTGTCCGCCGAGTCTGCCAGGCGGACGCTTTCCAGCGCGGCCTCCACGGCGGCATTGTCGGTTTTTGAGGCGAAGCGCGGGAATTTCCTGCGCGCGATAAGGCCCATCGCCACCACCTCGCGCACAGTGAGCGGGAAATTGCCGTAAACCGCGCCGCGGGCCTGCGGCAGATACCCCACCGCCGCCCAGTCAGAAAATTTCTCCGCCGGGACGCCGAACAGAAAAGCCGCGCCGGCGGAGGGTTTTTCCAGCCCCAGCAGCGCGCGCATAAGCGTGGTCTTGCCGGAGCCGTTGGGGCCCATCACTGCCGTAAAATCGCCCTCGTTTATGGCAAAAGAAACGTTCTCAAGCGCGTTTTCGCCGCCGTAGCTTACGGTGAGGTTTTCGGCGGAGGCTATTTGCATTCAAGCCCCTGCGCCAGATTTTTAAGGTTGCCTTCCATGAGCGAGAGATAATCCGCCCCGCCGGCATACTGCGCGGGTGTTATTTCGTGCAGCGGGTTAAGCGGAATTATGTCCGCCCCCGCTTCTTTGGCTATGGTCCTGGCCGGCGCGGCGGCGGAAAGTTCCTCGTAGAATACGGCTTTCATCCCCGCGCCTTTCGCGGCGGCGGCCAGCGCGGACATGCGGGCGGCGGGCGGCTCCGCGCCCGGCTCCGAGCCGCCCAGCGCGTAATAGCCCAGCCCGTAGCGCGCCGCCAGATAGCCGAAGCTGGCATGGCCCGCGTATATTATTGTCCTGTATTTGCAGGAGGACAGCGCCGTTTTATACTCCGCGTCCAGTTCCGAGAGGCGGCTGCGGAACCGGGACAGGTTTTCCCTGTAATAATCGCGGTTCTGCGGCGCGGCGCGTTCCAGCACGGCGGCGGCGTTTTGCGCCATCACGGCGGCATTGCCTAAATCCAGCCAGTAATGCGGGTCCGGGCCGGCGCCGGAATTAATAAATTTAACCCCCGCGCTCAAATCCGCAAATGTCATCTCGGAGCCGCCCACGGCGGCGGCGAATTTGCCGGCCCACGGCTCCATCACATTGCCGGCGCAGGCGAAAATGCGGGAGGAGGCCATTCTGACCACGTCCTGCGGGCGGGGCTCATACTCGTGCGCGTCGGAGCCGGGCGGGACAAGCAGAAATGCCGACACCCTGTCCCCGCCCACCGCCTTCATGACGGAGTATACGGGGAATATGGTCGCGGCGCAGGAAATATCGTTGCGCGCCGGCGGTTTGGCGCAGCCTGCCAGAACAAGCGCGGCGGCGGGAAGCAGTTTTTTCAAATGATTCCCAGTTCCTTGCCGGCTTTTTTATAGGCGGCGACGGCTTTTTCCAGATCCGCCTGAGTATGCCCGGCGGTAACGATGTTGCGCAGCCGTTCCTTGCCTTTAGGCACTGTCGGAAACCCTATGGCCAGCGCGAAAACTCCGTTTTCAAAAATTTTTTTGCTGAGGGTTTTGGCCTTGTCCGTGCCTCCGGCCATGACGGGGACTATGGGCGTTTCGCTTTTGCCGGTGTCAAAGCCGGCTTTTTTAAGCTCTTCCTTGAAAAACCGCGTGTTATCCCACAGCCGCGCCAGCAATTGCGGCTCGCTGTAGAGAATATCCAGCCCGGCGATGCAGGTGGCCGCCACCGACGGCGGATGGGAACTGGAAAACAGAAACGGCCTTGCCGTGGACACCATGTAATCGCGCAGCCGGTTTGTGGACGCCGCATAGCCGCCCACGGCGGCAAAAGCCTTGGAGAGCGTGCCGATTTGTATGTCCACTCTGCCCTCAAGCCCGAAATGGCTGACGGTGCCGCGCCCCTGCTTGCCCAGGACGCCGCTGGCGTGCGCGTCGTCCACCATAAGGACGGCGTCGTATTTTTCGCAGAGGGCGGTTATCTCCGGCAGGGGGGCGATGTCGCCGTCCATGCTGAAGACGCCGTCTGTAACCACCAGCCTGCGCCGCGCCGCGCGCGATTCGGGGGATTCCAATATCTGTTGCAGCGCGTTCATGTCCTTGTGCGGATAGATTTTGCGCGGCGATTTGGCCAGCCGCGCGCCGTCTATGATGGAGGCGTGGTTAAGCTCGTCGGAAATCAGCAGGTCCCGCTCGCTTGTCATCAGGCTCTGGCAGACGGCCACATTGGTTGTGAAACCCGATTGCAAAAGCAGCGCGGCCTCCGTCCCCTTGAACTCGGCGAAACGTTTTTCCAGCTCGGTGTGAATGCCCATGGTGCCGATGATGGTGCGCACTGCGGCTGTTCCCGCGCCCCAGCGCTCTATGGCGGCTATGGCGGCGGCTTTTATTTTAGGGTGGTTGGCGAGGCAGAGATAATTGTTGGAAGTCAGATTCACCACCCGCCGCCCGTTTATTTCGGCCACGGCGTCCTGCGGGGACGCAAGCTCGTTGAGCGTTATGAAACGCCCCTGCTCTTTGAGGTTTTTAATCTCCTCGTCCAGAAAAGAAAGGCGGTCCGCAGTCTTGTTCACGGTTGTCATAAAGTGCCTCCTGAAAGGAGCCGGCGCGGGTTTGTCCCGCCGCGAATGCGCGGCACAAAGCCCTGCGGCAATTGCATTCTACAAATTTGCCGCCCCGCTATTCGCCGCCTGTCAAAGTGCGGAGAATGAGTCTATTATTTCGCGGCGGGTTTGCGCCGCTCGGCCAGGGATTTCTCTATGCGCTCCAGCAGCTCCGCCGGATAGAGCCTGCCGGCCAGCGATTTCCTGGCCTCCAGCCCCATCGCCTCAAACCGGGCGACAACTTCGGGTCCGGCGGGCTCGGTTATGGCGATTTTCTGCTTTTTCAGGGTAGCCTCGGCGGATTTGTTGTCGCGCCTGCTCTGCTCCGTCAGCTGGGCGAAATGCCGCGCGCCCAGCTCCAGCAGCGTTTTTTTGTCCTCCGGCGAAAGCCGGTCAAAAGCCTTTTTGGACACCAGCACCGCGCCGGCGGCATTGGCTATCGGCAGGGCGAACATGTATTTCACCCGCAGGAACCATTGCAGCGCCACCACCGAAAGCGGTGAGCCGTAAACCCCGTTTATCAGCCCGGTCTGCAGCGAGGTCATAACATCGGTGATTGAAAGCGGCACGGGGGACACATTCATCGCCTTGAACGCGGCGGCGGCGATGGGGTCGCCCTCCCATATCCACATCTTTGTTTTTTTAAGGTCCTCGGGCGCGCGCACCGGCTCGTTTGTGAACATGTGGACAAAACCCACATCCGCCCAGCCAAGCAGCACAAAACCGCCGTCTTCCAGGTACTTGCGGAACTCGGCGTCATACAGTTTGTTGATATAGTCAACTTCCGCGGACGATTTGAACAGGAAAGGCGAATCCATGACGCGCAGCTTCGGCGCGGCCTCGCCTATGCCCACGCCGGTGAAGCCGCCGGCATGAAGCTGGCCCAGCCGGATTTTGCGCAGCACATCCTTCTCGTCGCCCTGTACCCCGCCGGCGTACATGCGGAATTTGACCCGTCCGGCGGTGGCTTTTTCCGCGTCGGCGGCAAAGCCGCCCATCTCCTTCATCCAGGTGGAGCCTTCCGGCGCCAGAGTGGCGAACTTTATGACGGTCTGGGCCTGCGCCGGAACGGCCAGCGCGGCGGCTATAAGCGCAATCTTAAAACAGGTCATCTTTTTTCTCCAGTAATTTCCGGGCTTTGGTTTTTGCGACGGTGTTGGCCAGCCGCTGCTGCGGCAGCCTGTCGTATGCGTCCAGCACCTCTTTAAGCAGCCTGTCAAACAGTTCCGCGTCCTGGACGCGCACGGCATATGTTTTGGCGTAGGCGAATTTGTTCGGCAGGAAATCCGCCCCCGGGCCGGAAAGCGCGGCCTCAAAATGCCGGCGCGCCTGCGCCGGGTCGCCGCCGAACATGGGCGGCCTGGCGGCCAGCAGCGCGCCTTTGAGCGCATGCGCGCCGTTGTAGTAATACGAAGGGTCGGCCTCCAATACCGCGTCCAGCAGCGCGTCTATGCGGGAGATGTCGGCTATGGCGTCGGTATCGTCCAGATTAAGCTGGGCGTATCCCGCGCGGCAGAAGCCGTTCCAGAAAGCCGCCGGCGCGTCCGCCGCGCGCAGCGGTTTTTTCAGAAAATCCCCTTCCGGCGCTATTATGCCGCGCGCGGCCAGAATCCGGCGCGAAAACTCCTCCCCCCGCTTGTAAAACAGCGAGGCCCGCTTCGGGTCGGCATCCTCCGCGAACATAAAGGCGTAGCCGCAGTACCCCTGCGCCAGGGTTTCCAGAATGCCGCTGTTTTGCGGGTCGCTTTGCAGCACGGCCTCCGTCAGCTTGACGGAGGAAAGCAGGGTCTCCCGCGCGGTCTGCTCGTCGCCGTCTTCCAGATAGACGGGCATTCCGCGCCGGATAATATCGCCGGTCTGCCTTGCGGCTATGCGGTTGAGCGAGCAGCCGCACAGCGCCGCCGCCAGAGCCATAAAAACAGCTATGCGCATGTCATCTCCCTGTTTCCCCGAGCAGCCGGCTGAAAGTCTCAAGCCCGGCGCGGAATTTGGCCGAGGATTCCATTTCCTCCGCCGGTTTCGGGAAGCGGTATGTCCAGTTATGCGGGCCGACCGTGCCGGGGATGTTTATGCGCCCCTCCAGCCCGAACACATCCTGCGCCAGCACCACCGCGGTATCGGAACCCGCCGCGAAAATCCGTTTCAGCAGTTTTTTCCGCGCCCCCGCGGAAAATGCCGCAGGCGCGGCGGATTTCCCGCCGGAGAGCATGTCCCAAAGTTTCGCCTTCTCATCCTGCGGCATGGTTTGCCACCATTGGCGCAGTGTGTCGGTGTCATGCGTGGCGGAGGCCGCCAGCGATACCGGCGGGTACGATTCCGGCTTCAGGAAAGAGCCGTCCGCGCCGCGCTCCCAGCGCAGCACTTTGTAGCCCGGAATGTCCAGGCGGGCCATGGTTTCGCGCGCGAACGGGGGGATTACGCCCAAATCCTCCGCCACCGGGAATCCGGGCGCGGCCTCCTCCCGCACCATTGTAAGGAAACGCCCGCCCCGGCGCTGCTGGGCGGCCTCGTCCTCAATGTCAAAATGCGGTTTTTGCGCTCGGTCCTTCGGCGCGACCCAGGTGCGGAAAAAGCCTATCACATGATCCAGCCGGAAAATGTCGTAAATCTCGCGGGCGCGCCTTATGCGCGCGCGCCACCATTTGAAATCGTCCGCCTCCATTTCCGGCCAGCGGTAAGCCGGCAGCCCCCAGAACTGCCCCTCTGCGGAGAACTGGTCCGGCGGCGCGCCGATTTCGGAATTTATGTCAAAAACCCCGGGATGCGACCAGACATCCGCGCTTTCCTGGCTGACCATGAAAGGCAGGTCGCCGAACAGCAATACCCCGGCTTCGGAGCAGGCCCGGCGCGCGGCGCGCAACTGCGAATCCGCCAGCCATTGAAGATATTCAAAAAATTCTATCTGCTCCGAATTCCTTGCCCGGAAGGCGGACAATGCCGCCTCGTCGCGGTTTTTAAGGCCGTCCTCCCACTGCGTCCACGAGGACCAGCCGAAAACGTCCTTTGCCGCGCGGAAAAGCGCGTAATCCTCCAGCCACCAGCCGGAACGCCGCCTGAACTCCGCAAATTCCGCGCCGCGCGCGCCGCCGCGCCCCTGCGGGCTGTTCTGAAAATGGCGGAAGCCTTCCCATAGTATCTTGTATTTCAGGGTTTTGACGCGGGCATAATCAACCGCCGCGCTTTTGTTGAGCGCGCGCAGCTCCGCTTTGGTCTTGCGGGAATTCAGGATTTTACGCGTGGCGCCGCATTGCAGCACATCCTCAACCGAGGAAACGTCTATATATGCAGGCTCCAGCGCGAAGGCGGTCAGCGCGGTGTAGGGGCATTCCTGCTCCGGGGGCATTTCATGCACCGGCAGTATCTGTATGATTTTCGCGCCGTGCCGCCCGGCCAGCCGCGCCCACAGCGCCAGCGAGGAAAAGTCGCCCGTCCCCCAGTCCGAGGACGAGCGCATGGAGAAAAGCGGCAGCAGAATTCCGGCCCGGCGCGCGTTCACTTGACGGCGACGGCCTCTATCTCCACCATCGCGCCCCTGGGAAGGGCGGCGACCTGCACGGTGGTGCGCGCCGGATAATTGGATTTGAAAACCTTGCCGTAAACCTCGTTCATATCGGCAAAATCGGTCAGATTGGTCAGGAAAACCGTTGTTTTGACTATGTTTTCCAGCCCCATGCCGGCGGCCTTAAGCGTGTTGTCTAGGTTTTCCATCACTTTTTCGGTCTGGGTTTTTATGTCGCCGCCGGCCAGCTGGCCGGTAACCGCATCCAGCGGCAGCACGCCGGAAGTGTAGACCGTGCCGCCCGCGTGTATCGCGTGGGAATACGGCCCCACCGCCTTGGGAATGGCTTCGGAAACGATGATTTTTTTCTCCATGAAATCCTCCTGAGCGGGTTACGCGGAGCGGCTTTTGATAAAGAACTCTGTGGAGCGGTCGTGTTCCCGCTCGGATTTCTCGTCAAAAAAGCAGCCGGGTATCTGGCCCGCCTCGCGGTGATAGGCCACGCAGTCGCAGCACATTCCCCGGTTGGAGCAGGAAGAGTGCGTGCATTTGCATGAAGCCGCGTTCCGGGCTTTTTTACATTCCATACAAACCTCCGGTCATTTAGATGGTATAAACCCCGCCGCGGAAAGTCAATTTCGCCGCCGCGGTCAGCGTCCGCCGGAGAGGCCCAGCGCGGAAATAAAGGCGTCCTCTCTGAAAGGCCGGCCCAGGAAGGCGGCTATCTGTTTGTTCTCGTCCGGCACGCGGCCCGTGGAAAGAATCAGCTTTCTGTAGCTTTCTCCCGTGGCGGGGTCGGTGATGCCGCGCTTTTTGAACACCGAGAAAATATCCGCCGAGATGACCCGCGCCCACAGATAGCCGTAATAGCCCGCGTCGTAGCCGCCCATCAGGTGGCCGAAGGCGGCCTGCGGGTTTGTGCCCTCCGTCATGGGGACCAGCATCGTCTTTTTCTGGAGCGAGCTGTAAATGCCGGTGGTGTCTGGATGCCGGGAGGTGTGATAGGCCATGTCCAGCAGCGACAGAAACACCTGCCGGATATTTATCATGCCCGAGTTTGCGTTGCGGCTGGCTACCAGCCGGGCAATGTCCTCTTCCGGCATTTTCGCTCCGGTTTTGTAATGGGAGGACAGCCGCCTTATTATCTCCGGCTCCCACACCCAGTTTTCCAGCAGGGTGGAGGGGGTTTCCACAAAATCGCGCTGCACCGAAGTGCCGGACAGCGAGGCGTATTTCGCCTTTGTGAAAATGTTGTGCAGCGTGTGGCCGAATTCGTGGAACAGGGTTTCCACCTCGCCGTGGCGCAGCAGCGCGGGCGCGCCCGCGGAAGGCTTTGAGAAATTGCCCACTATCGCCGCCGCCGGGCTGCGGTAGCCGCCGGAGGGTTTTGCCATTCCCTTCCTTAACGGGAAGCAGGCCATGTGCTTGTATTTCCCGTCGCGCGGATAAAGGTCCAGATAGAAATATCCCAGCGGCTCGCCGGCTTTTTCGGCCACAATATAGGCTTTTACGTCTTTGCTCCACGCGGGCAGGTCCGCGGGCTTTATGTTAACATTAAACATGCCGGAGAAAATGTCCAGCATCCCCGCTATGGTCTGTTCGGCGGGGAAGTATTCACGGAGCCTTTCGCTGTCCACGTTGAATTCGGCGCGCTTGCGGAAATTGTCCCAGTAGCGCAGATTCCAGGCGGCCAGCGGCAGGTCCTGCCCGGTCTCTTTCAGGCGCAGCGCGCGCATGGCGGCCAGCTCGTTTTTGGCTTTCGGCTCCAGCTTGCCGGCCAGCCGCTCAAGAAAATCCTCCGCCCGGTCCGGGCGGGCGGCCATCCTGTCTTCCAGCACAAACTCGGCGTGGTTTTTATAGCCCAGCATTTTTGCCAGCCGGTCCCGCAGGCCGAGCGTGTATTCAAGCAGCGCGATATTGCCGGGAACGCAGCGGTTGTTGAATTTGAATTCCAGCGATTTGCGGGCGTCGTCGTCGTGGGCATTGTCCATGAAGGGCAGATAATCCGGGTAGTCCATCGTTATGATGAATTTCCCGTCTGCGGTTCTGGCCAGGCCGTCTGTATAACCCTGCCCCATGCCCGCAAGCTGGGGGGTGGAAACCTCTATGTGGTCCTTGTAATCGCGTATATTTTTGTCAAATTCCAGTTCCAGCGCGACCAGGTTTTTCTTGAGGCGGCGGAACTCCTCCAGCTGCTCCGGCGGCAGGGCCAGGCCGTTGCGCCTGAATTCCAGTAGCAGCCGCTCCATAAGAAATGAGTCTTCCGGCGGCAGGGCGGGGGTTTTGCGGGCGGCGGCGTTCACCGCTTCAAAGAGGTCCTTGCGGGTGAACACATCCACCATGCAGCGGCCCGACTGCTCCTCAAGCTTCGCGGCGGCGTCCCGCGCGGCGGCGTCCTCCGAGACATAAGCCATAAACGTCAGCGGGGTGGTTTCATCCTCAAAATCGGAAAGCGCGTTTTCCAGCGCCAGCGCGGTATCGGCAAAACCGCGCCTGTCTTGTGGCAGGGCGGCTATCGCGTCCAGCCGGGCGGCCAGTTTTTTAAGCGAATCTCCGCCCGCTGCCGTTATCTGCGCGGCGGAGGCGCGGTCAAAAGCCAGCGCATCGGTTTTTGACGGAATATCGCCCGCCGCCGGGCCGGAGGCGGCGATTATTCCGGCGGCCAGAAGTTTGTTCATGGTTTCTCTCCCTGCTCCGCGAACAATTGCCCGCAGGCGCCCTTGATGTCCGCGCCCAGGCTTTTGCGCACCGTGGCCTGCATCCCCATTCCCGTCAGCGCGGCGGCAAAGCGCGTTGCGGCCTCCTCGTCCGGGGCGCCCGCGCCGCAGGGGTTGTGCGGAATCAAATTCACGCAAATGAGATAGCTTTTGTCTATGTCCGTTATCCATTTCACCAGCAGGCGCATATGGCGCGGCGTGTTGTTGACGCCGGGGATGACGGCGTATTCTATGAAAACCTGCCGCCCGGTTTTGCTTATGTATTTCTCCAGCGCGCGCGCCAGAGTCTCAAGCCCGTATTTCTTGTTCATGGGGACGAGGCGGCTGCGCTCCTCCTCGTCCGCGGAATGGAGCGACAGCGCCAGATTAGCCTGCGGCAGGTCCGCGGCCAGCGCCATTATCGCCCCCGCATGGCCGCAGGTGGAAATGGATATGTGCCGCTGGCCTATGCCCAGATACTGCGGGTCGGAAATATCGCCCGCCGCCTTCACCACGGCGGCGTAATTGAGCAGCGGCTCCCCCATTCCCATGAAAACCACTGCGCCCACGCGCTCCCCCGCGCCCTCTTTTTTCAGAAATTGCTGCCAGAAAAGCGGCTGGTCCGTTATTTCCTCCGCCGAAAGGTTGCGGCGGAATCTCATCTTTCCGGTGGCGCATATGGCGCAGCCCACCTCGCAGCCCACCTGGGTGGAGACGCAGACCGTCCACCTGTTTTTCATGGGGGAGAGCAGCACGGTTTCCACCTTCAGCCCGTCGCGCAGCTTCACCAGCGCCTTGAAGCAGTTGCCGGACCTGGAGCGCAGCACGCTCTCCGCCGAGAACGAGAGAATAGGCTGCTCCTCCTCCAGTTTGAGCCGCATGTCCTCCGGCAGCGAGGACACGTCCAGCCACGAGGAGACCGCAGCCGAGAAAACCGCCTGCCTCATCTGCGAGACGCGGTAGCCCGGCAGCCCTTCTTTTTTCGCATATTTCTTGAGAGATTCAAAGTTCATATCGCTCCCGAATAAGCTTTGGGGCCAAAATCGATATTTTTGTCCCGCGCCGTCCTTTTTCATCAGAAAAAAGCCGGAATAACCCGTGAAAACCCGTGTTCAATCTTGCGGATAAAACTTCCCGCGGCAAGGCGGGTTTCTTCCATGGATATCCGCGGCTATTGAACGCCGCCCCGTCAAAGAGGTATTATATTACATAATCACCCGGCATGGAGGATGGTATGAAGCAGTTTTCTTGTCTGACGGCGGCTATTTGTCTTTTCGCGGCCTTTACCGGGGCCGCGCGCGCGGAACAGGCTGCGCCCAAATCCAATCCTGAGGAAACCGCCGCCCGCGAATGGAAATTTCTCAACGAGCAGGCCGACAATCCCAGCCCGGAGCTTGCCGCCGCCCTGCTGGAAGACACGGATGCCTGGCTTTCCGCCAACGGCGGGCGCGAGCAGGCCGCCGCCGCGCTGATATTCAAGGCGGAGCAGCAAATCAAGCTGGAGCGGTACAAAGCCGCCGTGGCAACCCTGGCCCATCACGTGTACGAATTCCCGGAATCTTCCCTGAATTTCAAGGCCAAGGCGCTTTTCAACTCGCTGCTGGACAAGCGTGTGGACCGCAGGCTGCGCCAGCCGCTGCTGGACGCGCTGCGCGGCGTCAACCCGTCGGATTCCCAAACCGCGCGTCTGGCCAAGTTCCTGACAGATATGTCCGACATCGGCGGGGCGGAATTCTACGAGCCGCTGCTTGGCGAGTATGAGGATTTCATGGCCCGCAATCCGGGCTATCCGAAAATGGACGAGCTGCTGATGTCCCGCGCCGCGCTCAGGATACGGAAGGGCCTCTATCTCGGAGCGGTATACGACTACGAGCGCATTCTGGCCGTCTACCCGGAAAGCGCGCTGCTGGCCAAGGCCAAGCGGCTGGCGGGCGATGTTTATTACACCAGCCTCAAAAACAACGGCAGGGCGCTGGAATGCTACCAGTATGTGGTGGACCATTTCGCGACATCAGACGAGGCCGGCACGGCCTACAACCAGATGGCCAAAATATCGGAAGGCGACAAGCAGTACGAACTGGCCGTGGACGTCTACGAGAAAATAGCCCGCCTCTACGAGGGCAAGGACACCGCATCGGACGCGATGTTTGCCGAAGCGAATATCCTGTTTGAAAAGCTCAAGCGCCCGCAGGACGCCGTGAACGTGCTGGTGCGCGTGGCCGACAAGCTCAAGGGCCCCAAAGGTTTTGACGCGCTGATGCGCGCCGCCGCGATATCGCACAAGGACCTGCGCGACTACGACCAGGAAATCAAGCTGCGCGAGCGTATCGTGTCCGAATATCCCGACAATGCGGACACGCCGTCCGTGCTTTTTGACGCAGGCATGGTTTACGAAAAAAATCTGCTCAACCCCGACAAGGCGGTAGAGATATACCAGCAGGTGGCGGACCGCTATGCCGGCAACTCTGCGGCCAAGAGCGCGGGCAGCAGGCTGAAATCGCTTAGAAAGCCGTCCTGACCGGCAGCGGTTCAGCCTGAATGTTTCAGCCGGATTGCGGGTTTTGCAGCCAATTGCTGAAAATGGGCAAAAAAGTCCCCGCCGCGGCAGTCGCGGCGGGGACTTTTTTGCCCGGAAACCGCCGCCGGACGGCGGTTTCCGGGCAAGGCTATTTTGATTTTTGGGTTTTTCGGATGAGCAGGGCGGCTTTTGCGGATTTTTCGCCGCCGGAGGGGTCCGCGTTTGCGAAAACGCGCAGGTCGTCAAGCGCGCCGGCATTGTCGCCCAGTTCGTGCCGTATGCGGGCGCGCAGTTCGAATGCGGCGGCGTCGGCATGGCTGTCCGCCGCGGCGGCGTCTGCGAATTTCAGCGCGGCGGCAAACTGTCCGGCCCTGTAAAGCGTCCGGGCCGTGTTAAGGGCGTCCTGCGCGCCTGCCGGGCCGGAGAGTTCCAGCGATTTCAGGAAGTCGCGCGCCGCGCCGGCGGTGTCGCCGCGCATAAGCCGCGCGCGGGCGCGCAGGCCGCGCGTTTCAGCCGGGGCGGGCAAAATTTTCAGCGCGGCGGAATAGTTTTTCTCGGCGGCGAGGGGCAGACCGGCGGACATGTCCGCATCTCCCAGCAGGACCAGCGCGTCGGAGTATTTCGGGTGCAGCTTCAGCGCCAGGCGCGCGTCCGCGCGGGCGGCGGAGGCATCGCCTCCGGCCAGGCGCAGCCGCCCCAGTTCCGTGCGCATGAACGGGTCGTCCGGCTTCATGCCTACTACTATTTTCATCTCCTTTTCCGCTTCCGCATAGGACTGCATATGCGCCAGCGCCTGCGCCCGGATGTAGCGCGCGTCAACCGAAAGGGGGTCTTTTGCCAGCGCCGCGGAGGCGTCCTCCGCCTGGCGCGCCCAGTCGCCCAGAAAACGCCCGTATATGGCGCCGCGCCAGATATGGGCCTCCGTGTCCGGGTAGCCAAGCGCAATGGCGCGGCTCATGTCGGAGATGGCGGCGTCGTACTCGCCCGTTTTCAGCAGCGCCTGTCCCCTGAACATAAAGGCCAGCCCGTTTTTCGGATGCCCGGCTATAAATGCGGAATAGGCGCCCAGCGCGCCCGCGATGTCGCCGGCCTCGTAAAGCCGCTGCGCTGCTTTAAGCTGCATCTCCGCGCCAGGCGCGGGGGAAGGCCGGCGGTGGAAAAACCATGCCGCCGCCGCAATCGCCGCCGCAAGAAACGCAATGAAAAATCCCCGCATAAAGCTCATTAAAACAAATTCTGTTCAGGAATGTCGCGCGCCGGTAAAAAAGGCAGGGCTGCCTTGGTTTGGGGGGTAGGTGAGGGAGGCAGCCCTGGTAGAGTTAATATACATGAAAAGCCTTTCCTTGTCAATACTTTATATATGCCCCCGACGGGAAAAAGCCCCGGTTTTGGCTGCGCGGCCCGCGCTGGCGGACGGGTTGCGGCAGTTTCCGGCCCGTGTTCCGGGTTTGCCCCAATCCGCATTCCAAACAGGAATTTTTCTGGCCTTTACCGCGCAAAAAGAGGGATAGCGGCTGGCAGCCGCATAGGATTTCGGGTCATGTCTGCGTGATGAGGGGAGCGGGCGCGGCTCAAGCAATTGCTCCACGGCGAAACCGCAGCGGTGCAGGGTTTGCGCGATGTCTTCCATGGTGTGATGATAGCTGGCCATTTTCATTTCGCCCATGTTCCACATATAGCGGATGCGGCTGAAATACGGCCCGGTTATGCGCCCACGTTTGCAGTCCGTGATTTCGCCGAAAGGGTGGTGCATGGAAAAAACGAAAACCCCGCCCGGCCTGAGCAGCCTTGCCGCCTCGGTAAACAGCGGGCGCAAATCCCTGAAATAATGCGGCAGCAGCGCGGCGCACACGGTGTCAAAATCCCCGGAGGCAAGGCCCGTGCGGGCGGCGTCGGCAAGGACAAAGCGGGCGGAAGGGTTCCCGCGCCGGGCGATGGCCAGCATGGCGGCGGAATTGTCCACGCCGGTTACGGAGGCCGCCCCCCGGAAACGCCCGCACAGAATGCCGGTTCCGCAGCCCAGGTCCAGCACGCGGCGGCCCCGCGTCTCGCCGCGCAGGAGGGCGCGCACCGCGGGCCAGTCTACGAATTCGTTCCAGTAGCCGGAGGTTTTGCTTCTGCGTTTGCGGTGGTAAAACTCCGCATGCGCGTCATATTGCGCGCGGTTATGGCATTTCATCCCACTAATGATATAATTTACTTCATACTGAGCAAAGCCCGTTTCGGAGGGGAAAATGCAGTTTTCACTGCTGGAGCTTCTGCGCGCAGGCGGCATCATACTGATAGTGTTGGCGGCGGCGTCGGTTTATTCGCTGGCGGTCATATTTGAGCGGTGGAATTTCTTCAGAAAACAGGCCGGCGCGGCAAGCCGGCTGGCGAAGGAAGCCGTGCGCCACGTAAAAAACGGCGATTCGCGCCGCGCGCTGGACGGCTGCCGCCACGGCAAAACCATAGCCGGCGATGTGCTGGCAAAGGTGCTGGAATCCTCCGGCTCCGCCGAGGAGCGGCGCGCCTACGCCGCCGCCGCGATTTCGTACCAGGAGGAGGCGTTGCACAAGCGGCTTTCCTTTCTGGCCACGATAGGCAGCACCATGCCTTTCGTGGGGCTGCTGGGCACGGTGATAGGCGTTATCCGCGCGTTCAAGGACCTTGCCGGATATTCGGGCGCGGGGCCGTCCGTGGTGGCTGCTGGCATAGCGGAGGCGCTGGTCAACACCGCCGCCGGGCTTTTCGTGGCCATACCGGCCATACTGGCCTATAACTATTTCATCTCCCGCGCCAACAATTTCACACGCGAGATGGAATGGGCGTCCGAAGAGATAATCGCCGCCCAGTCCCGCCAGGCCGAAGCGGCGGAACTAAAATGAAAATCCACAACCCCGGCAAAGGCGTGATGGCCGATATCAACATGATACCGCTCATAGACGTCGCGCTGATACTGCTGATTATATTCATGGTGATGACGCCTTTCCTGGTCCAGTCGCAGATAACGGTGCAGCTGCCCAAATCGTCGCAGGGCGCGGCGGCGCAGGGGGATTCCATCATCCACATCCAGATAGCTCCGGGCGGCGCGGTTACGGTGGAGGGAAAGCGCGTCCCGCTGCGTTCGCTGGAGCGCGAGCTTATCCTGCGCCTTTCCAAATCCGCCAAGCGCACCGTTCTGGTGCAGGCGGACAAATCCGTGCCGGTGGAACAGCTTGTGCTGGTGCTGGATATTGCCAGAAAGCTGGGCGCGGGAAAACTGGGCATAGCGGTGGCAAACAGGCAGTGAAACAGTATCTGATTTTTTCCGGGACGTTTCATGTTGCGGCGGCTGCGGCGCTGCTGCTTGTTTTCAGGCCGGCGCTCAACCGCGCGGCGCAGCAGACGATATACGCCGTGGATTTTGTGGGCGCGCCCGCGCAGGAGGCCGCGCCCGTCCGGCCCGCGCAGCCGGCCCCGCCCGCCGCGCAGCAGACGGCGCAAAAATCCGCCCCGGCTTCGCGTGAGATAACGGACAGGCCCTACAAACTCTCTCCGCCCAGCGTGCTGGCCAAATACCGGCTGCCGCAGCCCAAAGCGGAGCCTGCCGCCGCGCCGGCCCCGGCGCCCGCGCGGCAGGATGCGGACGCGCAGCAGGATTCTTCCGGCGGAGTCAGCGCGGATTTCCCCAATTTCCCCTATCCCTGGTACATAACGCAGGTGCGCGCCGCCCTGTGGAACGAATGGTCCCTGCGAATGCCCAATGCCGGGGCAATCGGCGCGGTGGCGCAGTTCAGAATCAGCCGCGCGGGCCGGGTGGAGGGACTGTCCATAGAAAAATCCTCCGGCAACAAGCTGTTTGATTTCGCCGCGCTGGCCAGCGTGGAGCAGGCCGCGCCATTCCCGCCCCTGCCGGCGGATTACAGGCAGGACACGTTGACGGCTCACGTGGAGTTCAGGACAATGCAATGACTTGCTCCCGGATAAAATTCACCCGGAAATCGCGGAGAGCGGGACATTCCCGCGCAGCATTTTCCCTGCATGCCCTGCGGGTATGCCCGCCAAATTCCGCGCCGGACTGTCCGCGCCGGCGGACGCCCCTGTTCCCGCCGCCGGCTGCGATTTCCGGGCTTGTTTGGGAGCAGGCCTGATGCCGCCGCCCGCCAGAACAAAAACGGCGCCGGGCCCGGCGAAAGCCGCTTTTGAGCCGGAGGGGTTCATTTACGGGGTCCTGTTGTTCCTGTGCCCGCTGCTGTTTTTCACCGACCTGACGCGCAACCCTTATTACACCCAGATAACGTTGCTCAACATATTCGTCTGCGTCCTTGCCGCGGCGCATTTCATGCGGAAAAGCCCGGTCCGGGCCGCGCCGGATCTGCCCTGGCTGCTGTGGCTGGCGGCCTGTCTGGCAAGCTGGCTGCGCGCATACTTCGGCCATGCCGCGTTTTTCAGGCCTTCCATGCTCAACGAGGGGCTGCGCGTCGGGCTGTTTACCGCGGTAAATTGTTTTCTGGTGTATCAGCTGGCAAAATCGCTTAAAATTTCGGACAAGCCGTTTTCCCGGCCCATAGGCCTTGCCGCCGCGCTTGTCGGCTGGGGGGCGTTATGGGCTTTGTATCCAGATGTCCGCATCGCGCCGGAGCCGTATTCCACATTGCAGCGCATGTTTGACCCTTATGGCACGGCGTTGTGGCTGCTTGCTTTGGCGGTTGTCTGGTTTGCCGCCAGGGAGGCCAGTTTTGACGCGCTGCTTCAGGTGGCGCTGGCCGGCGGCGCGGTGGCCTCCGGCTACGGGATAATGCAGACATTCGGCATTGACTGGGTATGGCCCCGGATGTTAAGCCCCTACGGCTCCAGGGCGGTGTCCACTTTCGGCAATCCCAATTTTCTGTCGTCTTATCTGGTGATGCTGCTGCCTTTCGCGTGGATGTACTATATCCGCCAGGAGAATTTCTGGCGCAGGGCCTTCTACTGGATTGTTCTGCTGGCATACTGCGCTTCGCTGCTGGCGAGCATGACGCGCTCCTCCTGGATAGGCGCGATTGCGGCGATGGGCTTTGTTTTTTCGCTTAAGGCGGAGCGGCAACTGGCCCTGTCCCGGAAAAAACTGCTGATTGCCGCGGCGGTTCCGGTATTGGCGCTGGCGGCGTTCTGGCCCTCCGGCGGGATAAGCGATTATCACCCGACTCTCAAGCAGCGCGTGGAGGAGCTGGGCGGCATGAAATCCGCCCTGACGCATTTGCCGGGCCGGAACGACACGGTTTACGCGCCCTGGCATCAGCGGATGCTTATCTGGACCGGCTGCCTTGGGATGGGGCTTGAAAACCCGCTGCTGGGCAAGGGCTGGGGGCTGCTGGAGATGTTCTATCCGTTCTACCAGGGGCCGATACTGATATTCAACGAGGCGGCGCGCGTCCTGCGCACCCATGCCAATAACGCGCATAACGAGGTTGTTGAGGTGTTTTCGCAGACGGGCATTATCGGCGCGGGGCTGTATCTGCTGATATTTGCCGCGCTGTTTTTTTCATTCGCGCGCTATTACGGAACCGCGCCGCCCGACAGGGCCGCCGTGACGGCGGGCTGCGCCGCCGCCCTTGCCGGCATGCTGGCCGACAACATGCTTAACGTTTCCCTGCATTTCGCGGTGCCGGCTTTCATGTTCTGGTGGCTGGCTGGCGTTCTGGCGGGAGAGTGTTCGGGCCGGGCGGAGCGGCCCGCGCCGCGCCGCGGCTTTGCCGCGAAAGCGGCGCTGGCCGCGGCTGCCGCCGCCGTCATATTAATCTGGGGCGCGCAATGGCTTAGGGAGAAAAATTATTTCTGGGGCTTCAAGCTCTCGCGCACCGGCGGCGAAGGCGCGATGGAATATCTGGAAAAGGCGCATAAAATCCCGCTGCATGAGGTGAACGCGGAATACGAGCTGGGCAACGCGCTGGCGCTGGCGGGCAAATCCGAACAGGCGGTGGCCGCCTATAAAAGCGCGCTGGCCGCCAACAGCGGTTATGACGAGATTTTCTTCAACCTTTCCGCGGTGATGTTCAAGCGGCTGGGGGACCCCGTGGCGGCTTTTCCCTATGCGGCGGCCTCGGCATGGATAAATCCGCTGAATTCTCAGGCTTACAATCTGGTTTCGGAAATGGCGCTTGACGCGCGCACCGGCGGCGCGCTGGCCGCGCGCGCCGCCGCCGTCATGGAGGCCGCCGTGCCGGTTTACCGGCACAACGGCAACTACCTCAACACGCTGGCGTTTTTCTGCACCAGGATTGGCCGCCCCGATGATGCGCGGAAGTATTTCTCCATGGGGCTTGAGGAGGATCCGCTCAACGGAATGCTGGAAACCAATCTGCGCAGGCTGGACGCGGGCGGCAGGGCGGCCTCCGATACTGTGCTGGAAAAAGTAAACCGCGCCAAAGAGATTGAGCTTAAATTCTCCTCCGGCGACAAGTCCGACGCCGTGCTGGCGCAGGCGCGCGCGCTGGCGCTGAAATATCCCGACTGGCGCTATCCCGCGCTGCTGACGGCCCGGATATACGCCGCGCGCGGCGACGCCGCCGAGGCCCGCCGCCGCGTGGAGGCGGTTCTGGCCGCGTTCCCCTCCAGCCCCGCCGGCAAAACCGCGCTTGCCGGGCTTGAGCTTCAGTCGGGCAGGGTGGAATCCGCCAAAACGCTTTTGCGGCAGGCGCTGGAATTCAACCCCTCGGATTCGCGCGCGCGGCAGTTGCTGTCGCTTGCCGAACGGGCGGGGAAATGATAAGCGCCAAGCCGGCGGAATACCTGATAGACGGGCTTAATTACGTGCGCAGCCATCTGGACGCTGGCGGGCCCGGCGAGGACGACGCAGTCCGGGATTTTCTGGACTGGCTGGATTGCGCGCTGTCCGGCGGCGGGTTTGCGGGCAGCCGCTTCCGCGTGGTGCTGGACGGCGGCTGGCGGGACGCCGGGCCGGTCGCCCGCGGAAGCCTGAAAGTGGATTTTTCCGGACATGAAAGCGCGGACGATATTCTGGTGGAATGCGCGCTGTATCTGAAACACGAGGGGCAGCGCGCTTTTATAGTAACTTCCGACCGCGCATTGCAGGAGCGCGCCCGCCGCGAAAACCTGCTGGTGATGAACTGCGCCAAATTCGAGGCGATGTGCCGCAGCCGCATCCCGGAGAAATAACCGCCGCGGTTTCCGCTGCCAGCCGCGGGGAATGGGTCAGAATTCTATATTGGGGCGAATCAGAAACTGGGTCAGCGAGCCCTGGCTTCCCGTATCGGCCAGCGGGCCGGTGTATTTCTTGCCCGACGTCCACATCAGGCCCAGCCCCAGCGAAAAAGCGAATCTCTTGTTTTTAAGCGGGAATTTTTTGTCCACCAGCAGGAAATGGCGCAGCGGTTCCATATTGCGGCGGGAAAGGTCTATCACATACTCTATGCCGGTGTTGTTGATGAACGGGTTGCGGTCCCCCTTGAAATCGGTGCGGCTGCGCCGTATTCCGGCGTAAAGCGCGTCCTCTATATAGAGGTTGCCGTGATGCTTGTAGCCGGCGCGGAAGCTCCAGCGCAGGGCGCGCTCCTCCAGCAACTGCTCGCCCTTGAGCTTTAGCTCCGTCTCAATCCAGTCGTCCTGAATCATTATGTTCTGCTTGATGTGGAAATTGCCGGCGCTGGCCAGAAACCCGGCGTAGCCGTGCCGCTTGCCCAGCAACTCGTTTTTAACCGAGCCGAACTCCACAACATTGCCCAGAAAAACCGAGGCGGCCCACGGCTCCTCGAAACCGGCGGTTATGGATTCCAGCAGGTTGAAGTCCTTGTCCATATCCGCCTTCCGGTAAAAATCCGGCGCCTGCTTTCTGGCATATGTCCCCGCGCAGGGCAGCGGATTTACGCTTAGTTCCAGTATCAGCGTGCGGGGCGAGAATTTCTTCACCAGCTCGGAATAAATCTCCCATTCGCTTTTTTCGCCGACGTTTTCTATGGGCTTGCTGGTCAGCGCGCGGTACCAGCCTATGCTGGAGTAATAGGGGTCCGGCTCTATCTCGGTTTCAAAAAACTTCCCGCCGCCGTCGGCCCGGACGGGCGCGGCCAAAGCCAGCAGCAGAAGCAGGGCAGTGAAACGCATGTGGCTATTCTACCCATTTTTCGCGCTAGCTCGCAGTTGACATGCAAAAACAATGCCTGATAATCTTATCTTATGGGAAGATTTTCCGTTGTCCTGATTCTGTTTGCCTCGCTTTGTTGCGCGGCGAACGCGAAAACGCCGGCCATAGGCCTGCTCTACACCCCGGAGGAGGCCGCGCATCTGCCGCAAACCGACAAGTTGTCCGATTATACGAAGGCCATAACCGATAATGGCGGGGAAGCGGTTCCCCTGTCGCAACTGCTGGCGTCAACCGAGACCGCCGCCCGGCTTGAGCGCATGGACGGGCTGCTGATTCCCGGCGGGGATGATATCGCGCCGGACCTCTACGGCCAGCGGCTGAACCCGAAAACGGAAACCGTTGACAGGGCCTTTGACCTCTACGAGCTGGACGCCGTGAAAAAATCGTCGGCGCGCGGCATCCCCATGCTGGGGATATGCAAGGGGCATCAACTGCTTAATATCTGGGCGGGTGGCGGGCTGTATCAGGACATTCCGTCGCAGCTGCGGGGGGGCAAAAAAGTCGTCCACCGCATACGGGAGAACGGGAAAAGCAAACCTTGCTTTCATGAAATATCCGTCCGCAGGGACAGCCTTTTATACAGTCTGCTCAAAACCGCGCGCATACGGGTTAATTCCTATCATCATCAGGGGCTGGATAAAATCGGCGGCGGGTTTGCCGTCTCCGCCGTGTCCGGCGACGGGCTTGCGGAGGCGGTGGAGAAAGGCAATATCCTGTCGGTGCAGTTCCATCCCGAAAAGCTCAGGAAGACAGAGCCTGTTTTCAATTCCGTTTTCGTCTGGTTTATCTCGGCGGCGGGCGGGCGCGGCGGCAAATGAAAAAATACGCCGTCCCGCTGGTTTGCGCCGCCGTTTCGCTGTTTGTCTACGGCTGCGCTTATTCAAGCTCGCCCAACACCGCGCAAATAATCCCTTTCATCAAGAAGCTGATGAACCCTTCGCTGTATCCGGGGGATTTTTATATCGCCTCGCAAAGCGCGTTCCCGTCGCTGTATCCGCTGCTGATGGCCAGGCTGGCGGCGTTTTTCCCGCTTGAAAGCCTGCATTTCTGGCTTTATGCCGCGCTCAAAATCTGGTTCATGCGGCTTATATACCTGCTGGCCATGGAGATATCCGGGCGGGAGGATGCGGCTGTCCTGTCCTGCCTGCTGTGCGCGCTCAGCCCGATAACGAACGTGTTTTCCCTCATGGGAGAGGACCCGCTTATGAAGGCCGCCATGTTCCAGACCTCTTTTTCCGCTCCGCTGGCCGCGCTAAGCCTGATTTATTTCCTGCGGCGCGGCTATATGCGCGCCTTCGCGCTGGTATGGGCGGTTTACTTCATCAACGGGCTGACGGCCAATTTCCTGCTGGTCATGTATGCGGCGGCATTTGTTGCCGTTAAGGAAAACCGCCGGGCCATGCTGCGCGCCGGGGCGGGGTTTGCGGGGCTTATGGCGGTATGGGCTGTCTGGTATTTGCGGCTGAAAAACCCTTTCGGCCATGCGGGGCCGGAATTTGCCGCCATCCTGAAACTGTGGTATCCCGGACATTATTTCCCCTCGCAGTGGGAAATGTCCAAATGGCGCAATGTGGCGGTTTTTTTGCCGCTGCTGGCTTATCTGTATATCCGCGGCATGGGCGGCTGCCGCAGGGCTGCGGAGGCAAAGGCTTTTCTTTTCGCCTTCGCGGCGATGTGGGCGGCGGCGCTGTTTTTTTCGGAGATATTCCCCGTGCGGCAAATGCTGGTATTGCAGTTTTTCAGGAGCGATTCGCTGTTTGCGCCGCTGGCGATGGTGTTTGCCGCCGTGTTTATAGCCGACAGCGGCGGTTTGCGCGGCGCGGCATCATCCGCTCTTTTGTGCCTGGCGCTGCTTGAATTCTCAAACCCGCTGGCCGGACAAATCGCGGGCGCGGCGTTTCTGGCCTTGCGCGCGCTGCCTTGCGCGCCGCAACCCGCGCCGGACAGCCGCCTGAAATACGTCCTGCCGGCGGCGCTGGTGGCGGTGTTGTTTGTGCCTTTCATGCTGGAGCGCGTGCTGTACTTCGGCCTGGATTTCAAGGATGCCGGGGACCGCGCCTGGATAGAAACCCAGCTCTGGGCGAAACAAAACACCCCTCCGGAGACGGTGTTCCTGACGCCGCCGGATATGCGCGGCTGGCGGGTTTTTTCGGAACGCTCGCCGGTGACGGAGTGGCTGGACGGCGCGGCCATGCATTGGGCGCCGGGGGCGGAGCGAATTTGGTTTTCGCGGGAGCGCGACTCAAACTCCGGACAGGACCGCCGGCTGCTGTGCCGCAAATACGGGGCGCGTTACATAGTGGCGCATTCCCGGGAGAAAACGGCAGACTCCGGCGTTCCGCGCGCCGGCTGCGGGAAACTGGTTTATGAGAATTCCGGTTTTGCGGTGTGCGAAATATAGCGGGCGGGCCGGGCAATATCCTAGAATATCCGCATACAGGAGGTCTTATGACAACAGCGACAACCACGCCGATTCCGCTTTTCAACCTGAAACTCCAGCACCAGTCCATACAAAAGGAAATTAACGAGGCCGTCATCCGCTCGCTTGAATCCATGCAATGGGTTCTGGGGCCGGAAAACACCGCTTTTGAAAAAGAATTCGCCGAGGCTATGGGGGCGAAATACTGCGTAACCTGCTCTTCCGGCGCGGCGGCGCTGCAAATCGCGTTGGGCGCCTGCGGCGTCGGGCCGGGGGACGAGGTTATCACCACCCCGTTCACCTTTATCGCCACCACCTCGTCAATTGCCCTGACGGGCGCGAAATTTGTTTTCGCGGACATAGACCCCCACACCTGCAATCTGGACCCGGATAAAATAGAAGCCAAAATCACCGCCAGAACAAAGGCCATACTGCCCGTCCATATCTACGGCTATCCGGCGGAGATGGACAAGATAATGGCCATCGCCAAAAAACACAATCTGAAGGTGATAGAGGATTGCGCCCAGTCCCATCTCGCCGCGTATAAGGGGAAAATGACCGGCGCCATCGGCCATGCGGGGGCGTTCAGCTTCTATCCCAGCAAAAATCTGGGAGCCTGCGGCGATGCCGGAGCGGTAACCACAAACGATGAAAACGTGGTCAAAGCGGCCCAGAGCCTGCGCCATTGCGGCAGGGCGCTGGGCAAGGCCTACGAATACAGTCATGAAGGCTCCACCCTGCGCATGGACGACATGCAGGCCGCCATCCTGCGCATCAAGCTGCGCCATCTGAAAAAATGGACGGAAATGCGCCGCGCCGCCGCCGCGCTTTACAACGGGGGCCTCAGGGATGTTCCCCAGCTTTCGCTTCCGCCGGAAACAGCGGGCGGCTCCAGCCAGTCTTTCTATGTCTACACCGTCAGGGCGGTAAAGCGCGACGAGTTGGCCGCGCATCTCAAGGAAAAAGGCATAGGCACGGCGGTGTATTATCCGCTTGCGCTTTACCGCCAGCCGGTGTATGCTTCGCTGGGGCTCAAGCCCGGGGATTATCCGAATACGGAAAAAGCCTGCGATTCGGCGCTGTCGCTGCCGATGTTCCCCGAAATCACGGCGGAGCAGGTGGCCCGCGTCTGCGAAGAGATAAAGGCCTTTTACCGCAAATAGCCGCGGCGGAGCATGCGGCAGTCTGAACGGGTTGCGAGGGTGTTTCCATGAAGCCACCGCTTCCGGCGGACTCTTTTTTCCGCGCGCCGCGTCTTGGCGGCGCGCTCAAAAAAGAGTTTTACAATTCGCTGTCGCACATATTCCGCGGTCCGCTGATGGGCGCGTCGGGGTATGTGGATTACCTGTTCAAAGGCTATGCCGGCCCGCTGACAGGGGAGCAGCTCAAGCAGCTGGCGCGGGTGCGGGAATCCATCAACCGGCTTGCCGGCGTTACCGATGCTTTCCTGGACCTGGCGGCTTTTGACCTGGGGCTTATACAGCCGGCCCGGTGCAGCAGCGATATCCGCTCCATGCTGGAAGGCATGGCGGCGGACATGGCGCCGGACATCAGACACCGCGGTTTTTCCTGCCGTGAGGCCGGGGGCAGGCCGCTTCTTGCGGTTGACATTTCCATCCCTTCCCAGCCGCTTTATGTGAGCATGGATTTCCACTGGCTGCAAACCCTGTTGCGCGAGCTGGCGGCCAATGTGATGCTGCTGGCGGAGGATGCCTCCTCCATAACCATAAGCGCGCGTCCGCGCCGCTCCAAAACGGAGATAGTAATTTCCTGCTCCGCCTCGCGGCTTGAGGACGGGAATATCCGGCTTTTCCGGCCTTTTTACCGGCTGCCGGAGCGGATTTATCCTCAGGGCGGCAGGCGCGGCGGGCTGGGGATGAGCCTTGTCCGGCGCATCATAGGCCTGCATGGCGGCGCGGTTAAAACCGCGCGCTGCGGCAGGACGGGGTTTTCGGTAACCGTAACTCTTGCGCGCGCGCGGCAGCCGCAGCGCGGCGGATAGCAATTCCCCGGCGCTATCAGCTATAATTGAATAAGAGCTTATTCTGACATAAGCCGGAATTTATGCGCCCGTAGTGAAACGGATATCACGGAAGCCTCCGAAGCTTCAAGTACAGGTTCGATTCCTGTCGGGCGCACCAAATAAAAAAACTGCAGCAGCGGTTTTTTTATTGCGCACGAAGCAGGCCAACTGCTTGGCCTGCGTCAGGAATCGAAGGCCGGAGCGATGCCGAGGCAGCAGCCGAGGCCGCGAGGCGGGGTCGCGACCTGCGGGTCGCGGCGGCGTCCCGCAGAGTTGTGACCGATTCCTGTCGGGCGCACCAAATAAAAAAACTGCGGCAGCGGTTTTTTTATCAGACATGCTCCCGAGAGAGATTTTATGACCCTGGAAATTGCGGCTGGCAGCGATAACCGATGCGGCGGACGGCGGGGACAGCCCGGCGCGGAATTTGACGGGCATACCCGCGTGTGCAAAAACAATTCTGCACAGGAATGCCCCGCCGGCTGCCGCCGAACCCCGCTGTGCAGCTGCGGGAAACGGGCTTGTCCGGGAGGAAGTTTGTGAAGGCTCTTATCACGGGCGGGACCGGTTTCATAGGCAGGGCGCTTGCGGCGCGGCTGCTGGGCGAAGGCTGGCAGGCGCGCGTGGCGACGCGGCGCATTCCCCTGAATCCGCCGCAGGGAGTGGAGATTGCCGAGACGGATTACGGCAGCGTGGAATCGCTTGCAAAAGCGGTTGACGGCTGCGACGCGGTGTTCCATCTGGCGGCGGCGATATTCGCCTGTTCTTATGCGGAGTTTGAAAAGGCCAATGCCGCGGCCACCGCCAATCTTGTTGCCGCCTGCGCGAAAGCGCAAAAACCGCCGGAATGCTTTGTCTACGTCTCCAGCCTGGCGGCGGCGGGGCCCGGCGCGTCCGCCACCGTTGCCAGGACCGAAGCCGACCCGCCCGCCCCGGCCTCCGACTACGGGAAAACCAAGCTGGCGGGCGAGGCCGCGCTTGCAGCCCTGCCCTCCGCCGCGCGCCGGGTGATTTTGCGCCCGGCCATAGTTTACGGCAAAAACGATTCCGGCGTCTCCAAAATCGCGCGGTGGGTGCGGCGGGGCCTTATGATCAACATGTGCGCCGGGGAGACGATGTTCAGCTTCACATATATAGACGACCTCGTGGACGCCATAACGGAAGCGCAGAAAAACCCCGCGCTGAGCGGGAAGGCCTATTTCATCTGCGAGGACAGAACCTATCCATGGACGCATTTCATCTCCGCCATGGCCAAAGCTATGGGCGCGCGCCAGCCGTTCATGCTTACGCTTTCCCCCTCCGCCATGCGCGTGGCCGGAAAGATATACCAGACCGTCTCCCCGCTGATAGGCGCGGACCCGGTTTTCAACACCGACAAGGCGCGCGAGGCCTGCGCCGGACACTGGACCGCCTCTCCCCGCCGCTGGATGGAGGACGCGGGCCGCAAAAGCTGGACTCCGCTGGAAGAGGGCCTCAAAAAAACCTTCGTGTAATCCCCTCCGATTTTTGAAAAAAGCGGCTTATAATTTGTATCCTTGAACCTGGCGGATTGTCTGCGCGGGGCATAGCTCAATTGGCAGAGCGCTTGGTTTGGGACCAAGAGGTTCCCGGTTCAACCCCGGGTGCCCCGATTGCCGTTTCGCGCAGGGTTATCTTAATTATGGGCGGTGCGCTTATGAAACTCGCTCTTTTCCAGCTTATGTCCTGCAACGGGGCTTATGCGGGCGCGTTGTGGCAGCCCGTGTCCGGGCCGGCATACACGGTCGTGCATATGTCCCTGTCGGATTTCGCCGCGGCGAAAGTCTCCGGCGGGGAGGAGATTGACCCGGGGCGCGGCGTTTTCGCCGTGGCCGCAGGGCCGGAGCGGCATGGCGTGATGACGCTGGAATCCGCGCCGGTCATGGCGCTTTTTGATTTTGACAGGCTGATAATCTCCGCCGCCGCCGATTTGCCCGCCGGGGCGGAAATATCCTGCGAGCTCAGCGCGGCATTCTCCGAAAAAGGCGGGCTTGCATGGAGCGGCTGGTACCGGATGGGAATGTTCCGTCCGGGCGGCAAGTCCGAAAGCTTTCCGGCGCAGGAGGACGATTTTGGCAAGGTGGAGACCGACATTCTGGCCCTCAAAAAACCCGCCGCCGCCTTCCGCTACAGGATTATTCTGGACGGCCCCTCCGGCGAAACCGCGCTGCGGCTTATTGCGGTGAGCTATCTGGATTCAACGCGGACCCGCGCCGGAGCGGACGCGCTGTGCACCCTTGCCGGCGGCGACAAGGCGCCCTGGCGGCGCAGGCTGGGCGTGCCGCGCCGGTCGCAGGAGGTTGAGGATAAAAGCGTCCGCGGCGACATTTGCAGCCCCACCTCGCTTGCCATGCTGCTGGAATACCACGGCATCAGGAAAACCACCATGGACGTTGCCCGCGCCGTCTACGACAACGGCGCGAAAATATACGGCAACTGGCCTTTCAACACCGCCTACGCCGCCTCTCTGGGGTTTGACGGTTTTGCGGACCGCTTCTCCGGCATAGCGCAGGCCGAGCATGAAATAGCCAACGGCAGGCCGTTCATAGCCAGCATAACCTATGCGCAGGGCGAGTTGGACGGCGCCCCCGTCAAGGCGACAAAGGGGCATCTGGTGCTTGTGGAGGGTTTTGACGCGGACGGGAACTTCCTCGTCAACGACCCGGCGGGCAAAACCGCCGACATCGTCTGCCGCGTCTACGACCGCAAGCAGTTCGCGGGCATATGGCTGGGCAACAAAGGCGGGCTGGTGTACCGCGTCATCCCGCGGCTGCCCAGGGTGATGCGCGCCGGCGCGCCGCTGACCGATGTCTACGAGGAGCCGGAAATCCTGGACGAAAAGCGCGTTACCCAGCTGCTTATGGGCGAGCTTGTGCTGGTTACGGGCCGGCAGGGCCGCTGGGCGCATGTGCAGTGCCTTGAGCAGGCCTATTATGCCGACGAGAAGGCCCCGCCCGAGGACGCCATGTCCCTGCCGGAAAAATGGGTGGGCTACCCCGGCTGGGTGCTGGCCGACAGCCTGGTCTACGGCGATATTTACGCCGACGGGCTGGCGGTCGCCGTTCCAGCCGCAAAGGTGGAGGAGCGCGCCGCAAGCGGCCCTCTTCCGCTGGAGGTTTACATGGGAACGCGGCTGTGGCCGCTTTCCGAAAAGGACGGCTCCGCAGACACGGTGCTGCCTGGCGGCAGGCCGGCAAAGTTTGACATAAGCGTCGCCCGGCTGGACAAAACCGATTTGCGCGGCGAGATAATACGGCTCGCGCGCGAGTTTATAGGCACGCGCTACCTCTGGGGCGGGCGCACGATAAAGGGGATAGACTGTTCCGGCCTTTCCAGCACGGTGTTCAGGGCGGCGGGGATATACCTGCCGCGCGACGCGCAGGAGCAGTACCAGTCCGCCCGCAAGGTAACGCGGAAGGAATTGAAAAAGGGCGATCTGGTGTTCACCACCTCGCGCAAGGATTTGACGAAGGTCAACCATGTGATGATTTACGCCGGAGGAGAAACGTTGCTTGAATCCACACAGGAAGTCAGCATGATGCGCGAGGTGTCTTTCCGGGACAAGCTGGGACTGCCGCTGGAAAAGATTGAATACGGCGACATGGCCTCCGGCAGAAAGGTGTATTTCGGTTCCGTCATGGATTAAAACATGAAACGGACGCTGGGGTGGGTTTTTGTGGCGGCGCAGCTTGCCGCGCCCGCGGTTTGCGCGTATGCGGAAGCGGGCGGCGGCGTTTCGTCCGGGACGGTATATCTTGACCCGGCCAGATTCAACACGACCGACAGGGAGCGTCTGTCCGCCGCGCGGGACATTTTCGCCGCCGCGCGCGCGCTGGCGGCAGAGCGGGGCGCGAAACGGGCCGCGCTGGCCGGCGGCGCGGCGCTGCTTGCGCTGTTTCTGTTTGTGATTCCGCGCGCCGTGCGCCCGAATCTGGAAGGCGCGGGTCCGGCGGAAATAATCGGAAAACTGAGCCGCTTTTTCACCCACCTGTGGGGCGATGAGGAGCTTAAAAAGCTTGCCTGGGCCTGCGTCCGGCAGGATATTTTGTGCCGGAAACTGGCCCGCAGGCTCAACGAACACCAATTGCGCGAATTCCTTAATTTCCTCTATATAGAAGGCGCCTTCCGGCTATACGCGGAGACGCTTTTTCTGCGCCGCGATGTTTTCGGGGCCGCCGCCGAAGCCGCCCCGGCGCTGGTTTACGGCCAGGTTTCGTGGGCGCAGATAAAAAACCTGCCGCAAAAACCGCTGGCGCGCGCGCTGGCCCTGCTTAACTCCGGCGGAGACGCCATGGCCGCGTTCCAGGCCGCAAACGCGCTGGCGCGGCAGCTTGTCTGCTCGCAGGAAAAGGAAAAGGCCGTGGCGCTGCTGGAATCTATACCCGTGTCCCTGCTGCATAAGACCACCTGGGAAACGCTGCTGGAGATAAACGGCGCGCGCGCGCTGCCGCCGCATCATCTGGACGCGCTGCCGCGCCATATGCTGGCGCAGGTGGTTACCATGCTGGTTGACGAGGGAAATTCCCAGATGGCCAAAGCGCTCATGGACCGCAACCCGCGCGACAAGTGGAGCGACGCCGACTACCTGGCTTATTTCACCCTCCAGCTTGAAACGGACCCGACACTGGCCAATGAATTCTACCCCGTGTTCGCCCGCAACGTAGACATCAGGCGCGCCACCGAACTGCACTATCTTGCCGCCAAGCGCTGCGAGCAGAAGGGCCATGCCGACATAGCCGTAAACATTTACCGCAAATTCACGGCGGAGGGGATAAACTACAGGGACGCCGTCTCCCGCTACAACATGCTGCACCAAAATCTGTCGGTGGAAACGCGCAACTATACGATAATGATGACCGACATCAAAGGCTACACCTCCAGGACCGCTTCCGAAACTCCGGCTTTTATGATGGAGTACCTCAGGCGGCATAACGACATTGTCGCGCCGGTCATACGCCGGTTCAAGGGCAAAATCGTGAAATCCATAGGCGACGCTTTCCTGGCGGTTTTTGAAAGTTCCTCCAATGCCGTAGCCTGCGGCGTGGAGATACAGGAGTCTCTTGCAAAATACAATGCCGGCAAAAGAACGCGCGAGGCGATATACGTGCGCGTCGCGCTGAACGCGGGAGAGGTGTCCCTCGGCGCCGACGGCGACATATACGGCGACGCCGTCAACATAACCGCGCGGCTGGAAGGCGCCGCCCAGGCGGGCGAGGTCTGGCTGACCGAGGCGGTTACCACCGCCATGAGCGGCAGGGACGCCCGCTGCCTTCCGGTAGGCCCGCACGATTTCAAAGGCGCGGGCCGGGAGATAATGGTCTACAGGATAGCGCCGGGCGGGGGCGCGTCGTCCTGAATCTCATATGCTGACGCGCATCTTGCTTTGCGTTTGCCTGTGCTGCGCGCAGGCTGCCGCCGCCGTCCCCGCAGACGACGAGCCGCCGGAAAAACACACCGTCTGGGACAGGCTTATGATGGCCCAGTCCTACCGCAACATGACGCACGGCGTCTCGCTGCTGGACGCGGGCCGCTATTCCGAGGCGGCAAGCGAATTCGGGCGCGCGGTGGTGGAAAACCCCTCCCACCCCTGGCCGCATCTGCTGCTGGGCGCGGCGCTTTACTGGTCCGGGCAGGTGGACCAGGCGCTTACCGAATACTCCGCCGCGCTGAAGCTGGACCCCCAAAACTCCGACGGCTGGCAGCTTGCCGGCATCGCCTATGCCTGGAAGGGCGACGCCCCCGCCGCGCTGGACGCCTTCGGCTCCGCCGCGCGCTACGCGCCGCGGCGCTCCGACATACAGATGAATCTGGGCTCCATACACATGGGGATGGGGGATTACGACAAGGCGCTGCCCTACCTGCGCCGCGCCGCGGAGATGGAGCCGCGCAACCCGCTTTACTGGTTCCAGTTGGGGACGCTGCATTCCCGCGCCGGGCGCGACGACGAGGCCGCCTCCGCCTTCAAAAACGCGCTGGATTTTTACCCGGACTACCAGGACGCCGCCATGGAGCTTGCCGCCATCTATGAGCGCGGGGGCAACACAAAGGAGGCGCTGCCGCTTTACAAGCGGGCCGTCAAGCTCAAACCCGGAGATTCGGTGGCGCGGCTGCGTTACTGCCTGCTGCTGGACAAAACCGGACAGCGCGCCCTGGCGCAGGAGGTGATAGGCCGCGGCTTTGCGCTGATGCCAAACACCGGCGGCGGCATCGCGCTTTCAATAGCCTATTCGGGGCTGACGTCCAAATCGCGCTCCTCCGCAGGCGAGGGCGCGCAAAAACCGGCGGCGGAAACCTCCCCCGGCTCGCCGCTTGATTCGCTGCGGCGCAATATGGAGCGTGTCCCGCTGGACCAGCCGGTGCGCGTTTCGGTGGAAATGGTTTATATGCCGGAGCATAAGCCGGAAAAACCCGCGTTTTCCGACAGCGGCAGCATGGGCAGGGCCCTCGGCGCGGAGTTAAACAAGCCCGCCGCGCTGGCCGCCCGGCGCGACTTTTCGCTGCCGCCGGCCTCCGGCCCGGAGGAGCGGGCAAACCAGATAAAATCCATCACGGACGAGCTGGACAAGGCCGTTTCCGGCGTGCCGGCGGGCGCGCAGATGAGCATGGCCGTCAGCATGACCTCCGCCAAAACCGGCGGCGCGGGCGGCGGCCCCGCCCCGGAAGGCGCGCCGGAGGCGGACAATTCAAAGGCGGTTTACAACCCGCGCATGGTCGGCAACGATATGGGGCTGTGGGTGATGGGATCGGGCTGGCTGGAGCTGGTCAGCGAGGTGCGGCCCTCCCTCGCCTCGCTGCCGCAGAGCGAAACGGACCCCGCCAGATGGTCCGCCGCCGGGCTTGCGCACCTGATACTGGGCGAGGCGGGCCCCGCGCTGGAAAAATTCAGCCGCGCCGGGGAGCTGGGCGCAAAGGAGACCGCGCTTATGGGCTCCGCCGTGGCGTGGACCATAATGGGCAAAGAGGACGAGGCGGCAAAATGCCTCAAAGAGGCGCTGGACCTCAACCCCGGCAACCAGACGGCGCAGGAAAATCTGAAATGGCTCTCCACGCCCTCCAACGTGGCGAAAAACTGATGCGGCATATAGTTAAATACGGGCAGAATTTTCTGGACAACGCGGCGGTGGCGCGGGGCATTGTCTCGCTGGCGGACAATTTTCCGGGGCATTTTATCATTGAAATCGGCCCAGGCAGAGGCGCGCTCACCGGCATGATAGCCGCGCGCGGCGCGGCTTTTGCCGCAGTGGAGATAGACCCCGCCCTGGTCCTCCGGCTGCAATCCCGGCCCGACGTGGCACGGCTTTGCGATATCGCCGGCGCCGATTTCATGGAGGCGGACCTGTCCCGCTTCCCGCCGGGCGGAGGGCGCATTCTTTTCATCGGCAATCTGCCCTACTGCTGCGGCGCGGCAATAATGCGCCGGGCGCTTTCGCATCCGGCTTTCGGCGGGGCGGTGTTCATGCTGCAAAAAGAGGTGGCCGACAGGATAACCGCCAAACCCGGCGGCGCGGACTACGGGCTGCTTTCGCTGGCGGCGCAGACAAAAGCCCGCGTCCGCCAGGCCATGCGGGTTGGCCGGGGCAATTTCAAGCCGGTTCCGAAAGTGGATTCCGCGGTGCTGGAATTTTCAAGACTGGAAACCCCGTTTTTTGAAAACGAGACGCGGGAGGCGGCGTTTTTCAGGACGGCAAAAGCCGCTTTCGCCCACCGGCGCAAGACCGTGCTGAACTCACTGTCGCTTTGCCTGGGCGCGGGCAGGCGGGATATTGAAGCCGCGCTTGAAGCCGCCGGCATAGACCCGCGCGCCCGCGCGGAAACAATTTCCATGGAAAACTATCTCAAACTTTCCGGCTGCCTGGATAAAACCGCCGGTCCCGGCGCGGCCCGTGGATTGTGAACAGATTTGCCCCGGGATAAGATTTATGAAACAAAGCGGAAAACGGGATGTGTTCATGTTGCTATTGCAATGCCCGTGTTAGGAGTTTATACTACTATTAAAAGGGTAATTTGATATGGGAATTGTTTTTCTGCGCGGCGCAAGGCGCGGGTCGGCTCTGGTGATAGCGGTGCTGCTGTCGCTGCTGGTCGTGTTTTTCATGACCGTGGGCGGACAGCTCATCGCCACCTCGCATAAGGAAACAAAAATCCAGCAGCATGTGCTGACCGAGGCCGACAACCTTGCCCGCGCCGGGCTGGTGGACTGCATCTCCTGGTTCAAGCGGCAGACGGTGCAGCCGGTGCGCAGCGGTGTGCCGCCGACGCTTTATTCATACCCCGACGCCGCTTTTTATCCGCGCTACAACGCCAACCCCCTGCTGCGCGACACCATAGACGAAAGCACCGGCCTGGTCAAGGAATTTCCCATAACAAACGACAACTCCAAATGGGGCCGCTACGAATTGCAGAGGCAGACCGTAAATCCAGCCTCCGGCGGGGCCAATGTCCATGCCGTGCGCGACATCACCGGCGACCGGGTTGACGGCCACTATTCCGGCGAGGGGCTGGTCTGGTATCTGGAAAGCGCGGGCTATATTTATAAAAAGGTGGACCCGGCGAAGGCTTACAACGTCTCGCCCAATGTGGTCCTCTCCCGGGTGCGCGCCTCCACCGAGATACGGCGCATCTCGCTTTCGCTGCCGATGGAGGCGGCATTCACCGTCAAAAACGGCGGCAGCGGCAGCACGAGAACAGTGGTTCTCAATAAAAACGGCAGGGTGATGGGAATGACCGGCGTCGGGGCCTGCCGCTACAGCGGCAACGCGCCCACGGTCAACACCGGCGCCACCCTGGCCGGCAGCCAGGCCAGCGCCACAATCACCAACGACCCCACCCCGCTTTATGTGATGGGCGTTTCCAGCGCGGATCTGAAGCTGCTGGCGGATTATGTGGTTACGGACACAAGCCTGCTTCCCGCCACATTGCCGGAGATGACGCTGATGTTTGTGGACGGGAACGCCGTTTTCTCCTCCACCCGCCCGCTGGTGGGCAGCGGGGTGCTTTTTGTGAACGGCAACTTGTCCATTACAGCCGGGTCCAACTCCTATTTCAGCGGGTTTATATACGCCACCGGCACTACAACCATTTACGACCCCGCGCTTATAAGCGGGGCGGTGGTAGGCTATACCGGCGGAACAATATCCCGCTCCGGCGCGACAAGTGTGGCGGAAATAGACTACGATTCCGCCATACTGAACGCCGTGCGCCAGCAGATTTGCCAGTACCGGGAGAACAAGTCCACGCTGCACGTCTTTATAGGCGTGCCGGGGCTGGAGAACTGATATGTTTTCAGAGCGTAACAAACCCGTTTCCCGCAGCCGGGCGGGATTCACTCTGATAGAAGTGGTGATGGCCAGCGTGATTCTGGCCATAGCGGTGCTGGGGCTTATGCAGATACAGAATTTCATGAGCAAGCAAAGCGTAACCATAAGCGAAAAAACCTTCGCCAACCAGAAAGCCATACAGATGCTGGAGGAGCTGCGCTCGCTGGTTTCCGGCTCGGAAAGCACCGACCTGTCCGTGCTGGACGATTTTGACGACGGCGCGGTGTACAAAAACATACTTACCACCAACACCTCCGTAACCTCGCCGGATTCGCCCGAAAGCGGCAATGTCAACGGCCAGTGCGGCGACAGCTGGAAATACCTGCGCCAGATTTCGGTGATAAAACTGCCGGAGGAGCCGTTCTCGCGCAGGGTGTATGCGCGGGTGTACAAGGCCTCCTGCTCCAACCCCAATCAGCCGGGCGAGACGCTGGCCGAGGCGATGACCATTCTCAAAACCATCAAATCCCAGTTCGTGCCCACGCAGGTGATGGATGTTTTCATTCTTGCCATAGAGAATGTCGCGGGCTGGTGGTCTTCGATAAGCGACATGAGGCCGACTTTTGACTCCGTCATGCAGGACCTGCAAAACCGCAATCCGGGGCTGGAAATACGCACGCATTGGGTAACCCGGCTTTCCTACGGGCGGGACCAGTATTACATGCCTTATATCAACGATGCGGCGCGCACCAATGTTTCCCCCAGCCCGCTTGTATATCTCTATCCCGGCAAAACCCAGCAGAGCGACGGGAGCGATTATGATTTCTACGTTTGGGACAAAATCAACGGAAGAATCAACGTGGACGGGGAACGCAAAAACGAAGACAACTATGCTCTGGCGGACCAGTTTAACCATTCAATGCGCGAGCCGGACGAAGAGGACGCCTATGCCCTGGCGGTTGCCTCCGCCGCGGCCATAGGCCAGCCTGCGCCGGAGCTGAGCTGGCGGCTGCTGCTGGAGCGGCTTAATCAGGCCGACACTCCATACAGGAACATTCTGCTGGTGAACCTGCACGGCGAATTGCTGCCGCTGCCGCCTATGCACAATTATTCCGACGCGGCCAAAGACCCGGTGAACTCTCCCAACCGGCGCGTGGTAACCCATCCCGAGAGAATACTTTACACCAGCACGGACACGGTCAAACTGCGCGTTTACGCTTATGTAACGGACCAGGCCGTATGCACCGCCGACCCTTCCGCCGCGCTTAATGACATCACCTTGCAGTTGTCAACAAGCGTGCCGCTCGTGAATCTGTTGACCGCACAAAGGATTGATGGCGACGCCAACAACAACTACGAAATAAATGATCGAAAAGGGGATGGCCTCACCGGAGCTGTTCGTTATGATGCGACATCATCAACATGCACGGTTATCCGGCTTACAAACGGTACCAAGCTGTGCAGCGGTCTACGTTCCACCAAAGGCCTGGCCAGTTCGGCACAACTTTACGGCATGGAGTATATCCCCTGTCCGATAGGAGCGGATTTCACCGCCGATTTGACCACGACCGGCACTACCCCCAAAAACACCGCGCGGTGGATTATATCGCTTGCGCCTCCGGCGGGCGGCTGGACGCCGGGCCGCTGGGATGTTGACACCTATATCGGGCCGTCCGCAAGCAGCGGAACGGTGTATTCCAATGTTTCAAGAACCCATGTGTGGATAAGCACGACTGTTCCGATAACAGAGCAGTACCAGCTTACCGGCGATGCCAGATACTGTCCCTACATGGACGTGAAAGCCAATAACGGCTACAACTGGTATTTTGCCGACCCGGATTCAATCGACAGCAGCTATAACGGAAATGCCGCGTACACCAATTTCTCAAAAGGCGCAAACGGCTGGGGCGAAACAGCCAACGATATAGACGTGCCCCGCTATATGTACATCGTCCGCAACGGGCTGCTGAACTCCCACGCGGTCTGGACGACGATGAACGGCTGGAGCTACTATTACCACGGTTTCGGCGGCGAGTTCGGCAGCGACATGCAGCCGCTGCCCAATGCGGTGCCGTATATCGTTACGCCCTGGTCGGCGACGCGCAACGTAACGGATGTCTACGGCGTCAACGAAATCGTCAATTATTGCGGCGCGTCAAGCAATAAGGTCAACAGCCGGCTTGTGGCCACCACCGACAATGCCTGGCATTGCAGCCCCTGGCTGGGAGAGCTGTATCCCGATACTGATTACTCCGTGTGGGGCGACACTTCCGCCGCGCCAGGCAATCTGCCTACAAACCTGAATTTGCGGACCGGCGTTCCCAACTATTACCGCGCCACGCATACCGCCAATGCGGCATGGAAGTTGGGACGGGTGCGCGAGTTCCGGCTGCAATCCAAAGGCTGCGAAACTTTCTTCAACGGCAAACCGGCTTCCCAGAACGGACCGTTTGAGCATGTCAGCGTTACCGGCAACGGCACAATAACCTCGCTGGCAAGCGATGTGGGCTCCATGTTCAATTTCCCGCTGCTCTCGTCAATAAACACGCCGCGGCCTTTCACGCTCAACTATAACAACAATTTCCCGAATGAATGGAGCGACACCACCTATTCCGGCACGTTGCGCACCACCATAGACATCCCATCCATAGGCAGCGTCGCACGTAAGTATTACACCTACGACAGTTCTTATGATTCAAGCGCGATAGTGCGCATGACCAATGCCGCGGGAACGGCTTTCGTGGTTGTCTCCGGCATGGGAACGCAGTCGGATTTCGGCACCTCGCAGCTTGGAAAATACATGATAATGCTGCTGCTGCGCAGCTTCATGGACGGCGGCCTCTACACCGGCGACAGCAAGATAACCCAGGTGCCGGTGGTGTCCATTTCCTCGCCCACGGTGGCCGACACTTTCACCGACCCGATGACCATAAACGTCGGCTGGAACACAAGCTGGACCCGCTGGGACGGCCAGCCGTACACAACCGAATACTCATCCGGCTACGCCGACAGCGAGACGCTGATGTACCATGTCAAATACTCCACCAACAACGGCAGGACCTGGAAATTCTGCTCCGACAACACGGCCACAACGGCGGGCGCGCGCGATTCGGCGCATCTTACGGCGCTGACTTCCTATGTCTGGACCGTGGCCGCGCTGGAGCGCGGGTCGTATATATTAAGGGTGGAGGCCTTCCGGGGCAACGTAAATCTTCATTATGCCTATCATCAGATGCAGGTATATATCTACCGCTGACAGCAGGGGCTTCAGCCTTATGGAGGTGGTGCTTGCCGCCGCCATAATGGCTATTGTCATGCCCGCCATAATAATGCTGCTCAACCACACCAACAAGGGGTTTGCCGGTTTTGAGGCTTTCAACTCGCTTAAAACCATGAACGAGAACACGGTAAATCGCATGTACCTGCGGCTGGGCCGGTGCAAACGGCTATTCCAGAACGACACCATGGGAACGGCGATGCTGAGCAACATGATGATGACCGGCGCCCCCGCGAAAATGATCGGCTCGCGCCTGCCGGTGGTTTTGCAGAACGGCTCGCTAACCCCGGGCACCACCAGTTTTGACGGGACCGCGTTCGGCAACAGCATGCTGCTGGCCTATAACAGCGAAACCAGGGTGATGGACAACATATCGGATTCCGCGTCCACCCCCTCCACCTGCACCGTGCGCGTTGATTTGTACAAATTCGCGTATTATTACCTGACGCCGTCTGGCTCTCCGTCCATAGGCGGCAAGCAGACCTATAAAAACACCGAATGGGAAAGCATTTCCTATGCGGACTGCGGCCAGCTTACCACTATTTCAAACTCGCAGAAAAGGTCCAAATCCATAGTGGCGCTCTATGACGGCGGCGTGCGCTATTGCTGGAACTCTTCCGCGTCGGCATACAATGTTTCCTTCTCCTCGCTGGTGGTAACCGGCACAGGGTCGGCGGCGGCAGGCTCGGTGTTTTCCGCGCCCGGGCACAAGGCGCAGAAAAACAGCGTGAAAACGCTTACCTCGCTGGTGATGGGGATAATGGGCGGCGCGTATCAGTACGGCGTGTCCGCCAACACCGCCGGCATGACGGGCAATACCCGCACGGTGCCCGCATTCGCCACAACATCCGGAACTTTCCCGGCGGGATTTGAAGTCGGAGTGATAGGGCCCACGGCGGGCAGGAAGGTGCTGGTGCGCAGCGTGATATATGCCTCCGGCCCCATGAACCGCCCTATCATGGACGAGAAGCTGATTATAGCGGTCGCCCGCGATATATGGTGAAGGCGGCGGCCAGCAGCGCCAGCAGCCGCAAAACAAAAGCCGCCAGGTATCCCGCCGGACAATAGCTGAACAAAACCTCGTGCCTGCCGGCGGGAACGAAAACCGCCTTGTTTATCAGGTTGGCGCGGTAAAGCGGCGCGGGCCTGCCGTCAATTTCCGCGCGCCAGCCGGAATCGTAATTATCCGCAAACACCAGAAAAGCGTCCTGTGCCGTTTCAATGGCGGCGCGCAGTTCCGTCTGCGAGTATCCGAGCGCGCGGACCTCGCCGCCCGGCCTGCCCCGGTTGCGTTTCCAGCCGGCGGGCGAACAAAGCAGCGCCCCCGCTTGCGGGGGCGGATTTTCAATCACCGCGGATTCATCAAAGAACTCTGGCGATGGGATGTGCTGGAAGCCGTAATACGCCTCCTCCGGCGAATGCGCCGGGACGGCGTTATAAGCCAGCCGCAAAACCGGCGCCGTAACGCCGAAAATTTTCTTTTTGTAGCTTTCCGGCATGGAGCAGCCGGCCAGCGCGTCGTAGTATTTCAGGCTGGCGAAATTGGCCATGCCCAGCAGCAGTCCCGGATCCTCTTTTGAAACCACTACGGCGGGCGACACAGCCGTGAAAACGCCGTATACCGCCGGCGCCATCATGGGATAGGCAGCGTATTTGTAAATGTCAATGCCGTAGGGCCGGTATTGCGGAAACTCAAGCGGGGGCTGCGCCCTGTAAACCGGAATTTTGCTTCTGTCCGGCGCAAAATCCGTGTTAAGAACCGTTTCGTAGCCGCGCGAGTAGCCGATTACCGCCGCCGCCGTCGCCGCGAAAAACACCGCTCCCGGATTGCGCCGTCTCATCAGCCATAACAGCGCGGCGCAGGCGGCCAGATACAGCGCCGCCGCTGAAGCGGCGAATACCGCCCCGCTCTCCGAGAGCCGCGCGAAATTCCCGAACGGCGGATGAAGATGGCGCGCGTCAATGCCCGCGGCGAAACACGCCGCCACGGCGGCCAGCGGCAGTTGCAGCGCCATGAAAAGCCGCCGGTCCGGCGCGGCGCAAAATCTCTCAAAACCGCGCAGCGCCAGCATAAGCAGCGCCAGCATGGCGGGGGTGAGCATGAAACCCCAGTTCCTTGTCAGCAGGAAGGTGCGGTCATGCCTGAAATAATCGCCGATTCCGAAAAGCCCCAGCGCGGGAACAATGCAAATTATAAAAAGCGCGGCGAAGGCGGTTTCCTCCGGCGGGATGTTTTTCCTCCTTGCAATATCCGCCGCCGCAAGCAGAAACCCCGCCGTCCCGAAAGCCGCAAACGCGGGGCCGATATGCAGCCCGCCCTGCCAGGTCGCAACCAGACGGACGGGGCTAAGCAACGTGGCGAAGGCAAACTGCGGCTCCAGCATGAAGCCGTAGTTGAACGCCCGGCGCAGCACCGGCGCCATGCCGGCGACTTTCAGCGCGGCCAGCGCGCTTGGCGCAATTCCCGCCGCGAAAACAAGCGCCGCCGCGCCGAAAGCCTTCCAATGCGCCGCGCGCGCGCCGCCGCGCGCCGCCGCGTAAACCGGCGCGAAAACGGCAAAAGCAAGCGCCGGATAAATCGTCAGATAGCCGAAATTGCCAAGAAAAGCCGCCGCGCCAAGCAGAACGCCGTTGAGAATGCAGGGCTTGTCCCATGCGCGCATGAACAGCCACAAAACCAGCGGAAAATACCGGTACGGGGCCAGAAATGTGAGCTGGGCTATGCCCGCCTCCATAGCCGGACCCGCCGCGCAAGCCAGAAACACCGCAAGCGCGGCCCACCAGTTTTTCGTCATGCGCAGCGCGCACAGCAGCGCGCCCAGGCCGAATGCCGCAAGCCACAGCGCGGCGCTCTGCTGAAGCGCCAGCATGGAATTGGCGCCGGCAAAATAATTCGCCGCCCATGCGATAAATGCCAGCGGGTCGCAGACGCCGTGCAGTTCCGCGAAAGGCCACAGCGGATGGCCGCAGTTTAGCTGCGGGCTCCACAACGGCAAATGTCCGGAAAACAGCGCGGAATAGAAAATCTGGAAGGAGGCCAGCATCGCCCTGTTGTCGTGAGTGAAAAGGAAGCGGCCCGTCAGAAAATGCCGGAACGCGAACAGCGCGAACGCGGCGCACAGCGAGAGAGATATGATTTTGACGCTGCGCGGCGGGGTATTCGTATTCATTTTGCGGGCGCAAACGCCGCGGCCAGTTTTCGCGCCTGCGGCGGGAAGGCCTCCGTTTCGCGCAGGTAAGCCTCTTTGTCCGCGCCCAGTTTGACTGCGGTTTTGACGTCCGCCGCCGCGCGCGCGTCCTGGCCTATGAAGGAATAGGCGGCGGCGCGCGCGGCATAACCGCGCCAATCCTCCGGCGCGATTTCAACGCAGAGGCCCGCGTCAACCAGCGCGTCGCCGAACCGTTTCAGCCGCGCGTATACGGCGCAGCGCCCGCGCAGAATGCGCCCGTAAAGCCCGCGGGACACCTCGGCCAGATTGGAGCCTCTGGCGCGCGCCTGCGCTTGCGCCTGGCTGTTTTGGGCAAGCGAGCGCAGGTACGGCTCCATTTTCAGCATCGCTTGATTGTAGTCGTCCAGCGCGGCCCTGAGGTTGCCGAAGGAGGCTGCTATTTCCGCCCTGTAGATATAGGCCGCCGGATAGCCGGAGGAATGTCTTATAACCCTGCCGAAATCCGCCCATGCCTGGGCTGGCCTGCCGGTTTGCATGTTCACGATACCACGCTCGGCCACGGCTTCGGCGCAGCCCAGCGCGGCGGCGGCGTTGAGAAGTTTCATTTTGGACCCGATGTCCGGCGCGGCGCAGGCCATGGCAAACAGTTTCCTGCCGCCGAACCACGCGCCCAGCATAAGCGCCGAAAACGCGAAAGCGCAGAGCAGCGGCGTCCTGAACCGTTTCATCAGATGTAGGGGATGCTGATGCGGGTCGGCTCCGGCTTGGGCTTCCAGGCGAATTCGGTGCGGTGCAGCTCTATGGCTATGGAAAGGAACACCTTAAGCATGCAGGTTACCGGCATGGCAAACACCACGCCCCAGATGCCGAACAGCTCGGCCCCCGCCAGCAGCGAAAACAGTATCACGATGGGATGCACCTTCACGGCGCGCTCCAGTATGAAGGGCTGCAGGAACCAGTCGTCAATAAACCGCAGAGAGACAAACAGCAGCAGCACCTGCACCACCGGCCCCGGCGAGGAAAACTGCATGAACGCCGCTGCGCCGCCCAGCGCGCCGCCCACTATCGGCCCCACATAAGGTATAAGGCTGCTTACGCCCATTATGACCGCCACGGCCACCGCGTATTCCAGATTCAGCATTTCCAGCCCCACCAGCGCGAGCAGGAAAAGTATGGCGGCTTCCACCAGCACGCCGCGCAGGTAGTTGCCAAGCGACTGGTCTATTTCGGACATTATGTGCAGCGTCATCTCCACATAGCGCGACGGCAGCAGGTCCAGAAACGAGTTGAGCATGCGCGAGCCGTCTATAAGCAGGAAAAACGCGATGAACGGCACCAGCACTATAAGCGTCAGCCCCGGCAGGATTTTGATAATCAGCATGGGCAGCAGCTCCGCAAACGAAGCCAGCTTCTGCCCGGCTATGGCGACCCAGCCGGCGTACATCTCCTTTGAAAACGGGGTGCCTTTTGTGACCCTGCTTTCCAGCGCGCCGGAGGCGGCCTTTATTTTGTCCACATACGCGGGCCACTGCTGCTGGAAAAGCTGCGCCTCGCGCACGGCCAGCCCGTAAAGCCAGTATATCGCCCACACCGCAGCCAGCCCCGCCACCAGATATATCGCGGCCACGACATGCAGCCGCTTGCAGCCCCTGTTTTCAAAAAAGGCCACCACCGGGTTGAGCAGATACGCCACCGCCATCGCCAGCACGAACGGGAACACCGCCGCCGAAGCCGAGACGGCAAGATACGCCGCCGCAGCGGCCAGCACAAGCGGCAGCGCCATCTCCGCCGGGCGCCTTTTCTGTGAAAACAGGTTCATTGCCCCGCCGCGGCGGACTGCTGCTCCATTATCGCCCTCAGCCGGGAGGAAAGCGTTCTGGCCAGATAATGGACTATCACCACGCCGATGGCCGGATAATCCAGCATCATGTTTTCCAGCCGGTTTTTGTAGAGAAGGTACACTTTGGTTTTTTCAGACGCCATGGCGCCGGCGGTGCGCGGCATTTCCTCCAGCAGCGCCATTTCGCCGAATATCTCGCAGGGGCGGACTTCCGCTATCACGGCGTCCGCTCCGCCGGTTTTCCTTGTAAGCTGCACGTTGCCGGCGGCCACTATGAAAAGCGCGCGGCCTATGTCGCCCTCGCAGAAAAGCGTCTCGCCTTTCAGATAGGAGCGTTCCTCCAGCACCTTGGCCAGATGCGTGAAATCGTTCTGGCGCAGCCCCTGGAAAATGGGAAGCTGCATCAGGAACTCGCGCTTGTCCGCGTGCTCCTTGTCGCGCAGGAAGGAAAACAGGCCGGAGAGCGGCATCGCTACTTCACCCTGCCGCTTACCACCGCCGCCGCGCATTGCGCGGCCTTGAACCAGAACGACTGCACAGTGTTGGAGATGGCGCTGACGGCGTTGAAAAGGCCGCGCGTCGCCTCCACCTTGTCGTTGGCGTTGATGGCCAGGTATTCCACCGCCTGCGCCGTGGCGCGCAGCTGCTTCATCGTCTCCACGAAATGCCACGCGGCATACGCCACGGAGATTGTTATCACGCCCGCGCACACCGCAAGAAACAGTCCCATAGAATTCTCCTTATCAAGCGGCCCGGCGGCGCGCCGCCGGGCCGGAAAACCGCCGCGTTAGCTGAGCAGCTCGTCGCACTGGCCGGAGCCGCCGGGGCAGGCCGCCGACGTTGGAACAGGCTTAAGCGGCATTGTTACGCTTATCGCGTAAACCCCGTAGCGCGGGGCAACCGTTGTGCTCATCGTGTGCCGCGTCATCGTAAGGGTATACGTCGGCGCGCCGCCGCTTCCCGCCGCCAGCGCGACAGCCGCCGTGAAATACTTCAACGTGATGGAGTTGGTGCTCATGTTCGGATACGAAATGTCCAGCTTGGTGAAATCGTTGCCGTACATCCCGCCGTTGCTGAGATACCGCTCCTGCGCCGATTTGATGGAAGACGCCAGCGCCATCGCCTCGCTGACCCGCGAGCGTTCCACCACCTTGAAATACTGCGGTATCGCTATAGACGCCAGCACACCCACTATCAGAACCACCACCAGCAGTTCTATAAGGGTAAAACCCAGCCTTGCATTCTTGCGCATACCACCTCCGCGTAACAGACGGCAAACCTCATCCGCATATCGGATGCGTGCTGCCTATGGTAGAATTATATGTGATATGAAAGTTTCCATCAAGCCCGCGCGGCGCCATGCGCGCGCCGCCGCGGCGGTTGCGCTGTTTGCGGTGCTGGCGGTCATTGTGTGGCGCAAGCTGTTTTTTGGCGGGCTTGTGCCTGCGGACGGCAACGCCCTGGCTTTTTTCTATCCCTTCACCACGGCGGTAAAGGACGCATTCGCGCGGCGCGAGTTGCCTTTGTGGAATCCGCTGAAAAACATGGGAGAGCCGCTGCTGGCGGATCCGCAGGCCATGATGCTGTATCCGCCGATGTGGGCCGCAGCCGCGCTGGGCTATGCCGGCTTTGTGAAATTCTGGGTGATTTTTCACTTCGGGCTGCTGTTTTATTTCTGCCGCAGAACGGCGGGGCTGGCCGCGGCGGGCGGCGCGGACGCCGCCGCCCAAGCGGCAGGCGCGGATGCCGCCGGCGCCACAGGCGGCTGGGCCGCGCTTGCCGGAGCGGTGTTTATCGCATTCAACCCGGCGCTGATTTCCAAGATAACGCTGCTCAATTATGTGTCGGCGGCGGCGTGGGCTGCGGCCTCGCTTTATTTTTTCATGGCGGGGAGGCTGGCCGCTTTCTCGGTTTCGCTGGCGCTGCTGTGGCTGGCGGGTTTTCCGCCCTACTGCATAATCGCCGCGCTGGCTCTGGCGGGGCTGGCTTTGTGGGGGCGGAAGGCGAAACTGGTTTTCTTTGCCGCCGGCTCGGCGCTGGCGGCGGCCCTGTCCGCCGCGCAATGGCTGCCTTTTCTGGAGATGCTGCGCAACTCGTCCCGCGGGCTGGTTCTGGGCCCGGAGCAGGCTGCCAAGTTCAGCGTTCCGCTCCATGCGCTGTTTACTCAGGTTCTTGTCCCGCCGGCGCTGAAAACGCCGGATTTCGGGGCCGGCGACCCCGCCATCCTTTCCTTCTATATCGGCATCCCCGCGCTGTGCCTGGCGGTTTATGCGGCCGCAAGGGACAGGCGCGCGCTGCTTGCCGCGCTGGCCGGCATTGCCGCGCTGGTTTTGTCGCTTGGGCCGACGTGTCCGCTTTACCGGCTGCCGCTGTTTAACATATTCCGCTTTCCGGCGCACTGGCTGCTGCCGGCGGTGTTCATAACGGGGCTGCTGTGCGCGCGCGGCATCGCCGGGCTGCGGAACGGGCGGCTGGCCGCGCTGCTGTCTCTGCTGGTCATGGCGGATGTGTTTGCCGCGGCGGCGGCGCTCAACTCCTGCGCCTGGGTAAAGCCGGTATTTTTCACGGAGGAGCCGCCGTTGTCTGTCATCGCGCGGGATACGGGCGGCAGGATATACCACACCGAAAATTACATGCGGCTGGTGGGCGCAAGACCGTTATACGAGAAGGCCGATTATCTGCGCGTCAAGGAGACGCTGCTGCCCTCTCACGGAACGGCTTTCGGCCTGGGCGAGGCGCGCAGCCTTCAGGAAATGCGCTCCCTTCAGTGCGCGTGGTACCTTGACCGGCTGGAAGACGCGCCGGACAAGCGCGCCCTGCTGGACGCCGCCCGCATCACTGTGGTGGTGGACGCCGCTCCGGGGCAGGGCGGCGCGCCGGAAATAATACTCTCGCGCAACGCCGCCGCCAGGCCGCCCGCGTTTTTTGACGGGCCGCAGCCTCCGCCCGAATACATCGCCTCGCGCAACCGGCTGCGCGCGCGCTTTGCGCCGGGAAAAGACGCGCGGCTGGTGTTTTCGCAGGTGAATTATCCCGGCTGGCGCGCCACAGTGGACGGCAAACCCGTCCCGCCGGAGGATTGGTGCGGCTTCATGTCGCTGCGCATTCCGTCCGGCGCGCGAGAGGCGCAGGCGCGGTATATGCCGCGCTCTTTTATCGCGGGCTGCGCGGTTTCTGCCTGCGCGATGCTTGTTCTGGGGCTTTTTTTGCTATAATAAATGTGTCCCTGCGGCTTGCCGCGGGACGGATTCACGGACGGCGATTTCCCAGAACCGCACCGGGCGGAGGGAGGTTTTCCGCCTGAAAACACATAAGGAAACATATGCGCATATATGAACTGACCATAATACTCAAGCCGCAGCTTTCGGACGCGGAAGTGGCCGCTTTCGTGGACAAGTCCAAAAAGCAGATAGCCGCAGACGGCGGCGAAGTCCTCGTGGAGGAGAAGCAGGGCCGCAGGCGCCTGTTTCACGAGGTGGACAAAAACAGGGAAGGTTTTTACGTTTTCCTGCGTTTCAAGGGAACCCCCCAGTGCAGCGAAAAATTCGGCGCCCAGTTGCGCGTGAACGAGACGGTGCTGCGCTTCATGGCCATACGCAGCGACGAGAAGGAAACTTCCGCCGCCGCGCCAAAGCCGGCCCCCAAGCCCGCGGCGGTGAAGTAAGATGGCCGCAGCCTTGCGCCTGCCGGAACAGAATCAGGTGCTGCTGGTAGGCAGGCTTACGCGGGACCCCGATGTGCGTTTCACCCAGAAGGGGCAGGCCTGGGCGCGTTTTGACATCGCCGTAAACCGCCGCTACAAGGACGCCGCCTCCGGAGAATGGAAGGAAATCGTCTGTTTTGTGCCGGTAGTTGTCTGGGGCCCCGCGGCGGAGCGTTGCCGCGACCGCCTCAAGAAAGGCAGCCCCGTGCACGTGGAAGGCCGCCTGGAGATGAACGACTGGACCGACAAGTCCGGCCAGAAGCGCAGGACCCTCCAGGTGCAGACGCGCCGGCTGCAGGTGCTGGCCTCCGAAACGGACGCGCCGGCAGAAGCTTCGGTTCACGCCGAAGGCGAGCCGTCCTCCGAGCCGCAGGCCGAGCCGTCGCCCGAGGCGATGGACGACGTGCCGTTCTGATTTGCGAAAGTCTGTCCGGCATCCCCGCGCGCGGGGATATTGAGCAGGCCGCTTTTTCAAGGAGACTGTTATGAAGGAAGAAGTTAAAACGGAAATCAAGCGCCCCGCCGCGCCGCCAGCGCAGGACGGCAGGCCCCCCATGCACCGCCGCCGCTACGAGGTGCGCCGCAAGGTGTGCCGCCTCTGCGTGGACAAGGTGGAGAAGATAAGCTACAAAAACATCCCCGTCCTTAAAACTTTCATGATGGACAGCGGGAAAATAATCTCCCGCAGGATAACCGGCACATGTGCCAGGCATCAGCGGCAGGTAACGCGGGCCATAAAGCGCAACCGCACCATAGCCGCGCTGCCCTACGAGATGAAATAGACAAACTGCCGCCGCCGCAGGGCCCGACAGGCCCCGGGGCAGGCCGCCAGGAGGGTTTTTAACATGAAGGTCATCATACGCAAGGACGTTCCCGCTCTGGGCAAAGCCGGCGAGGTCAAAAATGTGCGCGACGGCTACGCCCGCAACTATCTTCTTCCGCGCCGCATGGCCGAACTGGCCACCGATGGCGCGCTGAAGAACTGGAAGCTGGGCGCGCAGCGCCGCTCCGACCGCGCCGCAAAAGAGACCGCCGAGGCTAAAGCCCTCGCCGGCAAGATGGAGGGGCTGGTGCTTTCTTTCACCCGCGCCGCGGGCGAGGACGGCAAGCTCTTTGGCTCCGTAGGCAAATCCGACATCTGGAAAAGCGTCAAGGCCTCCGGCCACGAGATTGCCAAGGAAGCCGTGGACATCGCCGCGCCCATCAAAACCGTGGGCGATACCGACGTTACCCTGCGGCTGGCGCAGGGCGTAACGGCGACAGTCAAAATCCGCATCGCGGCGAAGGCGCAGTAATTTAACGCCGGAGGCCACGGGCCTCCGGCAATTCCGTCAAACCTGCCAAAACCCTGCGGATAGTTGCGGGGTTTTGCTGTCTACAAACACTATGGCCACGGCAAAAGACCGCGTTCCCCCGCAATCAATAGAAGCCGAGATGGCTGTTCTTGGCTCCATGCTGATAGAGCGCGACGCGCTGGAGCGCGCCTGCGAAATAGTGCAGGAAGAGCATTTCTACAGCGCCGCCCACCGCCTCGTTTACAGCGCCATGCGCGCGCTCTACGACAAAAGCCGCGCCGTTGACCTGGTAACGCTTACCGAGGAGCTCAAGCGCTCCGGCAAGCTGGAGGAGGCCGGCGGCGAGGTTTACCTCTCCGAGCTTATAGAGAAAGTCTCCACCGCCGCCCACGTGACCCATTACGCCGACATAGTGCGCCTCAAGGCCACCATGCGCGACCTTATCAACGCGGCCACCGGCATAGTGGAATCCTGCTACCGCGAGGACAACGAGCCCGACGAGCTTGTGGATAAGGCGCAGGAGAAAATTTTCGCCGTGGGGCAGAAGCAGCAGCTTAAAGGCTTCACAGACGCGGGCTCGCTCTCCCAGATAGTGATGGAGCGCATAGAAGCCGCCGCCCGCAAGAAAGAGACCATTACAGGCGTGGCCACCGGCTTCAAGCGTCTGGACGAGATGACGGGCGGACTCCAGCCATCCGACTTCATAATTCTCGCCGCCCGCCCCAGCCAGGGCAAAACCGCGATGGCGCTTAATATCGCCTACCACGCGGCGCTGTCAAAACATACGCCGGTGGCGATGTTCTCGCTTGAAATGTCCAAGGAAAGCATTTTTGAAAGAATGGTGTGCTTCGGCTCGCATGTGAATCTGCACGAGCTGCGCACCGGCATGTTCCGCCGCGAAAAATGGGCCGACATGACCCGGCAATTGGGATTGCTGGGACAGGCGGATATTTTCATAGACGATTCGCCCGGCCTTTCCATCACCGAGATAAAGATGCGCGCGCGCCGCCTCTCCGGCGACCTTAAGAAGAAAGGCAAGAAGCTGGGCGTGGTAATCATAGACTACGTGCAGCTTATCGCCGGCGCGCGCCGCGTGGAAAGCCGCCAGCAGGAAGTGGCCGAGATTTCGCGCCACCTCAAGGACCTTGCCCGCAGCCTTAACCTGCCGGTGCTGGCGTTGTCGCAGCTTAACCGCCGCACCGAGGACAAGGGGCGCGACGGCAACCGCCCCCAGCTTTCGGATTTGCGGGATTCCGGCTCGCTGGAACAGGACGCTGACGTGGTGGCCCTCATCCACCGCGAGGGCTATTACAAGCGCGACGACCCTGCGCTGGAAAACCAGGCCACCCTCATACTGGCCAAACAGCGTAACGGCCCCACGGGAGACATAGAGCTTAATTTCCTGCGGGAATACACGCTGTTCACAAACCCGGCACCGGCCAGCGCCGAATTCACCGGCGAAGCGGCGGTGCTGCCCTCCTGATATGCAGCCTGCCGGCGCGCTGCGCCCCGTCTGGGCGGAAATAAATCTTTCCGCCGTGGAAAGCAATTTGCGCGCGCTGCGCGCCGCCGCCGGAACCAAAATCATGTTCGTGGTCAAGGCCGACGGCTACGGCCACGGCGCGGCGGCCCTGGCGGCATTCGCGCAGGAAAAGGGGCTCTGCGACTGGTTCGGCGTCTCCTGCATAGAGGAAGGTCTGGAGCTGCGCCGCGCCGGCGTCAGCCTGCCTGTTCTGGTGCTGGGCAGCATATACCCGTTTTCGGGTTTTGACGCCGCGCTTGAGGCCGGGCTTTCGGTTACGGTGGCAGGTTATGACGCCGCCGTCCATCTGGAACGGGCCGCCGCCCGGCTTGGCAAAACCGCGCGCTGCCATATCAAGATAGACACCGGCATGGGCCGCATAGGCAGCCGCAGGCCGGGGGCGGTAAAGACGGCGCAGTTCCTGGCGCAGTCCCGCTCCGCCGTGATTGAGGGCGTCTACACCCACCTTTCAAGCCCGGACTGCGACGCGGCCTTCACCCGGCTGCAACTGAAGCATTTTGACGACGCGCTGGACGACATGGCCCGGCTGGGAATCAATCCGGGGCTGCGCCATGCGGCGGGCTCTTACGCCGCGCTGAATATCCCCGAAAGCCGCTACGATTTGATAAGGCCCGGCCTTGCCGCCTACGGGCTGATGGGCGATTTCATCCCCGCACTGTCGCTGAAAAGCCGGATAGTCTTTATAAAGGATATGCGCGCGGGCGCCAGCGTCAGCTACAACCGCTCTTTCCGCTGCCAGAGGCCTACGCGAGTGGCCACAATTCCGATAGGCTACGGCGACGGGTGGAACCGCCGCCTCTCCAACTGCGGCTGCGCGCTGGTCGGCGGAGTCCGCTGCCGGGTGCTGGGCAACATAACGATGGACATGACGATGCTGGATGTTACGCCCATCCCGGACGCAAAAGTGGGCGACGAGGCCGCGCTTATCGGCGCGCAGGGCGGCGAGGCGGTAACCGCGCAGGAGGCCGCCTCCGTCGCCGCCACCATCCCGTACGAGATAACAAGCGCGCTCACCCGCCGCGTTCCCCGCGTATACACGGCGGGGCAGCCGCCGGTTTTTTGATACCATATAACAGTACGGAGGATTTTTTTATGGCGGAACATGCCACCACGGAATTTGAAACCGTAATCGGGCTGGAAATTCATGTCCAGCTAAACACGGAAAGCAAGCTGTTCTGCTCCTGCCTCTCGGGCGCGGCGGACGCAAAGCCCAACACATCCATCTGCCCTGTATGCACGGCCCAGCCGGGGACGCTGCCCGTCCTCAACCGGAAGGCGGTGGAGCTGGCCATCAAGGCGGCGCTTGCCCTCAACTGCAAAATCAACGAGCGCTGCGTCTTCGCCCGCAAAAACTATTTCTACCCGGACCTGCCCAAGGGTTATCAGATATCGCAGTACGAACTGCCGCTTGCCAGCGGCGGCGGTATTTCAATCGGCGAAAAAACCATAGGCATCACCCGCCTGCACATGGAAGAGGATGCGGGCAAGCTGCTGCACGCCATAGGCAGCGCGGAGCTGGATTATTCGCTGGTTGATTTCAACCGCTGCGGCGCGCCCCTTGCCGAGATAGTCTCGGAGCCGGACATGCGCTCCCCCGACGAAGCGTATGCCTATCTTACCGCGCTGAAAGCTGCGCTTCAATGGGCCGGAATCTCCAACTGCGACATGGAAAAGGGCGAGCTGCGCGCCGACGTAAATGTCTCCGTCCGCCCGCGCGGGCAGGAGAAATTCGGCGTAAAGGCGGAGATAAAAAACCTCAACTCCTTCAAGGCGGTCAAAGACTCTCTGGCCCATGAGACAGACCGGCAGATTGCCCTCATAAAAAGCGGCGGCAAAGTAACGCAGGAAACCCGCCTCTGGGACGACAGGGAAGGCAAAACCTTCCCCATGCGCTCCAAAGAGGAGGCGCACGACTACCGCTATTTCCCGGACCCGGACCTGGTGCCGCTGTCGCCTTCGCGGGAACTGGTGGAGGGGCTTAAAGCCTCTCTGCCGGAACTGCCGGACGCCCGGCGGAAAAGAATTGCGCGCGAGTATTCGGTAAGCGACTACGACGCCGGAGTGCTGACGCTGGAAAAGCCGCTGGCGGATTATTTTGAAACCGCCATGAAGGCCGAAAAAATTCCGGCCAAGCCGCTGGTCAACTGGCTGACAAACGACCTGCTGGGCCGGCTCAACGCCGACAAGCGGGCTGTTTCCGATTCCCCCGTTGCGCCGCAGCGGCTGGCGGAACTGGTGGCGCTGGTGGAAAGCGGCAAAATCTCCGGCAAAATGGGCAAGGAAGTTTTTGAAAAAGCCTACTCCTCCGGCCAGTCGCCGCGCGAGATTGTAGAGGCCGCCGGCCTCTCCCAGGTAAGCGACGCTTCCCTACTGGAAGCCTGGGCGAAGGAAGCCATAGCCGCCAACGGGAAAGCGGCGGCGGATTTCAGGGCCGGCAACGAAAAGGCCGCCGGCGCGCTGGTGGGATTTGTGATGAAAAAATCCGGCGGGAAGGCCAATCCCGCCGCGCTTAACGCCATGATAAGGAAACTGCTTGCCTGATATGGACATCAAACAACTCGTCAAACTCGCTCTTCAGGAAGACATCGGCTCCGGCGACATTACAACGGAGGCGCTGCTGCCGGCGGGGGGGAAATACCGCGCCTGCGCGGTGGCCAAGGAAAGCGGCATAGTCTGCGGTATAGAGCCGGCGGCGCTGGCTTTCACGCTGCTGGACGGCAAAATCACCGCCGCGAAGCTGCTGCGCGACGGCGACCCGGTAAAGCCGGGAACGCGGATACTGGAGGTTTGCGGCGGACGCTCCATATTCACGGCGGAGCGGGTGGCTTTGAATTTTCTCCAGCATCTCTCCGGCGTGGCTACGCTCACCTCGCGCTTTGTAAAAGCCGCCGAGGGCACCGCCGCCGTCATACTGGACACGCGCAAGACCACGCCCGGCCTGCGGGAGCTGGAAAAGCGCGCCGTCAAATGCGGCGGCGGCTTCTGCCACAGAATGGGGCTTTACGACGCCGCGCTTATAAAGGACAACCATATCCGCGCCGCCGGCTGGAAGCGGGTGGCCGCCGCGGTGGAGGAGCTTCGCTCCCGGCGCGGGGTGGAATTCATAGAGATAGAGGCCCAGTCGCTTGACGAGGTCCGCCAGGCCGTTGCCATCGGGCCGGACATAATACTGCTGGACAATCTGCCGCTGCCGGAAATAAAAAAAGCGGTGCGGCTGGTGCACGCGCTGCCGCCCGCCCGCCGCCCGCAGCTGGAAATATCCGGCGGGGTGAATTTGGACACCGTGGGCGCGCTGGCGCGCGCCGGGACCGACAGGATATCGGTGGGCAGAATCACCCATTCCGCCCCCGCGCTGGACATAAGTCTTGAGATAACCGATGAAGCTTTATCTTAACATCATAGGCGTGCTGCTGGCGCTTAACGCCATATATATCGGCATGCATCTGTTCGTGGCGTGGTGGCTGGTGCGCCATTTTGAGTGCGTGCCGCCGGGGACGGCGCGGCTGCTGTTTCTGCTCATGGCGCTGCTGCTGCCGTGCGCGATGTATTACGTGCGCCACTGGCCCGGGGGCTTTACCGTAGCGGTGGAGATGTTGACGTATGCGTGGATGGGCGTCCTGTTTATCTGGTTCTGCGCGGCGTTTGCCGGCACAGTGGCGGAGTTTGCCGCCGGGTTTTTCGCCGGCAGGGCGGAAATTCTGTTCTGGGGCGGGCGGCTGACGCTGGGCGCGGTGGCGGCGCTGTCGGTATTTGCGGTGTTCTGCGCCTGGCGCGGGCCGGTGCTGCGGCGCATTGAAATTCCGGTGAAAAACCTGCCCGCCGCGCTGGATGGTTTTGTCATAGCTGAACTTGCCGACATTCACCTGGGCGGTTCGGTGCCGTTTTCCCGGCTGGAAAAGACGCTGCGCATACTCTCCTCAGTGAAACCGGACATGCTGGCAATCGCGGGCGATTTCGTGGACCCCGGCTTCCACGACCCGGAAAAGCTGCGCCGCGCGGCGGAACTGCTGCATTTCCCCGCCGGCAAATACGGGGTGTTCGGCAATCATGAGTTTTATTACGGCATACCGCAGGCGCAACTGATGTACGAGGCTTTCGGCGTGAAGCTGCTGCGCGGCGCGGCAGCGGAGCTGCCGGGCGGCCTGCAAATCGCGGGTATAGACGACAAGCGGGCGGGCCATGTCTCCTCCGCGCAGGTGGCGGAGCTGCTTGCGAAGCTGGACCCCGCCAGGCCGTCGGTGTACCTGTCGCATGAGCCGCTGGATTTTGACATCGCCGCGGCGCACGGCGTGTCGCTGATGCTTTCCGGCCACACCCATGCGGGGCAGATATTCCCGTTCAACCTGTTCGTGCGGACCACTTATAAAAAAATCTACGGCCTGTTCCAAAACGGCGGGGGCTGGCTGTATGTAACCTCCGGCGCGGGCTGGTGGGGGCCGCCCATGCGGCTGCTTACAACGTCCGAAATTCCTGTTTTCACGCTGCGCCCGGCTGTTGTAAAATAATCCGATGCATAAACTGATTCTGCTGGCGGCGGTGGCTTCCTGGGCGGGGACTCCGGCGGATATGGCTTCTTTCTATCCGCAATGGGCCAGATACTCGGTATGGACCCAGGCCGGCCCGCCGTCGCCCTCGGCGGAGACCTACCGCGCATTGAACTGCCTGGTGCAGGGAAAACACAAAATCTCCCCGCGCGACAGCATCAATTCCATAGCGCGCGTATATGGCACGGATGTGCGCTCGCTCCAGTCCACCAACCAGAATGAATTTGTCGTCATGCGCTCCGGCGGTTATATCCGAGTGATGAACAAGAAAGGTTTTCTCTACGAATCCGCCAGGGAGGAAAACCTGGATTCCATAGTCGCGCGCTACTGCAAAGGCGGGGACAAGGCCGCGCTGAAACGTAAAATTATAGACGAAAACCGGCTGCCCCCCTCGGCTATGCTGGGACCGTATCATCTGGAAAAAGGCGAGTACCTGATTCTGCCCGGGGTTTTCGTGGCGGTGGACGGCTACCATATCCCGATAAACGGGCAGTGGCGCATCAGCTCGGGTTTTGGCTACAGGCGGCATCCGCTGCTGCGCCGGCGGATAAAGCATCAGGGCATAGACCTCCCCAAGCCCTACGGGGCGAAGGTGTACCCGTCCCGCTCCGGCACGGTTTCTTTCGCCGGCTGGGAGGGCGGCTACGGCAATATGGTGGAAATAACCCACGACAACGGCGAGGCCACCAGGTACGGACATCTTTCCAGAATTTCAGTCGCCTGCGGCGAGCGCGTTAAAAAAGACAAAACCCTCATCGGCCTGGTCGGAGACACCGGCTACACTACCGGCCCCCATCTGCATTTTGAAATACGCGACAGGCGCGGCAGGCCGGTAAACCCCTACCTGCGGCTTGGCAAAGGCTGACCCGTCCCTCCGCCCGGAGCGCGCATGGCTCCCTGCCGCAACCGCGACTGCGGCCAACCGCATAAAACATTGCTCATGCAGGGGTAAGTCCGGCTTTGCGGTAGAGTTTGGCGGCGGCTTTGTTTTGCGCAGCGGCGATGCGGCGCTCGTCCAGTTTCGCCAGCCTGCCGTCCTTGACCGCGATTTTGCCGTTTACTATCACATGCCTGGCCCTGTGGCTTGTGCCGCAGAACATCAGCGCGGCCACCGGGTCGCTCTGCGCGCCGGCAAAATCCAGCCCGCTCACATCAAACAACGCTATATCGGCGGCCATGCCCGGCTCCAGCGAGCCGATGTCGTCGCGGCCCAGCACGCGCGCGCCGCCAATTGTGGCAAGGCGCAGCGCCTGCCGCGCGCTCATCGCGCCGGCGCCGTCTTTTACGCGGGCGCAGAGCATGGCGTTTCTGGCCTCGCCCGGCATGTCGTTGCAGTCGTTGGAGGCGGAGCCGTCCACCCCCAGCGACACCGCCACGCCGTGCCGCAGATACATATTCACCGGCGCGATGCCAGAACCCAGCCGCATGTTGGACGACGGGCAATGCGCCACGCCGGCACGGGTTTTGGCCATAAGCCGCGATTCGGCGGGATTGAGGTGCACGCAGTGCGCGAACCAGCTTCTGCCGTCCTCCAGCCAGCCGGACGAGCGCATGTATTCCAGCGGGCGCATTCCCAGGGTTTTCAGGCAATAGTCGTTTTCATCTTTTGTTTCGGCCAGATGGGTGTGCATGCGCACATCCCATTTCCGGGCGGCCTGGGCGGTGAGTTTCAGAAGCTCCGGGGTTACTGAAAAAGGCGAGCAGGGCGCAAGCGCGATGCGCGTCATGGCAAAACGCCCCCTGTCGTGGTATTTATTGACGAGGCGTTCGCAGTCCCGCATAATCTCGTCTTCGGTCTGGACCACGTCGTCGGGCGGCAGCCCGCCGGCGGATTTGCCGCGCGACATGGAGCCTCTGCACGGATGGAAACGGATTCCCAGCTCGCGGGCGGCCTCTATCTCCGCGTCTATGAGGTTTGCGCTTGCGCCGCCGGGGAAAAGGTACAGGTGGTCGCTTGAAGTTGTGCAGCCGGAAAGCAGCAGTTCGGCAAGGCCGGCCCGCGCGCTGGCGTGGACGCTTTCCCCGTCTATATGCCGCCAGATTTCGTAGAGATAGACCAGCCAGTCAAAGAGCTTGCTGTCCTGCGCGCCGGGCAGATTGCGGGTGAGCGTCTGGTAGAGATGATGATGCGTGTTCACCAGCCCCGGGACGGCGACGCAGCCGCGGGCGTCAACGGTCTCCATGGCTTTCACGCGCAGGTTTTTGCCGGTTTTAACGATGCGCGGGCCTTCAATATAAATATCCCCGCCGGAGATTTCGGTTCCGGCCCCGTCCATCACCGCGATTTTAAGCGCGTTTTTTACAAGCAGGGTTTTCTGTTTCATAAGTCATCTCCCGCGCAGCATTTTTCCGGCCACGGCTTTGCCGTTGCGCGCCGCCGCGTCGCCGGGGTTTAGCGAAAGCGCCCTGTCAAAATCCGCCAGCGCCTCGCCGTGCCGGCCCAGGTTGCCGCGCGCTATGCCGCGGTTCACATAAGCCTCACCGTAGTCCGGCCTCAGGCGCAGCGCCTCGTTCATGTCGGCTTCGGCGGCGGCAAATCCGCCCGTCCGCATCACGGCGCAGCCTCTTGAAAGATAATCTTCCGCCGAAGGCTCCAGCGCGATGGCTTTTCCGTAATCCCCGGCGGATTGCGGGTACCGGCCCAGCGCAAACTCCGCCGCCGCGCGCAAACGCCATGCCCCGGCGGAAGGTTCCAGCTCCAGCGCTTTGGAAACATCCTCCAGCGCCTGTTCATGCCGCCCCAGCGCGGCCAGAACGGAGGCGCGCGCGTAATAAGCATAACCGTAACGCGGCTTTAGTTCAAGGGCTTTTGCAAAATCCTCCATGGCGGCGGCGTATTTTTTTTGCGCGTAGCGCACCTTGCCCCGGTTCACATAGGTTTCCGCATACCGGGGCCGGGATTTTATGCCGATAGTATAATCCGCCTCGGCCCGCGCATAATCGCCGGTCGCGCTGCAGGCCGCGCCGCGATAGCCGTAAACATAATCAAAGGAGGGGTTGAGCTCTATCGCTTTGGTGAAATCCCCAAGCGCATTGGCGTACTGCCCGCGCGTGAAATACTCCGCGCCCCTGTTGGCCAGCATCGTGGGAACGGCGGTTGAGTCCGCGGAATTGCCGATTTTGGCGATGGCATCGTCGCAGAGGGCTATGCCGTCCAGCCATAAATTCACCCGCGCCGAGCAAAGCCAGCAGCACGCCAGCAAAACCGCGCCGGCGCAGGTTATGGCCGCTTTGCCGTAAAACCGGGCGAATACCGCGCCCGCCAGCAGGAATATCCCCGCCGCCGGTATATACGTGTACCTGTCCGCCGGGAACAGGTCCGGGAAAGGCAGCGCGGGCAGCAGCAGCAGCGCGAAAAAACCCAGCCCGAAAAACGCGGGCGCGCACAGCGGCGTTTTTTCCGGCGCGGCGGCTTCCCAATTCTTCCGGCGGCACAATAATGCCGGGGCAGCCAGCAATGCCGCAAAACCGGACAGAGGCAGGTATTTCGCGGCAAACTGTTCCGGCTGCGCGAAATGCGGGTACAGCACCGAAAGCCGCGCGGGCCACAACGTTTTTGCCAGATAAAACCACAACCCCCGCCCGCACAACGCCAGCTTGTCCATTACAGGCAGCCCCGCGCCGCTTGCCGACAGGAAAAACCCGCCTATGAAAAATGACATTGAAAACATCGCCGCGCCCGCAAGCAGGAACAGGATTTTTTCCGCCCAGACCACGCGCCCCCAGCCGCGCCGCAGCCGCCAGTCAACCAGCACAAGCGCGAAGGGGGCCGCCGCCGCGGTGGGTTTTGACAGCATGGCCAGCGCGAAAAGCAGGCACGAGGCCGCCAGCCCCCGCCAATCCCGCGATTTGACGTATCCGATATAAACCGTCAGCATCGCCAGCAGGAAAAAACAGCAGAGCAGGTCCTTCCTGCCGGAAATCCAGCACACCGATTCGGCGCGCAGCGGATGCGCCGCAAACAGCAGCGAGGCCGCCAGCGCGGCGGGCGCGCCGCCCTCAAGCGCGAGAACAAAGCGATACAGCAGCGTGCAGTTGGCGGCATGCAGCGCGATATTAGTGGCGTGATAGGCGGCGGGGTTGAGGCCGAAAACCAGCCTTTCCAGCCGGAAGGAAAGCGGCGTCAGCGGATGGTAATATCCCAGCGAGGACGACGAAAATACGCCGCCCCATCCCGCGCCGACGACATCGGCGTTGCCGGTTACATACTGCATATCGTCGCCGCCGAGGAAGCCGCCTTTCAGCGAGGGCCAGAACAGCGCGATAGCCAGCGCGGCGGCCAGAAAAGGCGCGGTTTTCGCTTTAATCCATTTCCTGCAGTTGGACAGCGGAATTCTGCGGCAACCGGCGGAATATTCCTGCGCGGAATTTTCCCTGCATGCCGGACGGGCATGCCCGTCAAATTCCGCGGCGGGAATCATCGGACTTGCTCCCGAATAAGCTTTTTGGCAAAAATCACGGCTTTCGCCTTGTGGCTTTGCGGTTTACGGCTTGCAGTCCCGGCGGGATGTCCCGCCAGCCGCCGCCGATTCCGCTGTCAGGCCGCAACTTCCGGATTTATTGCGGCAGACTCCAAAAAAAAGCCCCGGCACTAACCGGGGCTTTCGGTTTCGCTTTTCGGATTAAGCGGCTTTTCTGACGTTGATGGCTTTGGGGCCCTTGTCGGAATCGGAGGTTTCAAACTCCACTTCCTGACCTTCGGTGAGGCTCTTGTAGCCGTCGCCGGTTATTGCTGAGTAATGGACAAACAAATCTTTTGAGCCATCCTCAGGGGTGATGAAGCCGTAACCCTTCTGATTGTTGAACCACTTCACTTTTCCTTTTGCCATTTCTTTATTTCCTCTTTGTGTCTACAGCTTTTGCAAGGAAGCCGCACTGCGCTCCCTAAAACCATTATAGCACATAATTTTGTATTATGGCAGCATGTCGGCATTAAAAGAACTTATAGGCTGGAAACTTGTATTCGGAATATCCGGGCCCGAGGTGGACGAACGCACCCTGGCCCTCTATCACGAGACGGGCGCGCGCGGGCTTATACTCTACCGGCGCAATTACCGCTCCCCGCAGCAGATAAAAACATTGATTTCAACTCTGGAAAGCAGGCTGGAGCGCAGACTGCTGGTAACTCTGGACCACGAGGGCGGGCGTGTGGTGTTTTTCGGCGAGGACGCGGTAACCGTTTTTCCGGACAATTACACCTTCGGCCTGATGGGGGACAGGGAAGCCGCCCGCCAGCACGGAACAATAGAGGCGCGCGAATTGCGCGCGCTTGGCGTGGACGTCAATTTCTCCCCGGTTTGCGACGTCATAGCGGAAAATTACAACCCCGGCATACTTTCGCGCTCCTATTCCAAGTCGCCGGAGGTGGTGGCCTCTTTCATCAAAGAGCGCATCGCCGGCTCTCAGGCATTCGGCCTCAGCGCGACGGCCAAGCATTTTCCCGGAAAAGGCCACACCACGGTGGACGCGCATATAAAGCTGCCGGTCATCCATTCCACCATGAAGGAGATGGAGGATTTCCATCTCAAACCCTTTGAGGCCGCCATGGAGGCGGGGGTGGACTGCATCATGTCCTCGCATCCGCTTTATGTCAATATAGACCCGGACGCGCCCGCCACATTCTCGCGCAAGATAATCCACGGGCTGCTGCGCGAGAAATACGGCTACAAAGGCGTTATAGTCTCCGACGACCTGGAGATGGGCGCGCTGGCGGACTACGGCGGCGCGGGGGCGGCCATAGTCAAGGCCGACAAGGCCGGGCACGACCTGCTGCTGGTCTGCCATGCGACCGACGCGCAGAACAAATCGTATCACGAGCTGCTGAAGGCTTACGAGGACGGTTCCCTCAAGCGCGCCGAGCTGGAAAAATCGGTGGAGCGCATAAAGGCGCTGTTTGCCAAACGCGAAAAGCGGTTTGACGGCCAGCCGGGCCCGCTGGCCGAAGGCGGCGAGCTGGCAAGGCGCGCCGCGGGCCGGGCCGCCGACATAATCAATCCGGGCAATTTTGAGATTCCGGTCCGGCTTGCCGATTTTACCGGCAAAACTGTTTTCATTTACCCGCGCTTTGCCGACATGACCGAAACCCTGATGTGGGAGCGCGGCGCCGCGGACCTGGACAGGTATTTCCTGTCCCAGAGCTGCGCGCGCGGTTTCCGGCCCAAGCTGTGCCGCGTGCCGCTTGCCCCGGACGACAATGCCGTGGCCAGGACAATCGCGCAGATTGAAGGCGCGGACCTCTCCGTGATATTTGTCTGGGACGCGGGTCTGCATGACGGCTGGCGCAAGGTGTTCGAGGCGGCGCAGTCGCGCTCCAAGCGCTGCATCGCCATTCTGCTGCGCGATTTCTTTGACAGCCGCTTCGCGCTGCCCGGCACGCTTGTGGCCTCCGGCTACGGCTTCAGGAAATGCCAGCTTGACGCCGTCTGCGCCAAAGTCTTCGCAGATAACTAGCCCGGAAATCGCAGTTGGATTGCGGAATTCATCGGCGGCTGGCGCGGCCAGTCCGGCGCGGAATTTGATGGGCATACCCGCACGAACAATTCCGCACAGGAATGTCACGCTCTCCGCCGGCGAATTCCGCTGTCCAGCTGCAATTTCCTGGCTGAGCTTCAGCGGGAACCGGCGGCGGCAAGCTCTTTTTTGTGCCTGGCGGATTCCCTGAGGTATTCCACCACAGCCGGTATCACCGATATTATGATGATGGCGGCTATCACGTAATGAAAATGGTGCTTGACCACCGGCAGATTGGAAAACTTGTTTCCCGCCCATAAAAACGCGCATACCCACGCGATTCCGCCCGTAACGTTATAGAGCGCGAACTTGCCGTAGCCCATTGTCCCGATTCCCGCGACAAAAGGCGCGAAGGTGCGTATTATCGGGATAAAGCGCGCCAGTATTATGGTCTTGCCGCCGTATTTCTCGTAAAAATTATGCGCGCGCAGCAAATGCCCGCGGTTGAGCCAGCGCGAAGTCTCGCTGCTGAAAACCTTCGGCCCCGTCCAGCGGCCTATGGCGTAATTCACCGCGTCGCCCGCCACCGCCGCGACCGACAGCAGCAGCATGGTAAAGCCTATGTTGATGGGAGAGCCGTCCCTGGCAGACAGCGCGCCTATCGCGAACAAAAAAGAATCCCCCGGCAGGAAAGGCGTAACCACAAGCCCCGTCTCGCAGAATATCACCAGAAAAAACACCACATACAGCCACTGCCCCAGCGAGCCGGCCCATGTGTTGAGATGCGTGTCAAGATGAAAAAAAATATCAACGGCGGTGTGCAGCAGTCCGACAAGGGAGTCAATCATGCTCGTCCTCCGGGTATGGTTTGCCGTCGGCGGCGGGCGGGCGGGTCCTGCCTATCACTCCGGCCAGCACGGCTATGGTCAGCACGTAGGGTATCATTTGTATGAACTGCGCGGGAATATGCACGCCCGCGGTCTGGAGATTTATCTGCGCCGTTTCCGCCAGGCCGAAAAACGCGGCGGCGCAGGCCGCGCCCAGCGGGTTCCACTTGCCGAAAATCATGGCCGCCAGCGCGATATAGCCGCGCCCGCCGCTCATCCCGTCGCTGAACTGGTGCTGGTCAAAGGCCAGCCACGCGCCCGCCATGGCGGCCAGCACGCCGCAGAACAGAACCGCCAGATAGCGGGTCAGATACACGTTTACGCCCAGCGTCCCGGCGCATTCGGGATGCTCGCCAACGGCGCGCATCCGCAGCCCCAGCGGTGTGCGGTAGACCAGATGCCAGGCCGCATACATCAGCAGCGGCGCCGCCAGCATAAGCGGGTCCGCCAGCAACGTGCCCAGCGCCGGGATTTTTCCCAGAACGCCGGCCCCGCATTGCGGCAGCCCCGCTATCCGCGCCGAATTGGCGGACGAGTTGAATATCAGCTTGAGGAAAAATTTGGTGGCTCCCACCGCCAGCATGTTCACCGCCAGCCCGGATATTATCTGATTCGCCCGGCAGTGTATGGAGACGAAAGCGTGTATCAGCGAGACCGCAATCCCGCCCGCCGCCGCGCACAGCGCGCCAATCCACGGGTTGCCGGTGTAATAGGTCCCCAACGTGGCGCAGAAGGCGCCGGTGAGCATGATGCCCTCCAGCGCGATATTGACCACGCCCGCGGTTTCCGACACCGCCGCCCCCGCCGCCGCCAGGGCATACGGCACTGAAATCCTGATGGCCTGCGCCAGCAGCGCGGCGGCAAACACTATATATCCGCCTTCAGTCATCGGAAAACTCCGCCCGTCTTGCCAGCCCGTCAAAGGCTATGACGAAAATAATCACCAGCGCCTGGATGGCAAGCACTATATCTTTCGGGACCAGCGCGTTTATGACCAGCGTCCCGTGCGACAATGCGCCAAACAGCAGCGCCGCCGCCACTATGCCCGCCGGGTTGTTCTGCCCGGCCAGCGCCACCGCTATGCCCATAAACCCCGCCCCGCCGCAGAAACCTTCCTCAAAATAATGCTTGTAGCCCATCACGAAATTCGCCGCGCCCAACCCGGCCAGCGCGCCCGCCGCCACAAAAGCCCCGGCCATGCGCGCGGGGACGTTTATTCCCGCAGTGGCCGCCGCGTCCGGGCTAAGCCCGGCGGCGCGGACCTCGTAGCCGAACGCGGTTTTGCGCAGCAGCCACCAGACCGCGGCGCAGGCCGTCAGCGCGATGAGAAGCGACACATTGGCGGGCGAGCCTTTGAAAGCGCCGATAAACGCATCCAGCCGCGGCAGGAAGGAAGACGGCATTCCGGCGGCGGTATGCACGGTTTCCGGCTCGTGGAATTTAACCGCCACCAGATAGTTGGCCAGCGCGGCGGCGATGAAATTCATCATTATGGTGGTGATAACCTCGTGCGCGCCGCGCCGGGCCTTTAGCAGCGCGGGCGGCGCGGCCCACAGCGCGCCGCCCAGCATGGCGGCCAGCAGGCAGACGGGGATATGGACAACCGCCGGCAGCCCGCGCAGCTCCGACGCCGCCAGCGCGCAGCACAGGCCGCCCATCGTCATCTGGCCTTCCGCGCCGATATTAAACAACCCCGCCTTGAAGGCAAGGGCAACCGACAGCCCCGCCAGAATCAGCGGAGTTGCCTTGAATAAAATCTGCGCCAGGCCGTAGGGGTTTAGCAATGTCCCCTGCGCCAGCCGCGCGTAAACCGCCAGCGGGTCAACCCCCACAGCCAGCATAAGCGCGGCGCCTATGGCGAAAGCCAGCCCCACCGCCGCAACCGAGCTTGCCAGCCGCAATAAAGCCGTTTTCCGGGAGGCGGTCATCAGGCCTGCTTCCCGGGCATGGCTTGCGGCTTATGCGGGCTTGGGCAGGCAGGTTCCCGGCGAGGACGCGCTGTTTCGCCGCAAACCGAAATCTTGTGTTCTTGCCTCATAAATCTTATCCGGGAGCATGGCTATTTCGCCTCCGGGCGCTCTCTCATCGTATAGCGGCGGTAATCCTGCGAAAGGCTGGATGCCAGCAGCCGGCGCAGCGCCGGGAATTTATCGCAGCGGCGGAAAACCGAGTCGGCCAGCGGCAATGTAACCGCGTAGAAAACGAAGTTGAACAGAAACCCGGAAAACCATCCCAGCCCCAGCCCGAAAATAAGGCTCCACGGAATCAGCCAGCCGAAATTCATCGCGAAGGCGCGCAGCAGCGAAAATTGTATCGCCCGCTGCGGGCAGTCGTTTATGCAGCGCTGGCAGCCCTGGCAGGAGAATCTCCAGACAGGCCTGCCGCCGGACAACGTTATCGCTCCTGCGGGGCAGCTTCCGGCGCAATGGCCGCAGCCGTTGCAGTTATTGTCAGCGGCAAAGCATTTGCCCATCAGCCTGCGCCCCAGCGGCAGAAACAGCGCGCCCATGACCAGGCCGGCGGCATAAGCCGGGGCGGCGTTGGTCCTGAAATGCCTTTCCCCCGATACAATTGCCAGCGCGGCGTCATCCGCTTTTTCATCGGCGCGCTCGGTGATTTTGTCGCACAGGTCCTGCGGCGGCGGATTGAGAAACGACGTGATATTGCCCGGATAGGATATCGCCTCGGTGAAAAAAACCAGATAGCCGCGCGCCGCCAGTTCCGCGCAGGCCTGCTCCAGCGCGCGGCCTTCGTTGCCTTCCCTGCCGGGGGACTGGCTGCCCATGGTGGCCACCACAGCCGCCCTGGTCCGGGCGCAGCGCGGCAGGCCCGCGATGTGGCGCGACATTATCTCCGGCACGGAGCCGGCGTATACCGGGAACATGAACACATGCGCCGCATCGGACATGCAGTTGCCGCCCTTTTCTATGTCAAGTATCGGCGCGATTATATTTTTTGCCGAGAATGCGCGCGCTATCCGCCGCGCCGCGTGCATGGTGTTGCCCGTGCCGCTGAATACATGAATGCAGATTTCGGACGACATACGCTATGATACCATACCCGCCGCGGCGGGGGGAACATTATTGATGTCTGCATAAATAAAAGCCTATGCGAAGGCCCGAATTCAGGCTGCGCGCCAGCCTGAAAGTTTCAGTTGGTGTGAGGACCGAGGCGAAAAAGCGCGAGATAATGCCGAACAAAATTATCCGCGCGTGCTTCACAGCACGAAAGGATAATTTTGTGAAGGCAGTATGAAGCGATTTTTCGCCGAATCCCGCAGCCAACTGAAACTTTCAGGCCAGGCGCGGCTGCGCCGCTGTGCTGTCCGCACTGCAAACAGCCGCAACGACGCGCGCGGCCTGAAGGCGGGCCTCCCCGAAGGGGCCGAGCCGCTTTCGGGCTGCAACCGCGTCGCCAAAGGCCGGACATACGAACAGTATGTCCAGCCTTTGGCTTCTTGTTTCGCTGCGAAATCGGCTCAGTCGCATAGGCTTTTATTTATGCAGACATCAATAGCCTGAATGTTTCAGTTGGATTGCGGGATTCGGCGGCAGCCGGCGGGACATTCCTGCACAGAATTTTCCCCGCATGCGCCGGACAGGTATGCTCTTCAAATTCCGAGCCGCGCGGAACGTCAGTCGGCGCGTATTGAGATGGACGTGTTGTCAAAAACCACGTTGCTTACCACGAACCAGAAAGGCCTTGTGGGCGTGGGCGCGGCGTGAACGCCGATCTGCAGGGTGTTGAGCATGAAATCCGGCACGGTCCAGTAGGAGATATTGAGCGGATTGAATTTCAGGAACAGGTCGGAGGCCCCGCTGCGCTCTATTGTCGCGCTGCCGGAAAAAGGCGAATCGTTGTATTTGCCGCTAAGCGAGAGCCCGCTGAGCGTGTGCTGCTGTTCCTGTCCGGGCAGCAGGTGGATTTCCATTTTCAAATCCGACAACTGCGGAATAAGCGCGTGCGCCGCCTCGCCTATGTTGTCGGAGTCCACTATGCCGCTTGTAAGGCGCAGTGTCCCCAGCTTGAGTATTTTCGCGCCCTCAAATGTGGCCGGCGAGGCGGTTATGAACCGGCAGTCCTGCAAAACGGCTGAGACGCCGAACACATCTCCCTTGCCCAGCCTGATGGAGCCGGCGGTCAGGTTAATCCATCTGTAGGACTGCCTGTCCGGGTCCCAGGGGCCGATGTCCGCCAGCACGTCTTCCGCTATAAAGCCGGCGAATTTAAGCCGCTTGACGCTGTATGCCGCGCTTTTGAACGGCGGGAACCGGAAATCGCGCTGCGCCAGCACCGTAACAACGTCGCCGGTGTCAAGCTTGTAGCTTCCCCTGGCCTCATAGGCGTCAATGACCGGGTCCGGCCTGGCCATGTCGCCAAACAACGGGGATTTGGCCGGCGCGGCTCCCGGCGGGCGGACGTCCAGCACGACGGCGGGATAAACTGAAAATCCCGCGTCATCCCACATGAAAGACAGCGGCTTGAACCCGGCCCGCTCCGCAAGCCAGTTCAGATAGTACGGCTCAAGGGACGGGTTTTTTGATACGGCGACCACGCTCTGCCCCCTGGCGGCGGCGAGCCGTGCCGCATCCTGCAAAACCCTGCCCAGCGCCTGGCCGTAGGGCTTTCGCCGTCCGGCGTCCACAAGCGCCACCCTGCCCAGAGGGGTTGTGATATGCAGCGACGGCAGCGCGCCAAGCTGGTAAGCCGCGCTGAAAACGAATAGCCCGCCCAGTATCCAGAAATAGAATTTCCGGGGAGACATCACTCCCAGCATGACCGAAACCGCGGCAAGCGAAGGTAGATAATACTCCGCCCTGTGCTGCGGCAGAAGCGACACAAACAGCAGCGGCGCGAACAGCCAGTAGCATATGTCCCGCCTGTAGGGATAGACGGCGAACTGCGTGGTGAAAAACCACAGGCCCATGACGGATGCGGCGATGAAAAACGGGATCTGCAGCCAGTCCGCGGAATTGACCAGATACCACGGCATGGCGGACAGCGTATGCATGGCCAGCTGGCGCAGGTTCTCAAATATGCTTACAGAGGAAACCACCACCATCCCGGGCAGCACGTTGTGCGTAACCCACTGCATTATCGGCACCATGTTGTTTGACAGCCACAACAGATACACCCCCGCCCACACCCAGAACACGCGCATGACATTGGCGCGCGTTACATGGTTCATTATTCCGTAAAACAGAAGGTTCATCAGCGGAATGGTGCAAAGCGGGTAAACCCACGAGGTCAGCATCCCCAGCAGGCTGAATATGCCCCAGACGAAGGTCCACGGGGCGGATTCAAAATCGTCGGACCAGATGAAAGCCGCGTAAGCCGCGGCCGTAAACGCTATAAGCGCCAGCTCCGGAGAAAGCTGCCGCATGCAGCCCAGCACGAACGGCAGGCTGGAGGCGAATGCCGCCGCCACCAGCGACGCCGGCTCGGTGCGGCTGCGCCGGGTTATCAGATAGACCGACATGCATAATATCGCCAGATAAACCGTTTGAAGCCCCGTGCCGGAAGGCGGCCTGCCGGACTGTTCGGGCGAGGTCAGCGCCAGCGTCCAGTAATAAAGGGGCGGGCGGGGCAGCCCGTCCTCGTCCAGCGGGGACTTTATCAGCTCCATGAGCTTCCCGGAAGAAGCCGCCTGCCGGTATGTCTGCGCCGCCCGCAATGAGGCCACTTCCTCCGGCCCCAGCCGATGGCGCGCGTCCCTTGCCGCCCACATTGACAGCAGAAATCCCTGCGCCAGCGCCATCAGGCAGGCCAGAAACAGCCCGTAAAGCACTTCCGGTTTTTTGCTGCCGCGGGCTATGGTATCGGCGGTTTCCTTTTCAAAGTAAATGCCCTCCAGCACCATGCGCATCAGCCGGATTTTCTCGGACAGACTGCGCGGCCTGCAGCTTGGCTCCGCTCCGGCTCCGCGGGGGATTACAGAGTCGCTCATAATTTTATTTGCGGTTCCTTGCGGACGGCATGTTTCGCTCCAGATTTTTCTTCATAATGAGCACCTTTACATTGTAAATCGGCGCGTTCTGCGGGTCCAGTGTTCTGGCGGCCACATAGCTGCGTCCGGCTTCAAAAGGGTCTATATTGGCGTAAATGTCGCCGCGCAGCGCGTAGACGGCGGCGTTCATCTGGGCAAGACGCATGGCACGGTTTATATCCTCCGCCGCGCCGTCGTAGTAGCCGGCGCGCCAGGCGGCGCGCGCGCGCAGAAACCAGCCGTCGTAACTGTCCGGGCGCAGCGATATCAGCCTGCCGTAATCCTGGGCCGCGCCGCCGAAGTCGCCGTCGGTTTCGCGTATTATGCCGCGCAGCCGCCAGGCGGCGTACATGCCGGATTTTATGTCCAGCAGCCGGTCAAGGTCCTGCAGGGCGGCGCGGTTGTCCCCCTGCCCGCCCAGCGACAGCGCGCGCCCGTAAAGGGCCTGCGGAAAATCCGGCTCCAGTTTGAGCGCATGGGAAAAATCCTGCGCCGCGCCGGCCATATTGCCCTGTCCGTAGCGGGCCGAACCGCGGTTCACATAAGCCAGCACGTATTTGGGCGCTATTGAAACGGCCCTGTCGGCCAGCTTCTCGGCCTGGGGGTAGCGGTCCCTGTCCAGTTCCAGCGCGGCCAGGTTGTTGTATGCCTGAGCGAAAGACGGGTCGGCCTTTATGGCCAGCGCGTAATCCTGCGCGGCTTCCGGCACATCGCCGCGTTTTTCGCGCGCCATGCCGCGGTTGTTGAGCGCGGCGGCATAATCCGGCCTTTTTCCCAGGGCTTTGTTGTAGAGGACTATGGCGTCAGTATAGGCGCCGTTAAGCACCAGCTCGTTGGCTTTTGCAAACAGCTTCTCCGGGCTTTTGTAACAGCCGGACAGAAAAAACGCGGACAGCAGGACGAGTAGTCTTATCGGGCGCATCGTTTTTCCCCGCCGCGGTAGAAAGCCAGAGCCATCAGCGCGGCCCCGACCGTGATAAATGAATCCGCGGCATTAAACACCGGCCACACCCTGAAATCTATAAAATCCGCCACCGCGCCGCAACTAAGCCTGTCCCAGAGATTGCCCAGCGCGCCGCCCGCTATAAGCAGCATTCCCAGCCGCGCGGCCCTGCCGCAGGCGGCTATTTCCTCCCGCCAGAAAAACATCGCTCCCAGAAAAACGGCGGCCACCGCCGCGAACAGCCAGTTCATCCCGCGCAGCATGCTGAAGGCCGCGCCGGTGTTTTCCACATAGGTCAGCCGCAGAAGCCCCCAATCCAGCCCGGCGGTCCCGTCCAGGTATTTATGCGCCAGGAATTTGGTGATTCTGTCCAGCGCGAATACGGCGGCTATCACAGCCGCCGCGCGTGGCGAAACCCGCGTCAGCGCGGCCCGTTGTGTCCGTTCCGCCGGGGCGGAGCAGCAGTTCATTTCTCCGCCTCCAGCACGCCGGCGCAGCGCGCGCAGACGTCCGGATGCGCGGGATGCGCGCCGATATCCTTTTTCCACTGCCAGCAGCGCGGGCATTTCGCGCCGTCGGCGTGAACGACTTCAACGGAAAGCTGCTCCGGCCCCTCCGCCAGTTCCGCTGCGGAGACTATCAGCACGGAAGGCCACAATTCCAACGTGCCGCTTATGAAAGCGCGCTCAGCCGCGTCATTGGCCCTGAAAATAACTTTCGCCTCAAGCGGCGCGCCTATGATGCCGGCCTTCCTTTTTTCCTCAAGGGCTTTGAGCGCAAGCTCGCGTATCTGCCGTATTTTCTCCCATTTTTCCGCCAGCGCCTGCGGGCATTTTTCTCCGGCCTGAGGGAAATCCGACAGGAAGACGCTTTCCTCAAGGCCGGGATTGGCCTTGCGCAATTCCTGCCACGCCTCCTCTGCGGTGAAAGACAGCACCGGGGCCATGAGCCGAAACAGCCCCGTGGCAATCTCGTAAAGCGCGGTCTGGGCGGAGCGGCGCTCCCATGAATTCTTGCCCAGGGTGTAGAGCCTGTCTTTCAACGTGTCAAAGTAGAAAGACGACAGGTCCAGTATGCAGAAATCCGCTATGTCGCGGATTGCGGCGCGGTAATTGAGCCTGTCATAATGCCCGCGCGCTGCCGCCACAAGCTCCGCAAGGCGGTGGAGCATGTATCTGTCCGCCTCGTGCAGCTTATCGTAAGAAACCTTATGTTTTTGCGGGTCGTAATCCCAGAGATTGCCAAGCAGATAGCGCGACGTGTTGCGAATCTTGCGGTAGGCGTCTATGGGCCCCTCCAGCAGTTTTTCGGAGAGGCGCACATCCTCGGTGCAGTCGGACAGGGCGACCCAGAGCCGCAAAGTCTCCGCGCCGTATTTGCCTATTATTTCCTGCGGCGAGACGGCATTGCCCGCCGATTTGTGCATGGCGTGGCCCTTCTCATCCATTATAAATCCGTGGGTGTATACCGCCTTGTACGGCGCATGGCCGTTCAGCGCGACCGACGGGATAAGCGAGGTCTGGAACCAGCCCCTGTGCTGGTCCGAGCCTTCCATATAGAGGTCAGCCGGATAATGCCCCTCCGGCAGCACCGCCGCCCAGGAAACCCCCGAATCCAGCCACACGTCCAGAATGTCGGTTTCCTTGACGAAAGTTGTCCCGCCGCATTTGCATTTATAGCCGGGGGGAACTATCTTTTCCGCCGGATCGCTGAACCAGAAATCCGAGCCTTCGGCGAAAGCGCGTTTCTCTATGGCGGCAAAAAGCGTTTCGTCATACTGAAGCTGATGGCAGGAGGAGCAGTTCATCATCGGCACCGGCGTTCCCCAGGCGCGCTGGCGCGACAGGCACCAGTCCGGCCTTTGCTGCACCATGGAGCGTATTCTTTCCCTGCTGCCCGGCGGCACCCAGTTCACCTTGTCTATGGCGGCGACAAGTTTGTCGCGCAGCCCGTTTTTGTCTACGCCCAAAAACCACTGCTCCGTTGCGCGGAATATGACCGGCTTTTTGCACCGCCAGCAATGCGGATAGCTGTGCGAAATATCCTTTGCGGCCAGCAGCTTACCCGCGGCGCGCAGTTTTTCAATGACCGCCGGGTTGGCCTCCCAGACCGAGAGCCCCTCAAACTCGCGGCCCTCTTTAGTAAAGCGGCCCCGGTTGTCCACGGGACAGAAAATCTCTATACCCTGCTCCAGGCCGGAGTAGAAATCGTCCTCGCCATGGCCCGGCGCGACATGGACTATGCCGCTGCCCGTATCCATCGCCACGAAATCCGTATGGATGACCGGATTGGCTTTATCCGCGAACAGCGGATGGCGGTATTTGAGGCCCAGCAGCGCTTTGCCGGGGATTTTTTCGCCCTTTTCGCAGTCCAGCCCGCATTCGGAAATAAAAGAATCCGCCAGCTTTTCGGCGGCGATGTAATGCTCGCCGGTTTTGCGGTCGCGCAGGAGGATATAGCTTTCCTCCTCGTCCACGGCGGCGGCCATGTTGGCGGGCAGGGTCCAGGGGGTGGTGGTCCAGATGGCCAGCGCGGCTTTTTTACCGGAGAACGGCTCCGCCAGTTCAAATTTCACGAATATGGAATTGGAGGTTTTATCCTTGTATTCCACTTCCGCGTCGGCTAGCGCGGTCTCGCACGAGACGCACCAGTATATCGGCTTTTTGCCTTTGAATATGCAGCCCTTGCGCGCCAGATCCAGAAAAGCCTTTATGACTGTGCCCTCAAAATGCGGCGACATGGTGATATACGGATTGTCCCAGTCCGCCGGTATGCCAAGCCGCTTGAAATCCTCGCGCTGGAGGTCTATGAATTTCGCGGCAAACTGCCGGGCCTTTAGGCGGAAGGCGGGAATATCTTCTATATGCCGCTTGTCCTGCTTCAATTCCTTCAGGAGGGCGTGTTCTATGGGAAGCCCGTGGCAGTCCCAGCCCGGCACATAAGGCGTGTAATGGCCCGACATCGCGCGCGATTTGATGGTTATATCCTTGAGGATTTTGTTAAGCGCGTGTCCGTTGTGTATATGCCCGTTGGCGTAGGGCGGCCCGTCGTGCAGGATATAGGGGGTTTTCCCGCGGCGCTTTTCCAGCATTTTGCGGTAGAGGCCGATATCGTTCCATAATTTAATGGTCAGCGGCTCGCGTTTCGGCAGCTCGGCGCGCATGGGGAAATCGGTTTTGGGAAGCAGAACCGTGCCGGAGCGTCCGGCTGTCTCTTTTATAGCCATATCCTGTGGAATTATACAAAATACGGAATTCCCCCGCGGTTCCGGCGCAAAAAAGCGCCCCCCGTTTTGCGGGGGGCGCCGGAGACTGCGGCAATGCAATCAATTGGCCACAAGCCATTGCGCGAATTTAGGCCATTTGCCGGCTTTGGCGAAGGCTAGCTCGTCGTAATTCGTGTCGTACTTTTCCGCGGGAAGATAAACCGCAAGCCCGTGCGAATCCGCATAGTCGAACGTGACTCTGTTATGCTTGATTACGCTGCCCTTCAGATAATCCATAAGCGCGCCCGCGGCTTCCTTGATTTTCGGATTTGTCTCGGCCGGCGTGGCAACCAGGGAGACAAAGTGGTAAAGGTCCGCATTATCCCTATAATTGTGGTTCACGGCATAATGCTGTGTCGCTGTGAGGGCTTTCTTTACCGCCTCCTTGTTGCCGGAAGTCATGACAGCGTCGGCAAAAGCGTCCATCTTCTTTACCAGTTCCGGCATCGTCTTTGAATCCACATACGACTGCGTGGCCATGTATGTGTAATGGTCCGCATAACTGTCCACCGCAGCTTTGGACAAAGAGGCGGCCTCCATATCCGAACCATGCGCTTTCTGAAGGAACGCATCATAGGTGTAGCCGTCGCCCGCTTCCAGTTCCTCGGAACCGACCACATAGGAAGCGTAATCCTTCAACTCATAGGTAACTTCGGCCATCTGCATAAGGCAGGCGTCCGAGGCGTAAACATCCATTTTGCGCCCAAGCGACTTGAGCAGCGCGCCCATCTGCGGCGTGTTGATGTGGTTGCCGGTCTCGTCGTCTGCCGAGATTATTTTGGCGGGCTGATTATCCATCGCCTTGGTCCAGCCTCCGCCGTGATTCCAGAGGATATACATGTAATGCTGCGCCGGATATTTGGACATGGCCCATTTGCCGAAATCCGCGGCATGCTTGTAATCGCCCATATCGCATTGGGGGATGGTTTCAACCACTGGCGATGAGATTTTATCGGTGTCATTGGCTTTTTTCACCAGGTAGCGGCGGCAGCCGGTCCATTTGCCGTCGTTGGCGACATTGCCCATGCGTCCGAACTCCACCACCACCTGTATGTCATTGTCCGAGCCGACTCTTTCCATCTGGTAAAAATTCGTGAAGGCGAACTGTTCCAATTCGTTCTTGCCGTTCATAAACACCATGACAGTCCATTTAGGGAGCGCAGCGGGCTTGGCGGACTGCGGCGCATCTGCCGGACCGGCGGCTGGCGCGGACGGCACCGCCGTTCCGGTTACCGCCGCGGAGTTGGCGGCGTTTCTCACGCCTTTGGCGCCTGGCGCGGGATTGTCGTAGTTTACCGCCGCGAAGGCGGCGCAGGCCTGAAACACTACCGAGACGACCACTGCCATAACAATGTTGCCGGACATTGACAGCCTCTCTTGGGCGGGGGGGGTGTGCTGCGCCCGCCCGCACCAATTATACAGATTCCTATTGGAATGTCAATTCCGGCGCAAGGCAGGCGGGCGGGCGCGGTTTTGCGAGCCTTATCTGGCCGGCTGGGGGGAATGCGGCAGCCGCCGCAGCGACATAAAGCCGGACAGCGCGCGCAGCGCCCTGTCGGACGAGCGGAACACCGGGATGCCGCTTTTGGCGGCCAGCGCGCGGTAACCGTCGTAGAGCGCGCCCGCCGCGACGCAGAACACCAGCGGCTTGCCGTGCCGCCGCGCGATTTCGCCTATCTTCGCCGCGACGGAATTTTCCAGCCCTTCGCTTTCCAGCGTTTTCATCGCCGGGGTGAGCGGCACAAGCGACAACGCCATCGCATCCGTTTCCGGCGAGGCCAGCGCGGCCTCCGCGATTTCCAGTATGGCGGCGTCCGGGGCCATGGGGGTTACATCCAGCGGGTTGCGCGCGTCCACTATGGCGTCAAGCCCGTGGCTTTCCAGCAGGGCCTTTATTTTGCGCGACAGCGTCTCATCCAGAGGCGTGGCCGACAGCGGGCCGCGCGCCGGCAGATTGTCGGCCATGGCGGCGCTTTCAAAGCCGGCATTGCTCATCAAAAATACGTTTCCGCGCGCCGGTTTTGCGCCCGCGTAGCAGGACATGAGCTGCGCCATATCCTCAAAATCGTCCAGAGTATCGGCCACCCAGGCGCCGGCGCGGGCCAGCGTCTCGCGCAGGACCACGTAATCCCCGGCCACGGAGGCGGTATGCCCCATCACCGCCTTCTGCCCGGCGGGGGTGCGCCCGGCCTTGTAGACCAGCGCCTCCTTGCCCGCCGCCCTTGCGGTTCTGACCGCATCCAGCAGGCGCAGCCCGTCGCCGTCCTTGAGGCCTTCCAGATAAATAAACAGCGCCTTGACGTCTTCGTCCTTGGCGGCGTGGGCGGCATAGTCGGCCACCGTCACGTCCATCTGGTTGCCCACCGAAACGCTGTAGACGGGCTTAAGCTCCGGGAATTTGCCGCATATGGTTATCACGAAGGCGCCGCTCTGGCTGATAAGCGCGCTCTGGTGGAAGGGCAGCGAGGGGCCTATGGGCGGGGCCATTTTCTCCGCCGGGATGAAAAGCGTGTTCACCTTTGACGGGTTTGAGACTATGCCCAGCGAATTGCCGCCGCTGAGCGTGAAATCGGGATTATTCTTCTTGCCCTCGGCGACGATTTTCAGCACCTCTTCCTGCACCGCATGGCTGCCTTCCTTTTCGCCCATGCCGCCGGAAATCAGCGCCACGCCGCGCACCCTGCCGCTGCGGGCGGCGTCCCGCAGCGCGGCGGGGACGTCCTTGGAGGGGACTGCCATCACCAGCATGTCTACGATATGCGGGAAATCCGCCGCTTTCGCGAAACAGCGCGCGCCGTCTATCTCGCCCTGAAAATCCTTGAGAACATAGAGGTTATGCCTGTCAAAGCCGGCTTTCATGACATTGTTGAGGATGATGCGGCCCATGTTCATCTTCTTTTCGCTCACGCCCGCGACGGCGACGGTGGCGGGCCGCAGCAGCGCATGCACCCCCTTTGCCGTCGGCGCGACGCGCGGCTTGGGGCCGGGCGCGCGCAGCCGCAGCACCCCGTCCAGCGCGACAAGTTTCCCGCATGACACCGCCAGCGGGTTCACCTCCATCTCCTCTATAACAACATGCTGCCCGCCCGCGTCCGAGAACGCGGCCATCAGCCTGGCGAAAGCGTCCAGCCATTTAAGGATTTCCTCGTCCTGGGCCAGTTTTCTGCCGCCGCGCACGTTGCCGGCGGCGTATTTCCATATCCAGGCGGAGTTCAGAAACGCCCGCATCCCCTCCGGGCCGTCCAGCGCGGCCAGCGGCGCCACGGCGGGAGTGTTGCCGGGCCTGATTTTCTGCGTGATATTCTCGGCATCGGTGCCGCCGACGCCCAGGCTGATGACCGGCCCGAATGCCGGGTCCTGCCGCGCGCCCAGCATAAGCTCCTGCCCCAGCGAGAACACGGCATGTTCCACAAACTCGCAGACCATGAACCGCTCCACCCCGCGCAGCGCCAGGCGCATGTTGCGGATGGTTTCCACCACCTTGTCCTTGGCGCAGACTTTGACGCCGCCGGCCTCGGTCTTGTGCAGCGTCTCGGAAGAGACGGCTTTGACCACCACCTTGTTTCCGGGAAAACTTTCCACTATGTTGTGCAGCTCGCCGCGGTCTATGGCCTCGTGCGGCAGCAGGCTGCGCATCGGGGTGGGCAGGCCGAACGCGTCAAAAAGCTCGTAGACTTCCGGCTCGGTCAGTGCGTTGCGTTTCTGCGCCAGCGCGGACTTAAGGACTGCCTGGACGGTTTTTACAGGGTCGGTGTTATGCATGGCATACCTCGCGTATTTTTTCAAGCGCGGCGTGCCGCGCGAAATAAAGGCATTGTTTCCTGCTGATAATTCCCGCGCCCAGCGACAGGCAGTCGGAAGCCGCCGCGCCCAGCGCAAGCCTGAGGCACTCCTGCCGGCCCGCGCCCCGCGCGAAGCCGCAAATCAGCCCGGCCATAAACGAATCTCCCGCGCCCACGGCGGAGAGCGGCTTTATCTCCGGCGGGCGAAACCGCCACAGCTTCTGCGGCGTAACAGCCCAGCCGGGATGCGGGCCGTCGGTAACCACTATGTATTCCGTGCCTGCGGCGCGCGCTTTGGCGAAAAATCGGCACAGCGCGCCGCCGGAAAGTTTATCCCCGGAAAGGTATTCAAACTCCTCGCGGTTGAGCTTTACCAGTTCCGGCCCCGCGGCGGCGGCGGCTTTCAGCGCGGGGCCGCTGGTGTCCAGCGCGCAGAGCGCGCCGCGTTTTTTGGCTATCCTTATAAGCTGCGCGAAAAAGCCGTCGCCCAGCCCTTTGCATATCCTGCCGGAAAACACCGCCGCCCCGCAGCCGCCCAGGCAGGCGGCATAGGTTTTCAGAAAGCGCCGCCGCGCCGCTGCGGGGACGGGGCTGCCTTCCTCGTTGAAATCGGTGGCGATGCCGTCGCGCCCGTCCACGACCGACAGGCAGAGGCGGCTTTCCCCCGGCGAAAATATCACGCAGCGGTTTTCAATCCCCTCGCGGCGCAGCGCGCCGGCAATCCAGCGGCCCGAATACCCGGACAGAAAGCCCGTCAGGCGCGGCTTTACGCCCAGCGTCGTCAGCGCGCGCGATACATTGACGCCCTTTCCGCCCGCCAGGCTTTTGACTTCGGCCAGCCGGTATATGCGGCCTTTGTCCAGCCGGTCCACCACGGCGGTTTTGTCTACAGCCAGGTTAAGGTTGACGACAAGGACTCTGTTCGCCATAGGCCTATGAATTTATCATTTTTCGCAGCAGGTTCAGCGCGGCGGCGGCGGAATAGAGCTTGTTGTTTTCGCGCGAGGAGCAGAACCGCCGCTCCTGCGCCGCGCTTTTGCCGCCCGGCCCGGCGGCGGCGATATAGACCAGTCCCACCGGTTTTTGCCTGGTTCCGCCGCCCGGCCCGGCTATGCCGGTGATGGCCAGCCCCCAGTCCGCGCCGAAGGCCGCCCTGGCGCCGGCGGCCATTTCCAGAGCGCATTGGGCGGATACCGCGCCGTGCTTTTTAATGGTGGCGCGCCTCACCCCCAGAAATTTTATTTTGGCTTCGTTGGAATAGGCCACGATACCGCCCGGAAAATAGCGCGAGCTGCCGGGCCGGTCGGTTATCATGCTGGCGGCCAGCCCGCCGGTGCAGGATTCGGCCAGGGCCAGCGTCTGCCCCCGCTTTTCCAGCGCGGCGCCCAGCGCGCCGGACAGCGTGGCGCCGCCCTCGCCGAAAACAGCGCCTCCCAGCGCGGCCCTGCACATGCGCCGGATTTGCGCGGCGGCTTTCGCCGGGGTTTTGCCGCCGGGCGCGGCCAGAAAGCGCACCGTGCCCGGTGAGGCGAGAATGGTGTATTCCGCGTCCGGGAACCGCTCCATCACCGGCGCCAGCGCCTCTGCGGCGGCGGATTCGGCGGTGTCGCCTATGGAGATGTCAACGCGGGGCGGCGCGCCGCGCAGCCGGAAGGCGCGCTTTATTTCGGGCGCGATATAGCGCTTGAACATGGGCCGCCATTCGGCAAGCGGGCCGGGCTGGAGAAGCAGCAGCTTCCCTCCCAGCCGCAGCGCCTGCCCCGGCGCTGTCCCGGCGGGGTTGGGCAGCGCGCGCGCCCCCCGGATAAGCAGCGCCTGCCGCGCGTTTGTGGGCGGCATTTCGCGGCGCAGTTTGGCAAAACGCACTTTAAGTCCGCGCAGCAGTTCCGGCGACAGGACAAGTTTTTCGCCAACCGCCCGCGCGGCGGCCTGCCGCGTTATATCGTCAAAAGTGGGGCCGAGCCCGCCGGTTACAAGGACAATATCCGCCAAGCCCAGCGCGGTTTTTATCGCGCGGGCGACGGCATTCTCGTAGTCGGGCAGGGTGGTCTCCCCGCAGACGGAAACGCCCAGCTTTTCCAGTTCGGCGCAAATCAGCGGGGTGTAGGAGTTAAGCCTGCCCCGCACCAGTTCCGTGCCGGTGAATATAAGGAATGCGCGCGCGTTTGCCATCAGCGCAATTGTACAAAAACTTTTCAGAGCCTTTCCGAAACGAAACGGGCGCAAAACCTTGCCAGCGGCGTTCAACTTGTGGTAGCGTTGGTATTGTGAATATTTACGAACAGCAGATATCCAACCGGCGGTGGACGGCGGCCATAGTGGCCCTGTTTTTCGCGCTGTTCATGTTTATCGGGCTGGGGTTTGACGTGTTCATGCTGGGAATGCCGTTTCCCGTGCTGAATCCTGACGGGGCGCCCGGCGTCATGGCCTATGCCGGACACCGCCGTGCCCGCGCGCGCGCGCATGCCGAACTGCCGCGCCGGACCGACAGCGTTCCCTACGGGACTATTGCAAGCCTGCTTTTTGCCTGCGGGATGCTGCTGAACTCTGTTTTCAACGGGCCGGGGATGATATTGTCTTCCTGCATGGCGCGTCCGCCCAACCCGCTGGACGACAAGGAAAAGCAGCTTGTCAATATCGCCGAGGAGATGAGCATAGCCGCCGGCCTGCCGCCGCCGCAGGTTTATGTTGTGCCCGACGCGGACCCCAATGCTTTCGCGACAGGCTTTTCGCCAGGCGGGGCTAAAATAGCCGTTACGCAGGGACTGCTGGACTGCCTTTCGCGGGAGGAGTTGCAGGCCGTGGTCGCCCACGAGATGAGCCATGTCAGGAATTACGACATACGGCTGATGACAATGATTGCCGCGCTCTGCGGCGCGCTGGCGTTGCTGAGCGACTGGGCGGGACGCTCTGTGCGGGCAGGAGGCGGCTCGCGCGGGAAAGGCAAAAGCGGCGGCAATATCGTGGTTTTCGTGTTGTGGCTTGCGCTGGTGATACTGGCGCCGGTCATTGCGCAGCTGCTGGCCACGGCGGTGTCGCGCAAGCGGGAATACCTGGCAGACGCCACAGGGGCCGAGCTTACACGCAATCCGCTGGCGCTGGCCCGCGCGCTGGAGAAAATCCGCGCGGCGGCCTCCCCCACCCGGCTTATGAACCGCGAAGGCGTGGCGCATATGTGCATATCCGATCCGCGCGGCGGCCTCTTTGATGATAAGGAAGGTCTAGTGGCCGACATTCTGGCCACTCATCCGCCCATGGGCCGGCGCATAACCGCGCTTAAAATGATGGCTTATGCCGGAGGCGCGTCATGATTGCCGCCGCGCTGGCTTTGTCCGTGGCTGTTGCCGCCGCGCCCGCGCCGGGGCGGCTTGCGGCCTGCACAAGCGCGGGAAAAGAACTGTTTGCCCAGCGCCGGCTGCCGGAAGCGGAGGCAAAATTCAGGGAATGCGTAGCCTCCTGGCCGGAGGATGCGGGCGCGCATGTCAGCCTGGCCGGCGTGCTGATGACGCTGAAAAAATTTGACCAGGCCGCCCAGGAATTTACGGACGCGCTTGAAAAAATTGACCCCAACTCGCCGCTGGCGGCCTATTGCCACAGCCGGCTGGGCGACATAGCCGTGAAAAAGGGCAAGCTGGACGAGGCGGAGGACCGCTACCGCCGCGCCGCCGCCATAGACCCGCGCGAAGTCAACTCCATAATCGGCCTGGGCCGTTGCAGCGAGATAAAAAAGGACTGGTTTCCCGCCGCCGAAAATTACCGCAGGGCGCTGGCGCTGGAACCGGGCAACGAAATGGCCAAACAGGGGCTGCGTCGCGTGGAACCGACCGTGATGAGCGACGCCGAAATACTCTCCGAGCTTAAATTCCGCCGCGCGCTGGTGTCCGACGCGAGCGAGCTTTCCCCTGAAGCAAAACTGCTTTTCAAGGACATAAGGCGGGCGGAGGAGTACGGCGGCGTCAACTATCTGGCCAAAAGGCTGCGCGCGCTGCCGCCGGACTACACCGTGGAAAAAGACACCGGAACCCCGACGTACAGGCTTATGTTCAGCTATGCGGGATATCTGGTCTACCGCAACTATATATCCAGCGACGCGGTCCGGTTTTTTGAGAAAAAAGGCATAAAGCTCAAGGATGTGGTTAAGCTGCGCGCCAAAAACGGCGCCCTTGTGTTTGACCCCAAGGAGGGGGGGCGGCTCTCCTCGGACGGGCTGGAAGTTTATTATTATGCCATGCTGGGCCGCAAGGAATATATCCTGCCTTCGGAGCCGCTGCCGCCCGCGCTGTGGGAAAAGCTCAGCGAAAGCGACAAGCTGGAAGTCGAGATGAAACGCGACAAGTACATGGAAATATCCGAATCCGAATACCTGTGGCTGTGCCGGGCCACCAACTGCGCGGAGGAAACTTTCACTGAAAAACTGGACATGCGCATCCGCGAAATCATGCTTGGCGACGGTAAAAAACGCAAGCGCTATTTCATAGACACCACCGGCATGAGAAAGGATATGGGCGCGCTGGCCTCGCATATCTACCGCTACCGCAGCGGCGATACGGACACCTCCGGCTCCGGCAGCACCGGATTTTTCGGGCTGGGCGGCTCGCCCAAGCAGAAGCTTTGCGACAAATACGGGGGGATATCTGACGCCATAGAGCAATGAAAATATCAAGAACGGAAATTATCACCGTGGCGGCCCTCATGCTGTCCGTATTGGCGGCGGGCGTGTCCGGCTACATGATTATAGAGGGCTGGAATCTGGCGGATTCGCTTTACATGACCGTCATAACCCTGGCCACCATCGGCTACGGGGAGACGCACCCGCTGTCGCCGCACGGGCGGATTTTCACCATGCTGCTTATATTCGGCGGGCTGGGAATAATGGCCTATGCGTTTTCCATGTTCACCGCGCTGATTGTGGGCGGCCATCTCACAGACGCTTTCAGGAGAAGAAAAATGGACAAGCAGATAAAATCGCTGGCGGGGCATTACATCGTCTGCGGCGCGAGCCGGGCCGGACTCTCCATCGCGGAGGAACTGGCAAAAACGGGCAGGTCTTTTGTCATGGTGGAAATGGACGCGGCCTCCGCCGCCAGGCTTGTGGAGCGCGGATGGCTGACTGTCCGCGGCGACGCCACGGAGGATAAAACCCTCAAGGAGGCGGGGATGGAGCGCGCCGCGGGGCTGTTCTGCTGCCTTAACAACGACAAGGATAATGCCTTCGCCGCGCTTACCGGGCGGCTGCTGAACCAGGCTTCGCGCATAATAAGCGCCCAGCGCTCCGAGGAGGTGCGCCAGAAGCTCATGCGCAGCGGGGCGGACGCGGTCATAAATCCGGGGCATATAGGGGGGCTGCGCATGGTCTCGGAAATGGTGCGGCCCGCCACTGTTACTTTCCTGGACAACATGCTGCGCGAGGCCAGAAACGCCTACCGTTTTGAGGATGTGGAAATCAGGACCCCTGTCCTGCTGGGCGATATAAAGGGCGCGCAGGGCGGCGCGGCGCTGGCCGTGGCCGTCAGGCGGCGCGGCGCCGTGGATTACGAGATGAACCCCGCGCCGGACATGCGGCTGGCCGAGGGTGATGTTGTCATAGCCCTGGGCAGCCGGGAGCAGATAGCCTCACTGCGGCGTGGCCTCGGATTGCATTGACGGCGGCGCAAAGGTAGAATGTAGCTGAATTGGAAGGGCCGGCCAATGCCGGCAGGCGATACGGAGTTTGCCCGGCGGACGCGCAGCCGCGCAACAGTCCGGCAGGTTGTATATCAAGGAGAATGAGATATGAAAAAGCTGGTAATATGTGTTGCCGCCATGGTGTGTGCGGGCATTGCGTTCGCCGCGCAAAAAGGCTCCGACAGAGCCGCAGAAGTCAATGGCGAGGCAATCAAGAAAAGCGATGTGGACGCAAGGCTCTGGTCGCTGTTCGGCGTCAACCTGACAAACGACCTCATAAACGAACGGCTCATACTCCAGGAAGCCGCCAAGCAGAAAATCACGGTTGATGCCGCGTCCGTGGATAAAAACCTCCAGAATCTCAAGGGCCAGGGGAAACAGGCCGAGGATTTCACGGCCAATCTCAAGGCGCAGGGCATAAGCGAGGATGTGGTGCGCAACCAGATTCGCATCAAAACCCTGGCAGAGGCGCTGGCTGTCAAAAAGTTTGACATCAAGACCACCGATGCCGACGCGGAGGCTTTCTTCAAGCTGAACAAGAAAAGCCTGGACAAGCCGGAAGGCGTTTCCGCGGTTCAGCTTTCTGTTCCGAGCAGCCAGGAGGCGCAGGACATGCTGTCCGCTGTGAAAGCCGGGGCCGACTTCAAAAATCTGGCCGTGGCCAAATGCACGGCGAACAAGCTCTGCCCTGCGGACGGCTCGCCGGTTGTCATATACAAAGGACAGCTTCCCGCGGATGTGGAAAAGGCGGTGTTCGCATTGCAGCCCGGAGAAACCTCCCAAGTGATAAACGGCAACAACGTGTTCATCGTAGTCAAGATGATAAAGGCCGTGCCGGCGGCGCCCGCAGAATTCGCCGCGCTCAAGGACCAGATAAGCTCCGTGCTGCAGCAGCAGAAGGTGGGCCAGGCCGTTCCAGAGATGATAAAGCAGCTGCGCGCCGAAGCTAAAATCAAGGTTTACTAGATGAAAAGGACGGTGAGGATTTTCGCCTTCGGGGGCAACGAAGTCGCCCCCGTCGGCGAAATCGACCCCAAAACCGGCAAGCCGGTGGCGCCCGGCATTCCGCTGCAATGGCAGAAGACCGCGCGCACCTGCCGCTTCGTGGCGGATATAGTAGAAAAGCATCCGCTGGATTCCTTCATCCTCACGCACGGCAACGGGCCGCAGGTGGGCAATATATTCCTGCGCTCGGAGTATTCGCGCCCCATACTGCCGCCGCTGCCGCTGGACGTGTGTGGGGCAGACACCCAGGGCGCGATGGCCTACATGCTGGGCCAGTTGGACAGCGAACTGCGCATGCGCGGCATAGACCGGAAAACCTGCGGCGTGATAACGCAGGTGGTGGTGGATGAAAACGACCCCGATTTCAAAACTCCGTCCAAATTCATAGGCCCGTCTTATACAAAGGAAAAGGCGCATGAGTTCGCAAAAACCGAGGGTTGGGTGGTCAAGCTCTACAAGAAAGACGCCAGAGGCGGCGAAATCTGGCGCAAGGTGGTCCCCTCGCCGGTTCCGAAGTACATAGCCGAGCTGGACGGCGTTCAGGCCGTGCTGGACGCGGGGATGATACCAATCACCGTCGGCGGCGGCGGCATCCCCGTGGTGGAGGTCAGGCCGGAGATAAAGGACAGAGAGGAGATTTACCGCGCCGGTTATGGTGTGGTGTTCCGCCGCAAGCATAAACCCGGCGTGGCGCCTGCAATAGTCTATCGCGGCGTTGAGGCTGTGGTGGACAAGGACCTGGCCTCCGCGCTTCTGGGCGCCAGCCTGATGAAAACGGCCAGAGCCCGCGGCCACGAAATCAATGTCAGCCTCACCATATTCACCGGCGAGGACGGCGCCAAGCTCAATTACCAGCAGCCGGACCAGGTTGACCTGCGCCGGCTGACACTCAAAGAGGCGCAGGAGCTTTACGAGCGCAAGCCCTGCCCCTTCCCCGCCGGCAGCATGGGGCCGAAAATAAAAGCCGCCATAGAGTTCGTTAAAAACGGCGGCAGCATAGCCTATATAACAAAAACCGAGCTTTTCGAGGAAACCCTCAAAGGCAAAGCCGGCACTACCGTAACGCCCTGACTATGAAAAAAGCGCCGGGTTTCACCTGCATACGCTGCGGCAGGCAGTACAAGCCGGGCCAGGCGGAATACAACTGCCTCTCCTGCGGCGGCAATCTGGACGTCTCGTACGACTACAACCTCATAAAAAAACGGCTCACCCGCAAAACGCTGGAAGCCAACACGGACCGCAGCATGCTGCGCTATCTGGACATCCTGCCGGTTGAGGATGAAAAGCTCTTTCCGCCGCCGCAGGTCGGCTGGACGCCGCTTTACAGCGCGGACAAACTGGCCTCTGCCCTGGGCATTTCCGCGTTGTATATAAAAGACGAGGGGCGCAACCCCACCTGCTCGTTAAAAGACCGGGCCAGCGCCGTCGCCGCCGCTTGCGCGCGGGAAGTGAAGGCGGAAACCATAACCGCCGCCTCCACCGGAAACGCGGCGGCCTCGCTGGCGTGCATGACCGCTTCGCTGGATATGAAAACCGTCATTTTTGTCCCCAGGACCGCGCCCGCGCCCAAGGTGGCGCAGATACTGGTTTTCGGCGCGGCTGTGGTCATGGTGGATGGCAGCTACGACGACGCGTTTGACCTGTGCGTCAGGGCGTCCCGCGAATACGGCTGGCACAACCGCAACACCGGCTACAACCCCTTCACCCGCGAGGGCAAGAAAACCTGCGCCTTTGAAATCTGCGAGCAGATGGGCTGGAAAATACCGGACAAGGTGTTTGTCTCTGCCGGAGACGGAAATATCATAAGCGGGCTGTGGAAGGGGGTCTCGGATTTCAAAAAGCTGGGCATCATAGACAAGCTGCCGCAGCTTGTTGCGGTGCAGGCGGAGCATTCCAACGCCATCAAGCTGGCGTTTGAAAGCAAAGACGGCGAAATCCGCCCCGTAAGCGGCAAAACCGTGGCCGACAGCATTTCCGTCAGCCTGCCCAGGGACGGCATGGCCGCCGTAACCGCGCTCAAGGAATCCGGCGGCTTGGCCATCACGGTTACCGACGAGCAGATACTGGCCGCCATCCCGGAGCTTGCGCGCGGCGCCGGGGTGTTTGCCGAGCCGGCGGGCGCGGCGGCCTATGCCGGCGTCAAAAAAGCTGCCGCGCAGGGGCTTGTGAAAAAAGGGGAAACGGCGGTTGCCGTCATCACCGGCAACGGCCTTAAAGACATTGAAAGCGCCATGAAAACCGCCGGAAAGCCGCTGCGCGTAAAACCGGACTTTGAAGATTTCAAAAAACTAGCCGCCCAGGCCGGCCTGTAGAGGACATCCTGTAAATGGCATATTTTCTGTTTCTGGACGAAAGCGGCGGCGGCCACACCGAAGGAGAATATGAGGTGCTGGGCGGCATCGCCGTTGAAGATGTCAAATTATGGGGATTTATTCAAGACGCGCACAATTTGGAGTTGGAAATATTCGGCAGACGATACACTGACGGCGACAGAGAAATCAAAGGCAAGAAACTCCTGAAGAAAAAAGTTTTTACTCATGCCAAATATATGGAAATGATCGCACCGGGGGAGAGGACTGTTCTGGCGAAAAAAGCGCTGGATAACGGTCCCGCCGCCACGCGAAAGGAACTGGCAGCGCTTGCGCAAGCCAAGCTGTGCTATGTGAACAGACTATTCAGGTTATGCATAACCAATAAAATAAAAGCATTTGCGTCGATAGTTGCGCCGGATGCCCCGGGAACTCCGGAAGCGGGAATATTAAGAAAAGATTACTCTTACCTGTTTGAACGTTTTTTTTATTTCTTGGAAGACGCCGGTCATTCCGCAGGGATAGTTGTTTTTGACGAGCTTGAAAAAATAAAAAGCCATATACTTATCACGCAAATGGAATCCTATTATCAGAAAACAGCCAAAGGAAAGCAACGGGCGACGCGCATTATCCCCGAACCCTTTTTTGTGCATAGCCATCTCACAACATGTATACAGGTGGCGGATCTTGTAGATTATGTCTTGGGATGGACATGGAAAGTGGACGGGGTACAAACAAAACGTCCTGAATTGGAATACTTTCAGAAACTGGTGTTTTCAATGAGACATAAAATCAAACGGTCCCGACTGGATATTTTCAGTTTTTCTTATATCAGGGATCTGAGATGCCAGCGGGAAATGAAAAAGGCAATGTAGCTTACGCTACAAAGCCTCCATGAATAGTATAGGATATGACAGTGTAAAAGTCAATATGAATTCGCAATCACAAGGAGGAAATGACAAATGATAGGACTGCCGCTTATTATAGTGCTGGCGGTGTTTGCGTTCAGCTGCATCCGCGTGCTTAACGAATACGAGCGCGGCGTGGTGCTTACCCTTGGCCGCTTCAGCGGAGTCAAAGGGCCGGGCGTGATATTCCTTATCCCCGGGGTGCAGCAGATGTTCCGCATCAGCACGCGGGTGATGGTGCTGGACGTGCCGCCGCAGGACATCATGACGCGCGACAATATCTCCAGCCGCGTCAACGCCGTTGTGTATTTCCGCGTGGTGGACCCCAAGTCCGCCGTGCTTAACGTGGAAAACTACATGTACGCCACCAGCCAGCTCTCGCAGACGACGCTGCGCAGCGTGCTGGGCCAGCAGGAGCTGGACGACCTGCTTGCCAACCGCGACAAAATCAACAAAAACCTCCAGGAAATCCTGGACCAGCACACCGAGCCGTGGGGCATAAAAATCGCCAGCGTGGAGGTCAAAAACGTTGATATCCCCCAGGACATGCAGCGCGCCATGGCCAAGCAGGCCGAGGCCGAGCGCGAACGCCGCGCCAAGGTCATTCACGCCGAGGGCGAATTCCAGGCCGCCCAGAAGCTGGCCGACGCCGCCAAAATCATAGGCTCCGAGCCGGCGGCCATCCAGCTGCGCTACCTGCAGACGCTCACGGAAATTGCGACGGAGAAAAACTCCACGACGCTGTTCCCGATACCGATAGACATGATATCGGCGTTTCTGAAGAAATAGCCGGTGCGCCCGTCCCGCGTTCGCGGGGCGGGCGCGGCCCATGCGCGGACTCTACATACACATCCCGTTTTGCTCCGGCAAGTGCGGGTATTGCGATTTCGTCTCTTTTGCCGGCAAGGAGCGGCTGCGCGGCGCTTATATAACCGCGCTGGCAAACGAGATGTCGGCCTATCGCGGCATGGGCGCGCACACCCTTTATATCGGCGGCGGCACGCCCAGCGAGCTTGACGGCGCGGAACTGCGCCGCCTGCTCAACGCCGTGGGCGAGCGTTTCAACCCCGTGCGCGAGTTTGAGGAATCCACCGTTGAAGTAAACCCCGAAAGCATCACGCGCGACAAAATCATGATTTTGCGCCAGTTCGGCGTCAGCCGGATAAGCATGGGCTTGCAGTCTTTTGACGATGCCACGTTGTCCGCGCTGGGCCGCCGCCACGACGCTGCGCGTTTTCTGGACGCGTATCTGGACCTGCGCTCGGTCGGGTTTTCAAACATCAATATAGACGTTATTGCCGCGCCGCCGTATCAGGACAGGGCCGGCTTTGCCGAAACCGTCCGCCGGGTGATAGAACTAAAGCCCGAGCATGTGTCTGTCTACGGGCTTGAAATCCCGCAGGCCTGCGCGCTGGCGGGCCGGGGCGTTTCCGTGGACGGAGATTTGTGCCGGGATATGCTTGAAGACGCCTGCTCCGCGCTGGCCGCGGCGGGCTACAGCCATTACGAAATATCCAATTTCGCCAGGCCGGGCCGCGAATGCCGCCACAACATCAACTACTGGGACAACGGAGAGTATATAGGCATAGGCTGCGCGGCGGCCTCGTATGTAGGCGGCATCCGGCGCGTAACCGCGCCGATGCTGGAGCATTACTGCTCCACCCTCTCCAAAGAGGGCGGCGAGCCGCCTCTGGCTTCCTGCGAGAAGCTGGAAGGCAAGGAAAAAACCGGCGAAAGCCTTATGCTGGGGCTGCGCAAACTCACAGGGCTTAAATTGACCGACGATATGCGCCGCGACTTCGGCGGCGAGCTTGTAACCCTGGCCGCCCGCGGGCTGCTTGTGCTGGAAGACGACACCGCCCGTCTCACCCGCGAGGGAATCTACGTCTCAAACGAAGTTTTCCGCAGCTTCGTGCCGCCTTTCTGAACCCTTACCCTGAGTGTTTCAGTTGGATTGCGGAATTCGGCGAAAAATCGCTTCATACTGCCTTCACAAAATTATCCTTTCGTGCAGTGAGGCACGCGCGGATAATTTTGTTCGGCATTATTTCGCGCTTTTTCGCCTCGGTTCACGCAACCAACTGAAGCATTCAGGTTACCGGTAAATATAGAGATGGTAGCCGTACTTGTATTCCGGCATGGACGGCCAGTCCAGTTTCACTATGCGGGAACCGATTATTTTCGCGCCGTTTCCGGCGAAATACTCCTCGCTTTCCTTCAGCTTGCGCCGGGCCTCGGCCTCGGTTTTGCCTATGCCGCCGATATAGCCGATTTCTGGTCCGATATAGGCCATTTTCTGCGGCCCGTCCCTGCGGACGATATTCACGCCGGAAAGAATGTCGTAGTCAATATCCTCGCCCGCGGTCAACAGGCGCAGCAGAATTTCGTCCTTGGGTTTTTGCGCCGGTTTGGCAAGATAATACAGCGCGAAAGTGGGCCGCATCCCGGAAGTCCTGACCGGGAAATACTCCGCCGCGACAGGCAGGCCGTTTTTCGCCAGAACGGCTTTTATCTCGTCTTTGGCGGCGGCTATGCCGGCGTCGCTGCTGCCGTCGTATTTTAGTTTTTCGCCTATGAACCGGCGCAAAGCCAGCCCATCCGGCGAATCATAAGAGATAACCGCCAGGCCCGGGCTGAAACTGTCCGATTTTATCTTGAGCCCCGCGGCGGACAGCACCGCCGCGTGGCGCGCGTGAAACCGTTCATACTGCTCTTTTGTGTCGGGGTAGCCGATTACCGCCGTGCCGGTGCAATCCGCCAGGAGATAGAGATTTTTATCCGTAACCGGCATCGCGGGCTGCGCGCCGGTTTGGGGCGAAACGGCAGGCTCCGCCGAAAACTCCGCCGGGGGCGCCGCCTCCAGATTTATGACCGCTTTCGCCGCGGCGTAGGCCGCTGTTTCAGACGCCGGCGCGGACGGGGCCGCCAGCGCGGTGAAGATGAAAACCGGAATGATTTTTTTCATGTCAACCTCTCTGCCGAATTATACCAAAAATCGGCTTCAGCGGCGCTTTTCCCGTCGGAGAGCGGATTTATCCAAAAAGCCTTGACAAAGCCTTGAATCCGGTTATACTAAGTGTGCGGACCGGAACAGTCTCCCGCGGTTTTGACCAGCGGGAGCGCCCAAAGCCCCAAGAGGGGACCCCGGTCCGGACATTTGCGGCAGGGCCGGCGGACGGATTGCCCGCCGGTGCGAGAGGGAAGGGTTGTTTGACAATTCCGCATCGCAGCGCGTAGCGCGTCTTGCGCGGGGGGCAGGTTGCCTCCGCGGGGCGGCGCGGCGCAAAGCCTTACGGCGAGGTTGCGGCGCCCGCACTCTGTAGCGCGCGCCAGGCCGGTCCCGGCTGCGTTCGGCGCGGCCTTGAGCGGCCCGCCCCCGCCCGGTGCGGAACAGGGAGGTTGCAGACTGCGGTTGCCGTGGAAGTTTTGCGCCGGTGGGTAGCACGCGGGGCGTTTACGCGCGGAGGCAGCCGGCGCAGGGTGAGTGGTGAAGGAAGTTCTGTCCCGGCGGTGGCGCGGCGCGCCCTGCCGGGTTTTGTTTTATCCCGCCAGCGACAGAAGCCATAAAAATTCAGTGTTGCCGTGGACGCCTTTTATGGGGGAAGGGATAATTCCCCCGTCGCGCGCGTTGTGTTTTCCGGCAATTTCCGCGGCGAAAAAATTCCGCAGCCCGTCCGCCGCTTTCCGCCGCAGCTCATCCGACCTCACTATGCCGCCGGGAGCCTCCCTGCGCGAAAGCTCGAATTGCGGCTTTATCAGCGCCGCGGCCTGCGCAGGGCGCGCCAGCGCCGCCAGCACGGGGGGCAGCACCAGCCTCAGCGAGATGAAAGAGACGTCTATGGCTGCAAAAACCGGCTTTTCGGGGAATGCGTCCGGCGGCAGGAAGCGCGCATTGCAATCGCCCATGAAAACCACGCGCGGGTCGCGGGCCAGGCGGGAGTCCAACTGGCCCCTGCCTACATCCACCGCGTACACCCTGCTTGCGCCGGCCTGGAGCATGCAGTCCGTGAACCCGCCGGTGGAGGCTCCGATGTCGGCGCAGATTTTGCCGCGCACGTCCAGCCCGAACCCGTCCAGCGCGGCCTTTAGCTTTAGCCCCCCGCGCGAGACATACGGGCATTTCGCGCCGGCAAGTTCCAGAATATCGCCAGGGCGCACGGCGCGGCCCGCCTTGGTTTCCACCAGGCCGTTTAGCAGCACCTGCCCGGCCATCACGGCAGCAAGCGCCTTGCTGCGCGTTTCAAACATCCCGCGCGCCGCCAGCGCCGCATCCAGCCGCATTTTGGGCGGTCTTTCCATATATCCTATGCTATAAAATTTTGCACGGCCTGCTCCCTAAACAGCAAAAGCACGGCTTTTGCCGGGGAATTGCGGCTGGACGACGGAATTCGGCGGCGGAGAGCGCGGCATTCCTGTGCAGGGTTTTCCTTGCATACCGGACGGGTATGCCCGTCAAATTCTGCGGGGAGTGTCCGCGCCATTTGCCGTCCAGTGTTGGTGCTGCCAACTGCGGAAAATGGGCTGCAATAACCTGAAACTTTCAGGATAACGGCGGGGCCGCGCCCAAAAGCGCGGCCCCGTGATATGCGCAACCCGGCAATTCGCCTACATGCTGGACATTTCCATTGATTTCAGGAAGTCCTTGTTGGATTTGGTGGCGGTGAGTTTTTCCACCAGCAGTTCCATCGCGTCCACGGGGTTGAGCGGCGCAAGCACCTTGCGCAGTATCCAGACTTTATTAAGCTCGTCCTCGCTTAGCAGCAGTTCCTCTTTTCTGGTGGAGGTGCGGTTGATGTCCACGGCGGGGAATATGCGCCGGTCGGAGAGTTTGCGGTCCAGATAAACCTCCGAGTTGCCGGTGCCCTTGAATTCCTCGAATATAACCTCGTCCATCCTGCTGCCGGTTTCCACCAGCGAGGTGGCGATGATGGTGAGCGAGCCTCCCTCCTCCACATTGCGCGCCGCGCCGAAAAACCGCTTGGGCCGCTGCAGCGAGGTGGCTTCAAGCCCGCCTGAAAGCACGCGCCCGCTGGACGGGGTGATGGTATTAAACGCCCGCGCCAGCCGGGTGATGGAGTCCAGCAATATCACCACATGCTTTTTCTGCTCCACCATGCGCTTTGCTTTTTCCAGCACCATTTCGGAAACCTGCACGTGCCGGTCCGGCGGCTCGTCGAATGTGGAGGCTATGACTTCGCCGCGCACGGAGCGGCGCATGTCGGTAACCTCTTCGGGCCGCTCGTCTATGAGCAGCACCATAAGCACGATTTCCTTGTGGTTTGTGGTAAGCGCGTTGGCCAGCTTCTGGAGAATGATGGTCTTGCCGGTCTTGGGCGCGGCCACTATAAGCGCGCGCTGGCCCATGCCTATGGGCGAAATAAGGTCTATCACGCGGGTGGTAAGCTCGTTTTTAAGCGTTTCCAGTATAAAGCGCGAGTTGGGGTGCAGCGGGGTGAGGTTGTCAAACAGCGGGCGGTCCTTGATAGCCTCGGCGTCCACGCCGTTTACGCGGCGCACCTGCAGCATCGCGAAAAACCGCTCCCCTTCCTTGGGCGGGCGGATGAGGCCCTCCACCGAGTCGCCCTTGCGCAGCGTGAATTTCTTGATTTGGGACGGGGAGACATAAATGTCCTCCGGCCCGGAAAGATAGTTGTTCTCTGGCGAGCGCAGGAATCCGAACCCGTCCGGCAGTATTTCCAGCACGCCGCCGCCGTAGATGGAGCCGCTGGCCTTGGCCTGGGCTTCAAGAATCTTGCCTATCAGCTCCTGTTTTTTGAGGCCGGAAATGGAATCCACTTTATGTTCGGTGGCGATTCTGTTGAGGTCGGACACCGTCATCTTGGAAAGCATGATGACGTCCAGCGGTTTCTGCCCGTTGCCGCTGGCGGGGGCCTGCGGCTGCGGCGCCGGTGCCGGGGCTGGCATTTTTTTGATGTCTCTGGGGGTTTCCGGAGTTGTCTGGGGGGTTTCCGGCTTTGCTGCGGGGTCTTGGGTTTCTGGGCGGTTCTGCATTTAGCTGCTCCTTTGTTTGCCGTCCCGTCAGGGGCGGCTCGTCTTGAAAGGCCGTGGCCTGTCAAATTTTTATTGAAATCAGAGTCCGGTATAGTTCAGTTATTTTTGCTGCAAGCTCTTTCCTGCTGCCCGAATTGTCTATCACCACATCCGCCAGCGCGGCTTTGCGCTCCTGCGGAAACTGGGCTTTGTCCCTGGCGGAAAATTCCGCCTCGCTCCAGCCGCGCCTTATGGCGCGCTCAAGGCGCAGTTCCCGCTTTGCGCGCACGCACAGCGTTATATCGCATATCCGCTGCGCCTGCGCCTCAAAAAGAAGCGGAGCGTCAAAAACCGCAATGTCTCGCTTTGTGCTGCGGAGCGTCTTCAGAGATTCTATTATAACAATTGGGTGTACCTGCATTTCAAGCCATTTTTTAAGCGCCGGAGCGGAAAACACCCTGTCCGCCAGCCATTGCCGGTTCACGCTTCCGTCGGGGCGGAACGCTTTTTTGCCGAATTTGCGCCTTATTCCGGCGCAGGCGGCAGAGCCCGCCTCCAGCGCGAGTTTTGCCAGCGCGTCGGCGCAGACGACCTCCGCGCCCAGTTCCCGGAATACTTTGGCCGCCTCGCTTTTGCCGGAGGCGGGCGAGCCGGTCAGCCCCACAATCAGCGTTTTAGCCATTTGGAATAACGCTCCATCCTGCGTTTTTCGTTTTCCGTAAGCGATTCCTCGCCCCGGCTGGAGATTTTGTCCAGTATGCGGTCAATGTCGCTGTCTTCGGTTTTGACGCGGCGCACTGTTTCCGGCCCGCGCAGCAGCGCCAGCTTTCCGGCGATGGCGGGATGCCAGCGCAGGTAAATATATCCCGCCACCATCCCGCCCAGATGCGCCAGGTTTGCCGCCGCGCTTTTCTGCGGGTTGAAGCACATGGCCAGCTCCGCCGCGCCCAGAAGCAGCGCCATGTGCACGGCTTTCATCGGGAAAACGAACCAGGCGTATACCGGCATTTCCGGGAATTCCAGCGCGAACGCCGCCAGCAGCCCGAACACCACCCCCGACGCGCCCACCACCGGCATCGCGGAATGCGGCTCCGCCGCCGCGTGGCAGAGCCCCGCGCTTATGCCGGTTATGGCGCAGTAAACCAGAAATTTCCGCGTTCCCCAGAAGCCTTCAAACATCGCGCCGAAAGTCCAGACCATGAAGCCGTTTATCAGCAAATGCCAGAAGCCGCCGTGCATGAATATGTAGGTTATGAACTGCCACAGCCACAGCCGCCCCAGCGCGAAGGCGGGCGACAATCCCAGTACCAGCTCCGCCCTGAAGCCGAATGCCAGGAAAATGATATAGCCGCAGAACATCAGCAGCAGCCCCCAGCGCGTCGCCGGGGGGAGATTGTGGTAAATGGTTTGCGCCAGCCTCATGCCGCCCCCGCCGCGGTTGTCATAGCGGTTTCATCCCGCTCCAGGTTTTGCCGGATTTGAGGTCCACGGAAAGCGGGACTTTCAGTGTGTATGCGCTTTCCATCAGCTGCTTTATCCGCGGCGCAAGGCGCGGCAGGTCGCCTTCCGGAATTTCAAAAAGCAGCTCATCATGCACTTGCAGCGTCATCACTGCTTTTTCGCCCGCCAGCAGCTTGTCCACCGCCAGCATGGCTTTTTTTATTATATCCGCCGAGCCGCCCTGTATGACGGTGTTTACCGCCGCGCGCCTGGCAAACGCCGCCGCGGCGTTGCTGGCCGACGAAATCTCCGGCAGCCGGCGGATGCGGCCGCTCATCGTGCGCACGAAACCGTCGCGCGCGGCAGCGGTTACGGCGGAGTCTATCCAGCTTTTGACGCCGCCGTATGTCTCAAAATAATGGTCTATGTATTTCTGCGCTTCAGTGCGGGGGATGCCAAGCTGCGCCGCCAGCGCCTGCGCGCCCTGCCCGTAGACTATGCCGAAATTGATGGCTTTGGCGGCGCGGCGCATGTCTGCGCTCACCAGTTCCGGCGCGGCGTTGAAAACCTCCGCCGCCGTGCGCAGATGAATGTCCCCGCCGGAATTGAACGCCGCGCACAGCGCATTGTCCCCGCTTTCGTGTGCCAGCACGCGCAGGTCTATCTGGGAATAATCGGCGGAGAGCAGGACTTTGCCCTCCCCCGCGCGGAACGCGCCGCGCACCGCCTGCGCGCCCTCGCCCCGGACGGGGATATTCTGCAAATTCGGATGCAGGCTGGACAGCCGCCCCGTCGCCGTCCCCGTCTGGTCAAAGCGGGTGTGGACCCGCCCGTTTTCCGACAGGGCGGTAAGATTGTCAACATAAGTGGATTTCAGCTTGGCCGCCTCGCGGTATTCCAGCAGCAGCGGCACTACGGGGTGCGCCCCGCTTATGGCGGAAAGGGATTCCTCGTCCGTGGACCAGCCGGTTTTGGTCTTTCTGCCGGATTTAAGCCCCAGCCGCTCAAAAAGCAGCGCGGCGATTTGCTTGGGCGAGTTGGGATTTATCTCCATGCCGGCGGAAAAGTTTATGTCTTTGTGCAAAACCTCCATCCGGGCGGAGAGCCGTTTGCCCGCCGCCTCCAGCGCGGAAACATCCACCGCCGCGCCCGCCGCCTCCATGCGCGCCAGCACGGGGATAAGCGGCAGCTCCATTTCGCGGTACAGCGGCTCCACCCCTTCCGCCGCCATTTTATCGCGCAGTGTTTGCGCCAGCGCGCGGATGTGCATATTCTCCATGACCAGCTTGTCCGGCGAGGCTGAAAAAAGCCCGTCCTCCGCCTTCGGCGAAGTGATAATGATGCCGGCATATTCGGCGGCCAGCGCGGCAAAGCCGTAATCGCCTAGCGAGGGATTCACGCACCATGCCGCCAATGCAGTGTCAAGACAGTTCAGCGGGCATGGCGCAAGGGCGGCCTCGCGCATGGCTTCCTTTATATAGTGGCCCAGCTTCAGCGCGGACGAATCCGACAGGGCGCGCGAAAGCGCGGCGCGGTCCGCCTCCGTCAGTCCGGCAAGCGGCTTGAAGGCGCAGTCCGTTTCCGAAAATCCCACAAGGACGCCGCCGCCTCCGGCCTGGAAATAAAATTCTTTCGCGGACATCAGCTTTTCCAGCGCGGCGTCCCAGCCGCCGGGTTTGGGAATATCCGCGCCTGAGGCCGCCGCGCCCGTCCGCGCCAGCGACAGCAAATCCCTGAGCTCAAACCGTCTGGCCAGCCCGGCCAGCGCCTCCGCCGGCGCGGGGGAGACCGCGAAATCCTCTATCCCGCCGATTGGGCAGCCGTTGTCGATTGTAACCAGTTGTTTGGAGAGTTTTGCCTCCGCCTCATGTGCCAGCAGCTTTCCGGCGGCGGACGGCTCCATCTCCCCGGCGCGGGCTTTTTCCAGCATGTTTTCCAGCGAGCCGAATTCGGAGACCAGCTTCGCGGCGGTTTTGGGGCCTATGCCGGCCACGCCGGGGACATTGTCGGATGAATCGCCTGTGAGCGCGAAATAATCCGTCAGCAGCGCGGGCGCAATGCCGTATTTCTGCGTTACGTAATCGGCGCCGCGCGGCGGGGTATTGTCGCCCGGCCAGAATTCCACGCCCTCGCGGGCGAGCTGGTAAATATCCTTGTCGGAGGATACTATCACCGCCGCGGCACCGCCGGCGGCGGCGGCCTTTGCGGCGCAGGCTATCAAATCGTCGGCCTCGTAGCCGGGCAGGGCCAGTATTTTAAGCCCCAGCCCCTGCGCCAGTTCGCGCGCGGCGGCAAGCTGCGAAACGAGGGCCGGGTCGGTTTTCGGGCGGTTGGCCTTGTAGGCGGAAAACATCCCGTGCCGGAAGGTGGGGCCGGGGGAGTCAAAACAGACGGCCATGTAATCCGGCTTTTTCTCGCGCAGTATTTTAAGCAGCAGGCGGGTGAAACCGAACAGCGCGCCCACCTCCTCGCCGGAGGAGGCGGTGAATTTCGGCAGCGCGTGGAAGAATCTGTGCAGGAAGCCGTGCGCGTCTATTATGTAAAAGTTTTTTTTCACTTCATCATCGCGGGCAGGATTGTGTCAAGCTCCGAATCCATGGCGGGGGAGTATCCCACCCAGGTTTTCCGAATTGTTCCGTCTTTGTCCACCAGAATAGACGTGGGTGTTCCCCTCACGCCGTAGAGCCGCGCAACCGCGCCGTCCCCGTCCAGCGCCAGCGGGTATTTCAGCCCGTTGCGCGAGCCGTATTCCGCCACGTCCGCCGCGGGATCGGCTATGCTGACAGCTATTACGGAAAGCCCCTTCCCGCCGTATTTGTCCTGCAGGGCGTTAAGCAGCGGCACCATGTACCTGCACGCGCCGCAATACACAGACCAGAACACCACCAGCACCGGCCCGCCCGCCTCCGCCGCCTGGAGATGCAGGCTTGCGCCGCGTGGCGAGTTCAGCGCGAAATCCGGCGCCTTCCTGCCTGCCGGCGCTTCCCCGCCGGAGCAGCCCGCCGCCAGAACTGCGGCCAGAAGAATTATCCTATAAAAGCGCATCAAGCTGCTTTTTCAGCTCGGCCTTGGATTGCAGCCCCACAAGCTGCGCGGCCACCTTGCCGTCCTTGAACAGCATCACGGTGGGAATGGCGGTTATGCGGTAGGAGGAGGCGATATTGGGATTCTCGTCGGTGTTGACCTTGCCGATTTTGATTTTGCCGGCGTATTCCGCGGCCAGCTCGCCCACCACGGGGGCCAGCATCCGGCAGGGGCCGCACCAGGGCGCCCAGAAATCCGCCATGACCGGTATGGCGCTTTTTATAACCTCTTCCTGAAAATTGGCGTCGGTGAACTGAACTTCGCTCATAGCAATGCCTCCTGAATGTGATGGAATGCCCGGACGCAGAAAAGGGTAGCAGGTTTGCGTTTTAGTGTCAAGGCTTGCTATGATTTCGCTTATGGGACCGCGCACCGCCAGAATCAGGCTTTCAGCTTTTGCGGAATACTTCTACGGCAAATCTTACCGCCCGCAGAAGCGCGGGCTTTCCAGCGTTCATCAGACGATATTCGTGTTGTTTCTGCTGCTTGCCGCCATTGTCTGGCGGGACAGCGACCTGCTCGTCTATCCGCAGGCGGCGTATGTGTTTGCGGCTTTTCTGGTGTCCAATATCGCCACCAATTACATCCTCACCAAATACCGGCTCTACTACTGGATGGTGGACGCGATGGTTGTGTGGAACTGCGTCTGCATAACCGGGCTGGTGCGCTATTCCGGCGGGCTGCATTCCTACCTGTGGGTGCTGTATCTGCTGCCTATTTTCACGGCGGCGATACTGATGTCCGTCAGGCAGCTGGCGATGACGGTTTTCCTGGCCGCGGCGGGCGCGGCGTCTTTCTACTCCGGCTCTTTCAGCACCTGGGATTCAGATGTGGCGTTTGAGCTGGCCAGCAAAATCGCACTGATGTTTTTGGGCGCTTTCCTGATGCACAGCCTGGCCTCGGAGCGCGACAGGGCCGAACATGCCCTGGATTCGGAGCGCGAGAAGCTGGACCAGCTTTCCTACGAGGTAGCCCAGCAGAATCTGGAAACCGTGAAAAACATGGACATGGTGGAGATGGGCAGGCGCGCCTCCGGCGTGGTGCACGACCTGGGAACGCCGGTTACGGTCATTCTGGGCAGCGCGCGGCTGCTGCTTGCCCAGGAGGAAACCCCCTCAAAAGCGGACATAAGACGCATACTGGACGCCGCCGTCCTTTGCCGCGACATACTCTCCAGCGCCATGCATGTGGCCAAAGGGGAGGAATACAAGTTTGAAAGTCTTGACCTGGGCGAGCCGCTGGAATCCGCCATCGCGATAGCGGAGCCGATACTGTCGGCCTCCAATACGGAGTTTGTCCGCGTCCTGGACGCGCGTTCCGCGCGGGTGCGCGGCAGCAGGATACATTTGCAGCGGCTGTTCCTGAACCTGCTGATGAATTCAAAAAACGTTCTCAAAAACGGCGGCAGCGTGAAGGTTTCCTCCTCCTGCCAGCCGGATAAGCATATCGCGGAAGTGGTTTTTGACGACAGCGGCCCCGGTTTTCCCGCCCAGTTGCTGGCCGAGGGGCCCAAACCGTTTGTTACCGGCAGGGCCGCCTCCGGCGGCACGGGGCTGGGGCTTGTGGTCTGCAAGGAGATAGCGGAGAGGCATGGCGGCTCGCTTGCCCTGTCAAACCGGCTGCTGGGCGGCGCGCGGGTTACGGTGCGGCTGCCGCTTGCGGCGGCGTGCGCTCAGCCCGCGGAGAACCAGCCGCGCCAGGACAGCAGCAAAATCAGCGCGCCCAGCCCCAATCTGTAATACACAAACGGCCTCAGGCTGTGCCTGCGCAGAAACCCCATCAGAAAACTGACCGCCAGCCAGCCGCCTGCAAGCGAGGCGGCAAACGCCGCCGCGAAGGCGCCGTCCAGCATCGCGGGCGTGATGTGCCGCAACTGCAGAACCGCCGCCCCGGCCAGCACCGGAACCGAGAACAAAAATGAAATCCGCGCCGCCTCGGCGCGCGAAAACCCCAGCAGCAACGCCGCCGTTATGGTAATGCCGGAGCGAGAAACTCCCGGCGCCAGCGCCAGCGCCTGCGCCGAGCCGATGACAAGCGCGGTTTTAAGCGAAAGAGCGGATTTGCCGCCCTCCGATGCCCTCCTGTCCGCCAGGTATAGGATAACCGCAAATATCATCAGCATGACGGCGATAAGCCAGGGCGCGCGGAACGCCATTTCGGCCTTTTTTTCCAGCAGCAGCCCGGCTATCGCGGCGGGAACGGTTCCCGCCGCCAGCAGCCACAGCGTCCCGCCTTCGGGCGAGCGCGGGGCTTGCAGGCCGCGCGATATTATCACGGCCCAGTCCTTGCGGAAATATATAAGCAGCGCTATCAGAGTGCCCAGATGCAGCATCACGTCGTAGGCGAGTCCCTGATACTGCCAGTGGAAAATATCCGGCACAAGCGCCAGATGGGCCGAACTTGATATGGGCAGGAATTCCCCGAACCCCTGCACCAGCCCCAGCACGACGGCTTTTATCATCAGACTTCCTCCAGAATAAGCCCATTCTCCGCAGTTGGATTGCGGAATGCGGCGGTGGCTGGCGGGACATTTCTGCGCGGAATTTTCCTTGCATACCCGCCGGGACCGGCCTATTTTCCTATATCCTCGTTCCAGAGCTGCGGCTTTTCCCGGATGAAACCGGCCATAATGTCCCTGCACTCCGGCAGGTCCAGGTTTATCAGCCTGACGCCGCGCTTTTTTGACCAGGCTTCGGGGCCTTTGAAGGTTTTGTTCTCGCCTATCACCACGGTCGGGATTTTGTAGAGCAGTATGGCGCCGGTGCACATGTCGCAGGGCGAAAGCGTGGAATAAATCGCGCATTTCTTATAGTCTTTCGCCGGCAGCCGGCCCGCGTTTTCAAGGCAGTCCATCTCGGCGTGCAGAATGGCGGATTTTTTCTGGACGCGGCGGTTATGCCCGCGCCCTATTATCCTGCCGCCCTTGACCAGCACCGCGCCTATGGGGATGCCCCCCTCGCGCAGGCCTTTGCGCGCCTCTTTGATTGCCTCTTTCATGAATTTAAGGTGTTTTTTCATATATTGCCTCCTGTATAAGTACTGTCCCATGCGGTTGGCCGCAGTCGCGGTTCAGGCAAGGAGACATGCGCGCGGCGATACTGTCCGTATGCAAGCGCACGGCGACGCCGCATCAACCGCGAATGCGGCCAACCCCTGAGGGGCGGTCCGCAACAGGGCCTTGCGCGTCGTTGTGGCCGCTTGGAGTGTTCACGGCACGCCTGCGCGTCCACGCCTAGCGCAAGGCTCTGTTGCGGACCGCCGCATAGGACATTACTCATACAGGAGGCAATAGCTCCGCGGGATTTAGTTTTTTGATGAATTCCAGCGCGTCTTTTATGGTTTTGACCTTGCCGTCCACCTGGGCGAGGCTTAACTCCTCCAGCGCGCGGCCCACCGCCCTGCCGGGGCCTATGCCCAGCGTCTTCATAACCGTATTGCCGTCTATGATTTTCTGCGGCGCTATTTTCTGCGGCTGGGTGAAATAGAGCCGCAGCATGTGATAGACAAGCTGCAAATGCCGCAGGGTTTTGCGCGGGCCGGTGCGCGGCATTTTGCGCGCCAGCGGCGGCGGCGTTTGCGACGACTGCGGCAGCAGCTTTTCCAGCGCGGGGTAAGACAGATAGGCCGCATAATCCGCCCAGCACAACATCAGCAGCGTCAGGGCCGCCTCCCCCGAATCGCGGAAGAAGCGGTAGACCGCGCGGTCTGTTATTTCCGCGTTGGAGGCCAGATGCCCGGGCCGTAAATGCCCGGATATGGCGGCGCAGACAAGCCGGGTATGCGCGTTGCTGAATTTAAGACGGCGCAAAACCTCTTCGGCTATGCGGGCGCCTTTTTCCTCGTGCAGGAAAAACCGGAGCCTGCCGCCTATCATTTTTGCGGTGGCGGGCTTGGCTATGTCGTGCAGCAGGGCGGTTAGCTTGAGAAGCGCGGCGTCGGCGGGGAGCCGGAATTCCGGGAAAACCGCGCCCGCGTTCTCCAGCAGGTATTCCGCGCGGTCAACAACAGCCAGAGTGTGCCTGAGGACGCCGCCTTTGCCGTAATAAACGACGGCGCATTTGCGCTGGGCTTCCAGTTCCGGGAAAACCGCCGCCAGCAGGCCGGCCTTGTCCATCTGCTCCAGCCGTTTTTTTGCGCCTTTGGCCGCCAGCAGCCGCAACAGTTCGTCCCGTATCCGCTCTCCGGCGGAGCGGGAGACTAGTTTATGCTCCCGCTTTATCATGGCAACCGTTTTCGGGGCTATTGAAAAATCCAGTTCCGCCGCCGCGCGGAAGGCGCGCAGCAGCCTGAGGGGGTCGTCTTTTAAAATATCCGGGCCGGTCGCGTTTACAAGCCGTTTTTTTATATCGGCCCGCGCGCCCAGCGGGTCCAGCACGGCGGCGGGGTCAAGGCCGGTTATCCGTATGCCGCCTTCCGCCGGGGCCAGCGAAAACGGCGCGCGGGCCGGATACGCGGCGGCGTTGATTGTGAAATCCCGGCGGCGCAGGTCGGCCTCTATATCGGCGCCCTGGAAATCCGACACGTCTATTTGCAGCGGGTACGGCTTGCGCCCGGCCACGCGGTAGACGCCGGTTTCCTCGTCCAGCGGAAAACAGCTTCCGCAAAGCGATTTCGCCAGCGACTGCGCCGCTTTGCGCGCGCGCCCCGCGGGAACGGCGATATCTATATCCGGCGAGACGCGCCCCATCTCCGCGTCGCGCACCGCGCCGCCCACCAGCCAGCAGCCGCCCAGCCCGGAGATTGCGGCTTCCGGTTTCATGCGGCTCCGAACGAGTTCAGCTTTTCCGCCTCGCGGCGGCGCAGGTCGCGCTTTAGGATTTTGTTAAGCGTGTTTTTTGGCATGGCTTCCAGAATTTCCACGTCGCGCGGGCGTTTGTAGGGGTCCAGCCGGGAGCGCAGGAATTTCAGTATGTCGTGCTTGTCCGCCGGCGCGCCGGGCTTTATGGTGACAAAGCACTTGATAAGCTCCTCGCCGTACTCGTCCGGCACGCCGATTACGGCGGCCTCCGCCACGGCGGGATGCTCGTGCGCCACGGCCTCCACCTGCGCGGGGTAGACCTTTAGGCCTTTGACTATTATCATGTCCTTCTTGCGGTCGCGGATGAAAAGGAAACCCTCGCCGTCCAGCAGGCCGATGTCGCCGGTTTTGAACCAGCCGTCCGCGGTGAGCATTTCTTTTGTCGCCTGCCGGTTGCCGTGGTAGCCGCGCGTCACGTTGGGGCCGCGCACGCAGATTTCGCCCTCGCGGTCATGGGGAAGAGTCCGTTCCGCCTCGTCAACGATTTTCACCTGCACGCCCGGCACCGGCCTGCCGACCGAGCCGCGCTTTCTCCCGTGCGGATGGTTGGCGGAGACTATGGGGGCCGTTTCCGTAAGCCCGTAGCCTTCAAACAGGCTTATGCCCAGTGTGTCTTCAAAATGTTTGTGCACCGCCGCGCTTAAAGGCGCCGCGCCGGAAAAGCAGCAGCGCACCCGCCGGAAAGCCCAATGCTGCATGTAGAGCCTGGCCAGGCCCCTGGCCTCTTTGGCGATAACCGAAAATATCTGCGGCACGCCCACCATTATGGACACGCCTTCCCTTCCCATCGTGTAAAGCCAGGGCTTGGCCGGGGCTATGCGCGGCGTTATCACGGTTTTGCCTCCGGTAAGCAGCGGAATCAGCGCGGTAACCGTGAACGCGAAGGTGTGGAACAGCGGCAGCAGGCAAAGGAAAACGTCGGTTTTGTCCACATGAAAGGTATGCGCTGCGGAGCGGGTGTTGCTGAGCAGATTTTTATGCGTCAGAATGACGCCCTTGGGATGTCCCGTGGTGCCGGAGGTGTAGAGCAGGGTTGCCGTGTCGTCCGGCAGGACCTCAAGCCGGTTGATGTCGTGGTGATGGGGCGCGGTTTTCACCTTGTGCCAGAAATCCAGCGCGTGGCGCGGCGGCGAGTCTATGGCCAGCACATGGCAGAATTCCCCCGCAGCGCCCGCCAGTTCAAGATACGGCGCCGCGAATTCCGAGGAGGTTACCGCCGCTTTCGCGCCGCTGTCTTTAAGGATAAATTCAATTTCGCCGCGGCGGGTTATCATGAAATTCACCGGCACGGACGCCGCGCCAATTCTGGCCAGCGCGAACTGGGCTATCAGGAATTCCGCGCAGTTGCGCAGGACAATGGCGGCCTTGTCGCCTTTGCGGAGGCCGAGCTGCCAGAACATATCCGCCGCGCGGTCCGAGGCCATCAGCAGCTCATGATAGGTCCAGCGGCGGTTTTCCTCTATAAGCGCCTCGGAATCCGGCGAAAGCGTCGCCCTGTGAAGAAGCGCCTGGTACAGTGTGGTGATTTCCCTCATAAGTCGGACAAAATATTATACAAATTTGCCGGAGGCGCTATTGCGAAACCGGCGCACTGCGATGAATGCAAAAAGAAATAACAGCGCCGCGCCGGCCAGGGCCAGGTAAATCCCTCTGTAAAACCATTCGTTGCGGTAGACAAACGCGGCATGATGCCGCCCCGGGGCAAGCACAAGCCGGAGCTGATGGTGCTTGTTCTCTCCGGCGGGGCCGCAATCCCTGCCGTCTATCTCCGCCCTGAAAAATCCGTTATGCAGGAAATTGGCAATCACCGCGCCGCCGGAAGGCGATGCCGCGTCAAACTCAAGCCTGTTGGGCAGTATTCTGAACTCCAGCGGCGCGCCGCTTTCCTCCCGGAACAGCATAGGCATGGCCTTGGGGTCGCTGTAAATCACGCGGCGGGAATCCTCAAATTCCTGCGAGAGGCCGTAGCCGGACAGCACGGGCCCGTATCTTGCCGCAGAACTTTTTTTGATTACATATCTGTTCACCCCCCACCGCCTGAAATAGGCGATGGTATTGGGATGAATCACTCCACAATAAGAGGAGAGGTAGGTCAGCTTCTGCGCGGCGTCGTAATTGGCCTTCAGCACAAAGGCGTCATAGCCCGCGAAATGATACAGCCCCCACAGCGTCGCATAATTGAACACAATGCCGCCGGGGTCCGAATCCCGGCCCGCGACATAGCCCAGCGAAAACAGCCTGCCGGAGGACAGTTTGTCCCGCAGCGGCTCGGTTATCGGGTTTGGGACGTCGTGGGTTATGAAGCTGTGCTGGAAATTGCGGGCATACATCGCGCCCATATCCGCCAGAGTCAGCGCCATGGCCAGCGCGAATATCCAGCCGGAGCGTTTCCCCAACCCCCCCCTCATTCCCCATGCGGCCAGCGCTATCAGGTAGAAATTGACGAAAATCCCCATCTTGAAAGTCCATCTCAGCCGGTTCAGCAGCGGCGTGAAATACACAAGCCAGTTCAGCGCGCCCGCGCCCCACAGCAGCGACAGCGCGGCGCATACGGCCAGCGCCGTCACAAGCGGGTTTCCGCGCGCCTGCCGCCAGCGCGCGGCCAGAAGAATCAGCGCGGCTTGGGCGACATAGCTTATATGCGCCGTATAGGGTATGACCCAGGAGGCAAACCCCGCCCTTGCGAAACGTTCGTATATGAAATGCGTTTTTATGGCGCGGGTATCCGTAAAAGGCCATACCAGCCCCCACAGCCACATGTCAGCCCTGTATTTGAGCCATGCCAGCTCGCCGTAGGAGAACGGCTGCCCCCTGTCGCGGGAAAGCGACATCTGATGCAGCGTCGGCAGCGCCAGCGGCAGCGCGCAGACGGCGGCCAGCGCCGCGCTGAACGCGAAAGCCCGGGCAAACTCCCAAACCCGTCCCGGCGCCGCGTCCGGCAGCGCCGTCCCGCTCCGCCCGTAAAGCAGCGCAAGCGCGAAAACCGATTCCAGAATGAATTCGTAAGCCACATACTGCGGATAGCCGCTGTAAAACAAAATCAGCCGCGCCCCGGCCAGCATGACGGCATTGCCAAGGGAAGGCTTGTCCATAAGCCGCAGCAGCAGAAAATGCAGCCAGCCCGCCCAGGCGAAAACCGGCAGCGCTATCCACCACGACGGCGCCACAAACATCACAAAGCCGTTCATCGCCCAGAGCGCCCCGGCCCAGAACGAAACGGCGCGCTCCGCGCCCATGCGGCGCGCGAACAGATACATCCCGCAGGCCGCCAGCGCGGCATGGAGGAAGGCGAATATGTCCATGCTCCACATCACATCGCCGGAAAACATCCTGCTCAGCCAGACGCTGGCGTACAGCGGCGGGTAAAAAACGGGGCTTGCGGCTATGCTGGGGTTGCCCAGATACTGATGAAAATTGAAAAAGGCCGGCCCGCCAGCCGCCAGTCCGCGGAAGTAATGGACAAACATCGGCAGCGTACAGTCCCGGTTGTCGTCCTCAAGAAAATAATAGGGGGAAAAATGCTCCAGAATCAGGTAGAATGCCGCGACAAGCAGAATCAGCCCGGCCAGCCATGCCGCGCCGCGCAAACGGTTTTTGTTGTCTTGATTCACTACAGCATCAACCTCGTTTTCAGCATTTGTTTGAATTGGGCGGGATGCTGCGTTTTCTCGACATAATCTTTGAACCAGTCGTAAATCCTTTTCACGGCTTCCTTCTGGGTTATTTCCCCTTTTGAAAGCTGAATATAAAGCTGCTGCTCCAGCTTGTCTTTCCCGCCGCTTTCCTCCTCGCCGCGCGGCTGGGGCCACAGATTTTCAGCCGCGCTGTTGCCGCCTATCGCCAGCGGGAGGAGATGGTCAAACTCGTAGTTGCCCCAGTCGCTTTGCCTGACGCCGTAGTCCCGCGCCACTTTCACTTTCATGGAATAGGGGACATTCCGCGCGCAATGCGCTATCCGCTCCGGGTATCTATGCCCGTCAAAATCCGTATCCTCCGGCGAGCATAGCTTGCCGGGGGTGATGTCCGGTTTCGGCGAAACGGGCCTGCCCTCCGGGCCGTTTACGTCTTCCGGCGGGGCGGCGGGCTGCTCCGGCTCCGGGATGTCCGCCGCCGGTTCCGCCGGCAGCGCCGCTGCCGGAAAAGGGAACGCCTTGTAATGCTCTATTGAGTCTGGCGCGCATGCGCCGTGAACTTCAACCGTTACCGCAAGAACCGCCGCCGCCAGTAGTTTTTTCATTTTACCGGGCGAACTGCCGAATTGCGAGATATCAGGTTCTAACCTGAAAGTTTCAGTTGGCTGCGGGATTCGGCGAAAAATCGCTTCATACTGCCTTCACAAAATTATCCTTTCGTGCTGTGAAGCACGCGCGGATAATTTTGTTCGGCATTATCTCGCGCTTTTTCGCCTCGGTCCTCGCACCAACTGAAACTTTCAGGTTTTAAGTCGCATTGCGCCTTTTCAGGCGCGTGGACTCATCAGTTGCATTGTAGGCAATGCCGGAAGGGCTGTCAAACTTTTTTCAGGTTGCCGCGCGCCACGGAATAGTCCGGCTTGAGCTTCAGCGCGGATTCAAAATACCGCCGGGCGGCGGCCTTGTTTCCGCGTCCAAGCTCTATCATGCCGAAATTGTTGAGCGCCTGGTGATATTCCTCAAAATCCGGCGAGATTGTTTTCAGCGCGGCTTCGGCCTCGTCCAGCCTGCCGTCCAGCCCCATGGCCAGCGCAGCGTTATAGGCCAGATTGTTTTTCGCCTTACCCGACAGCGCGCAGCCGCGGGACAGGATATTCTCATATACCGCTATCGCCTCACGCTGACGCGACGCTCTTGCAAGCGCGTCAACATAATTTACGCAGGTATGCTCGGCGCAGGGGTATTTGAGGCAGGCGTCCTTCCACAGGCTTTCTCCGCCGCGCCAGATAATGCGCCGCATTGCCGCCTGGGGGGCGAAGGCGGCGGCGCAGCACAGCGCCAGCGCATACGCCAGCCGCCGGCTGCGGTCCGGCGCGCGGGACAGCAGCAATGCCAGCCACAGGGCCAGCCCGCAGGCGGGAAAATATACGTACCGGTCCGCCGGGGCCATCTCCGGGCGGGTGATTACCGGCAGCAGCCCCAGCAGGAATATCCCGCCGCCCAAAACGCCGGCCCTGCCGGAAAACACAATCGCCGCGGAAATCCCCGCAGCCGCCGCCGGCAGCAGAAACAGATTTTTCGCGCCCAGAACGAAACCGTAGGGATAATCCGGCGACAAAGCCGCCGGAACGGCGATATGCCGGTAATAAAACCACAAGTTGTTCAGGCCGGAGAGCGCATGAAGCCCCGCTCCGTATTTGTACGGCTCAATCTTTATCAGCGGCCCGCCCGTGGAAAGCGAGGCCAGCAGCACGGCTCCGCCGAAAGCCAGCGCGGGCAGCTTTTCCGCAAGGACGCGCCGGGAAATTTCGCGGCCTTTGTAATAATCAACGGCCAGCAGCATAAGCGGAATGGCCGCCCCCGTCGGCTTGGCCAGCATGGCCAGCGCGGCAAACACGCTGGCCAGGATAATGCGCGCCCGAGGGCGGCTCCACAGCCGCAGATAGGAAAACAGCGACAGCAGCCCGAAAAAGCAAAGCAGCAAATCCTTGCGGCCCGACACCCACAAAACAGGCTCGCTAAGCAGCGGATGGACGCAGAAAACAAGCGCGGCGCAGAAAGCGGCGAAAGGGGCCGCCCCCAGTTCCGCGCAAAGCGCGCAAAGCAGCAGCGTGTTAACCGTGTGCAGCAGCGTGTTTGTCAAATGGTAAACCGCCGGATTTGTCCCGCCCAGCCGGTAATCAATTTTGTACGAGAGTATGGTAAGCGGATGATAATAGCCGTGCGACGGCGCGGCGAATTCGGACAGCAGCGGCGCAGACAATTCCGCCCCGTTGCCGGTTACGTACTGCGGGTCGTCCCAGTTGACAAAGCCGCTCCTTACCGAAGGCAGATACACGGCAAGCGAGGCAATCAGCAGGCAGGAGGCGGCTGCGAAACCGCGTGCGCTCACAACTCAAAGCCCAGGCCCAGCGACCAGATGGTCTGGCTCAGCGTGGAAAACCCCAGGTACGGCAGCCGCCCGGAAGAAAATTCGCAGAAGGCCGAAACCGCGGTGTCCTTCCCCGCCCGGCGCGCGCCGGCCCGCGCGTTGAAAGACGGGTTCCAGCCGTTACTTTGCAATGACTGCAAATCAAAAGCCGCGAAAAGCGAGTTTTTCCCCTGCGTGCGCGCCTCGGCCCCGAACTGGGCGCGCCAGCGTTTCTGCACATGGGGTATCTGGTTCAGCGCCCAGCCGCCGCCGCCGTATATCCGCAGAAACCGCGCCGGATTGACGGAGGCCAGCAGCCGCAAGTCGTCTGTAACATGCTTTGAAAGCTGCGAGGGGGAAAGCGCGTTGCTTATGATGTAATCGTCCCCGATGTGCGAGCTTGTGTGCCAGTACATGGCGCGCAGCGCAACCGGACCGGCGCGCCAGTCCAGCGGGAAGGCAAGCGTGAAATCGGCTATTTCAAAATCGTTGGTGACACGGGAGACGTCAAAGCGCGCCGCCACGCCCCCCGCTATGCCCAGCCGCGGGGAGGAGCCGTTTTCCGTCTCCAGCCCCGCTATGGCGAACTCGCCTCCCATATTGGCCTGGGCGCGCCAGCCCTCGCGCGCGGCGGCGGAATATCTGGCCGAGAATGCGGGGTATGTCGGGTCCGCCTCAAGCGGCTGGAAAATCCTGCCGGGGGGAAGCCAGCCCAGCTCCGCCGCGCGGCCCGTCCGCGCCGCCAGCGGCGCAAGGCAGCACAGGATTGCAAGGACTTTCGCAACCCTGAAAATTGCGGACAAACAACGGCATCCGCCGGCTGCGCCGGAACGCGGGGCCGTCATAGCGCATCGCCCCACTGGTCCTGCTTCGGGGGCCGGCTGGCGGGTTTGGCCTCCAGTTCGCGCGCGAAATCCAGCGGGCCCTTGGGCCAGCCGAAAGCGGTTTTGACAGCGGTTTCCATGTCAAACTCGGACACCATGGATTCAGAGGCCAGCAGCTTCGCCTCCGCGCACACCTTTTCCATCACCGAGGCGAACACGTCTTCGGGCCGGGCCGGGCTTATCCCCAGATACGGGGTAAGGTCGGCAAGGGCTGGGTTTTCGCCGATGATTTCACCGTAGTCGTAGAGATAGAACCCCGCGGTGGAGCGTTTGCCCAGATGCCCGTGCTGGGCCAGCCGGCTTTCCAGCGCCGACGGCGCCAGCCGCTGCGGCGCGCCCAGAAGGCGGTGAATAGTCTCGCCCGCCAGCACGTCCACGTCCAGGCCGATATCGTCGGCCATCTCAAAAGGCCCCTGCGGCAGCCCGCCGCCCCTGCGCACCGCCTCGTCTATATCGCGCGCAAAACCCTTGCCGCTCTCCAGCAGCGCCAGCGCCGCCAGAATGAAAGGGCGGCGCAGCCGCTCCACTATCACTCCGGGCAAATCATGGGCGATAACGCAGGAGGCTTCCAGCGAGGTGGCCAGCTCGCGGCAGGTTTTAAGCGCGGCGTCGCCCGTGGTTTCAAGGCGGGCGACCTCCGCCAGCCTGCCGCCGCCGGAAGGCGGATGAATCCGCAGCCCGGCAAACCGCCCCGGCGCGGGCAGCCCGGCTACAAAGGGGGTTACAGGCTCCGCCCCGCATCTGACGGCGAAAACGCAGTTCTCGCCGGCGGACTGGGCGGCTTTGGCCAGGAAATCGGCCCGGTCGCCGGCCTGCACGCCGGCAGTTTCTATCACGATATCCGCGCCGGCGAGCTTGTCCGGCTCCTGCACCGGCTCTATGCCGGCAATCAGCTCCGGCCTGCCGTCGCGCCGCAGCGTCCATTCAATGCGCGCCAGCGCAATTCGCAGATCGTTTTTGAACACGTCAAAAACACGGACCTGAACGCCTTTTAGCGCCAGTATCCGCGCCAGCGAGACGGCCTCGCTGCCGGAACCTATTATAGCGGCGGCTTCAAGCGGCATATCATATCCCCAGCATTTTCAGCCGCGCCAGAACGCGGGCCGGAACAAGCCGCCGGTCGGTAAACACGGCGTCTTTGAGCGCATGGCGGCAACGGCAGCCCGGAGCGGCGGTGGCCATGGCCGGAACGGCGGCGGCTATCAGCCGCTTCACCGCGGCGACGTTATGGAGCATCGTCTGCACCACCATGTCTCCGCTGACCTCCTCGCCGGTTTTCCACGCATCATAATCGGTAACCAGCGAGACGCAGGCATAGCACAACTGTGCCTCGCGCGCCAGTTTCGCCTCGGTAGCGGAGGTCATGCCTATCACGGAATAGCCCATTTTGCGGTGATACCCGGATTCGGCCCTGGTGGAAAACTGCGGCCCCTCCATGCACACCAGCGTCCCGCCGGAATGGGACGGTATGCCAAGCGCGCGCGCCTTTGCGTAAAGCAGCCGGGAAAGGCAGTTGCAGAACGGCTCGGCAAAAGAGATATGCGCCACCATCCCGTCCCCGAAGAAGGTGGAGACGCGGCCACTGGTGCGGTCCACCAACTGGTCCGGGAACACGAAATGGCGGGGCTTGAGTTTTTCCTTAAGCGAGCCCACGGCGCTCACGCCGATTACCGATTCCACGCCCAGCGATTTAAGCGCCCAGATATTTGCGCGCTGCGGGATTTCGGACGGCAGCAGCTTGTGCCCGCGCGCGTGCCGGGGCAGGAAGGCGACGGAAACGCCGCCGATATCGCCAAGCACTATCTCGTCGGACGGGGAGCCGAAAGGAGTCTTCACTTTCACCGCGCGCGCGCGGGAAAGGCCCTCCATCCCGTAAAGCCCGCTGCCGCCTATGACGGCGACTTTGGCGGCGTTTTTTTTCATCGCTCAAACCCCGCATATACCGGGAATTTTCTGCAAAACGCCGTAACCTTTTCCGCTATGGCGGCCAGCGTGGCGGAATCGCCTTTGGCCTCCAGCGCGTCGTTTATGAATTCGGCCACGGCGGCCATGTCGTTTTCCTTCATGCCGCGGGTGGTTATTGCGGGCGTGCCTATGCGCACGCCGCTGGCCACCATGGGCGGCTGCGGGTCGTAGGGAATGGTGTTTTTGTTGACGGTGATGCCCGCCGCGTCCAGCGTATGCTCGGCGTCCTTGCCGGTGATATTTTTTACGCGCAGGTCCAGCGAGAACAGGTGGCAGTCCGTCCCGCCGGCCACTATGCGGTAGCCCCTGTCCTGCATTTCCTTTGCCAGCCGGCGGGCATTGGCCAGCACCTGCGACTGGTAGGTTTTGAATTCCGGCTTAAGCGCCTCGCCGAAGCAGACGGCCTTGCCCGCGATTACATGCATCAGCGGCCCGCCCTGGTTGCCGGGGAAATTGGTGCGGTCAACCGATTTGGCATAGGCGGTTTTGCACAGCACCAGCCCGCCGCGCGGCCCGCGCAGCGTCTTGTGCGTGGTGGTGGTTACAATATCCGCCGCGCCCACCGGGGAGGGGTAGAGCCCCGCCGCAATCAGCCCCGCGTAATGGGCGATGTCGGTTACAAGGAAGGCCTTCCAGTCGTCGGCCATTTTCTTGAGCCGCGCCCAGTCCCAGACGCGGGAATAGTTGGACGCGCCCGCCATGATGAGCCGGGGACGCTCTTTTTCCACCAGCTTTTCGGCCTCGTCGTAGTCTATAAGCTCGGTGTCGCGGTTTACGTTCATGGTGGCGATTTTGAAATACCGCCCGGAGAAATTCAGCGGATGTCCGTGCGACAAATGCCCGCCGTGCGACAGGTTAAGCCCCAGCACCGTGTCGCCCGGATTTATAAGGGAAAGGTATGCCGTTATATTGGCCTGGGTGCCGCTGTGCGGCTGCACGTTGGCGTGTTCCGCGCCGAAAAGTTTTTTCGCCCTGTCTATGGCCAGCCGCTCCGCGACATCCACATGTTCGCAGCCGCCGTAATAGCGTTTGCCGGGATAACCCTCGGCGTATTTGTTGGTAAGCACGGACCCCTGCGCCTCCAGCACGGAAACGGAGGTGTAGTTTTCCGAGGCGATAAGCTCCAGCTTGTCCTGCTGGCGCAGCGTCTCGCCGCGCACGGCGTTGTATACTTCCGCGTCCGTCTTTTTCAAGGTATCGTGCATATAATTCTCCTTGCCCGTTATTCTACAATTTCCCGCGCAATTCCGGCTCCCGAATCGCGCCCTCGCGCAGTATCCGGGGGGAGGGGCCGGTCAGGTCCGCCACCGTGGATTCGGTTCCGGGGGCGTCGCCGCCGGCGAAAATGAAATCCACTTTTCCGTAAAAAAGGGCGATGGCGTCTTTCGCGCTCCGCGCCGCGGGCTGGCCGGACACATTCGCGCTGGTCTGCGCCAGCGGCAGGCGGCAGAGCTTGAGCCAGCGCAGCAGAAAATCGTGGTTCGGAACCCTGATGCCGGCGGTTTTGGCATAGGCGGGCGCAAGCGGCGCGCCGGGACGGGTTTTAAGCACCAGCGTCAGCGCGCCGGGCCAGAAGGCGCGGGCCAGTTTTTCGGCCTGCGGCGGCCAGCGGACAAGCTGTTTGGCCTCGTCCATGGAATGCACAAACAGCGGCAGCGGCTTGCCGTCCGGCCTGCCCTTGAGCGCGATTATGCGCGCGATGGCGTGCTCGTCGCAAGCGCAGGCGCACAGTCCGTAAACCGTGTCCGTGGGCAGCAAGGCCAGCGCGCCGGCGCGCATAGCGGCGCAGACGCGCGGCATTTCCCGCTCCAGCGGGAGGGAACAGTCAAATATCAGCGTCTTCATCGCGGGGGGGCAGGGCTATGAGCGTTATTTCTCCGAGGATTTTATCGCGGGAGGAAAGCTCCTTAAGCACGTCTTCCGCCGGGCCGCGCAGCCATTCCTCGTGCAGTTTGGTCATCTCGCGCGCGAGGGCGACCCGCGTCCGCGCGCCCAGCGCGGAGATTACGGCCTCCAGCGTGTCCTTTACTCTGAAGGGCGATTCGTAGATTATAAGCGGCCTGCCCAGTGCGGCGGCGGCGCGCAGCATTTTTTCCATCTTTGACTTTTTGCGCGGCATGAACCCCAGGAAAACGAAAGCTCCCGACGGAAACCCCGACGCCGAAAAAGCGGCGGCAGCCGCGCACGGGCCGGGGACGCTTTCCACCTTGCCGCCTTCTGCCAGGAAGCGGGCCGCCAGCTTCCAGCCGGGGTCGCTGACGCAGGGGGTGCCGCCGTCGCAGACCAGCGCGGTGTTCTCATGCCGGGCCGCCAGCGCGGCGCAGCGGCTGACGGAATTATCGTCGTTCTCGTTATAGCGCAGGACGCGGGCGGGAGAGCCCAGATGCCGCAGCAACGCCAGCGTGCGGCGGGTGTCTTCGCAGAAGACTATTTCGGCTTCGCGCAGGACGCGGGCGCAGCGGGGGCTGATGTCTTCCAGATTGCCCAGCGGGGTGGCGGTTATCCGCAGGACGGCAGGCATGTCAGGCCGGCGGCTGGTCCCGCCACTCGGTATTTTCCAGATGAAGGAAGGTTTTGACCACATCCGGGTCGAACTGCGCGCCGCTGCAGCGGCGCATTTCCTTGACGGCGTCCTCGCGGCTCATGGCCCTGCGGTAGGGCCGGTCGGAAACCATGGCGTCCCAGGCGTCTATGGCGGAAACTATGCGCGCGCCCAGCGGGATGGCCTTGCCGGCCAGCCCCTCCGGGTAGCCGCGCCCGTCAAAATGCTCCTGATGATACAGCACCATCTGCGACACCTGCGAGAGGAATGTAACCGGCGAAAGTATCTGCCAGCCGATGACGGGGTGGCGGCGTATCTCGTCAAACTCGGCGGCGGTGAGCTTGCCGGGCTTGCGCAGTACCACCTCGCTGACGCCGATTTTGCCTATGTCGTGCAGCAGCGCGGCGTATTCCACATGGCGTATCGCCGAGGGGGCAAGGCGCAGCTCCTGCGCGATGCGCCGGGCCTTGCGCCGGGCGCGCCCTGCATGGTCGTGGGTGTAGGAATCCTTGGCGTCTATGACGCGGGCAAGAGTCTCCACCATCTCTATGTAGAAATTCTGAAGCGAATCGTTGAGATGCATGTTTTCAAGCGATGCCGCCGTCTTGCCCGCCAGCACGCACAGCAGCCGAATGCGGCAGTCCCCGTCCGGCAGCGGGCCGGGCGGCAGGTGCAGGTTCATCACGCCGAACACCTTGTTGCGCGTTCTTATGGGCAGGGAGACGATAGGCTCCTTCTGGTCCGACCTGCCGCAATAACCGATATAGGCGGGGTGCTTTTTGGGCTCGCGGATGATGATGCTCTCCCCCGTTTCAAAAGCCAGGCCCGCGGCGCCCTCGCCGGGTTTGAGGCGCAGCGTCTGCGCCACCGACGGCGCGATGCCGCGCGAGGCGGTTATTTTCAGTTCGCAGGAAATATCGTCAAAAAGCATCAGCGAGCCGCGCTTGGAGCCCGTAAGCTCGCAGGCGCTGTCAAGCGCGGTCTGGCAAAGCACGGCCACGCCGCCGGTCCCCGCAGCGAGGTCGGTAGCGTGTATATTCATTAGTCCTTCAAGCAGCGCGTCCAGCGCGCGCCTGTCGCCGTCGGGGGCGGGTATGTTCATAGCGGCAGCCTCTCCATTTCGCCCGCAAAGTAAAATCACATGTAGGATAACATAAAAGCGCTCTCCTTTCAAAAAGATGTAAAATCAAGCGGAAGGCGGGCCACATTCGCCCGTGCCGGAAGCCGTTGCCACGGAATACGGAGATTTCAGGGCCTGCTCGGGAGCAAACCCCAATCTATGCACACACCGACTGCAAACAGAATAAAAAAACATCCCGTGCTGGCGGTTCCGCGCCGCGCGGCGGTTGCTTTCACATTTGACGGCAAAACGCTGGAAGCCGCAGAGGGCGAGCCTGTCTCCTCCGCGCTGGCCGCCAACGGCATCCACATATTCTCGCGGCATCACAAAGACAACTCGCCGCAGGGGATTTTCTGCGCCAACGGCCAGTGCGCGCAATGCGCGGTGATGGCGGACGGGATTGCCGTCAAGTCCTGCGTTACCCCGGTGCGGCAGGGGATGGAGGTGCGCTCCATCCGCGGACTGCCGGAGATTGCCGGAGAGGCGGGGGAGCGGGTTTTCGGCGAAATCCCGCTTCACGAGCCGGACGCGCTTATTATCGGCGGCGGCCCAGCCGGGCTTGCCGCCGCCGTAGAGCTGGGCAAGCTGGGCGCGCAGGTCATTATTGCCGACGACAAGGCGAAGCTGGGCGGCAAGCTGGTGCTGCAAACCCATAAATTTTTCGGCTCGGTGGAGGATTGCCGCGCCGGCACGCGCGGCATAGACATTGCCGCAAAGCTGGAAGCGGAACTGGGCCATTACCCCTCCGTGCAGGCGTGGACCAATTCCTTTGCCGCCGCGGTGTTTTCGGACAGGCGGGCCGGCGTGCTGCGCGAGGGGCGTTATAATCTGGTCAAGCCGCGCGCGCTGCTGGTGGCCGCCGGCGCGAGAGAGAAGACGCTGCCTTTTTCCGGCTGCACGCTGCCCGGGGTTTACGGCGCGGGCGCTTTCCAGACGCTGGTAAACCGCGACCTGGTGCTGCCCTGCAAACGGATTTTCATAATGGGCGGCGGCAATGTGGGGCTTATCGCCGCCTACCACGCCATACAGGCCGGCATAGCGGTGGCGGGCCTTGTGGAGGCGCTGCCGCAAATCAGCGGCTACAAGGTCCATGCCGACAAGATACGGCGGCTGGGCGTTCCCGTGTTCGTGTCGCACACGGTGCTTGCGGCTCGCGGCGCGGACAGGCTGGAATCGGTAACCATCGCCGCCGTTGACGATAAATTCAAGCCCCTGCCGGGAACGGAAAAAACTTTCGCGGCGGACGCGCTGCTGGTGGCCGTGGGCCTCAACCCGTGCGACGAGCTTTATCATCAGGCCAGGGACTTCGGGATGAATGTCTTCGCCGCCGGCGACACCGAGGAGATTGCCGAAGCCTCCGCCGCCATTTTCAGCGGGAAAATAGCGGGACTTAAAATGGCGCGCAGCCTGGGACTTTGCCAGGACGGGCCGCCGCCGCAGTGGACGGAAAAACTCAATATCCTCAAAAGCCGCCCCGGCAAAACCTGCGAGGCCTCTCCGCCCGCGCGCGCCGCCGGCGTTTTTCCCGTGTTCCACTGCCGGCAGGAAATACCGTGCAACCCGTGCGTCTCCGTCTGCCCGAAAAACGCGATAAAGCTGCGCGGCGAGGATATAACCGCGCTGCCGTATTTTGAAGGCGAGTGCATAGGCTGCCTGCGCTGCGCCGCCATCTGCCCCGGTCTTGCGGTAACGGTGGTCGACTGCCGCCGGGACGAGCAGTACCCGACCGTATATATGGCCTGCGAGCTGGATGCGCCGGAGCTCAAGCCCGGGCGCTTTGTGCGCGTAACCGACGGCGAGGGCCGCGAGATAGCCGGCGCGGAGATAACCGAAATCCGCCCGCTGAAGGCGCAGTCAACCGCCATCATCGGCGTCAAGCTGGAAAAGGCCGCCGCGCTGAAAGCGGCGGGGATAAAGCTCTACGACTGGGAAAAGGATTCGCCGCTTGCCGGCGCGTCCGCGGCGCAGGCGGGGGACGATACCATCATCTGCCGCTGCGAGCGGGTTACGCTGGGGCAGATTCGCAAACTTATAAGGGAGGGCGCGCGGGATTTCAACGCGCTTAAGGCCGCCACCCGCTGCTTCATGGGTTCCTGCGGCGGCAAGACATGCAGGCCGCTTATAGATTCGCTGTTCAGGGCCGAGGGCGTCCCTTCGGGTGAGATAACACATAACACCCGCCGCCCGCTGGAGATGGAAGTGCCGCTGGGCGCGTTTTGCGACGCGAAAGCCGCCCCCTGCGGCGGCGATGCGGGAGGCAGGTTCTGATATGAATTACGATGTCATTGTCATCGGTTCCGGCAGCATAGGCGTGCCGGCTGCGGTCGCGCTGGCGGAAAGAAAAATGAAGACGCTGGTGCTGGACTGCCTGGCCTCGTCGGGGCAGGGGCAGAACAAGGCGGCCATAGGCGGGGTGCGGGCCACGCATTCCGACGGCGCAAAAATTAAAACCTGCCTGCGCAGCCTGGATATATTCTCGCAATGGAAGGAAAAACACGGCGACGATATCGGCTGGCGCAAGGGCGGCTACTTTTTCCCCGCCTATCAGGACAGCGACGAGCGCCTGATGCGCCGGACCCTGGCGACGCAAAAAAGTTTCGGCCTCAACATAGACTGGATTTCCGCGGACGAGTGCGCCGGGCTGGTTCCCGGCATAAGCCGCGAGAATCTGCGCGGCGGCGTCTATTCCCCGGACGACGGCAGCGCCTCCACGCTTCTTGCGACAACCGCGTTCCGCCGCCGCGCCGGGCAGCTGGGCGTTGAATTCCGATACGGCGAGGCGGTCTCCGGCATAATAACCGAAAAAGGCAAAGTCCGGGGCGTCTCCACTTCAAAGGGGAAATACCACGCCCCGCGCGTGGTCAACGCCGCCGGAATCAACGCGCGCGAAATCTGCGCCATGGTCCGGCTGGATTTGCCGGTAACCTCCGATATGCACGAGGCCGCCATCACCGAGCCGGCCGCCCGGATGTTTGAGCCGATGATTGTGGACATCCGCGCGGGCGACGGCTCCAAGAATTCCTATTTCTACCAGAACGCGGAGGGCCAGATAGTGTTCTGCCTCACGCCGGAGCCGCCCAAATGGGGCGCGGACAGGGCGGCCACCTCCGAATTCCTGCCGGCGGTGGCGCGGCGGATGATAAGGCTGCTCCCCCGGCTGGCCTCAATAAAAGTGCGCCGGTGCTGGCGCGGGATGTATCCCATGACACCCGACGGGTTCCCGATAGTGGATTTCGCAAACCCCGAAGGGCTTATTCTCGCCGCCGGGATGTGCGGGCAGGGGTTCATGTTGGGGCCGGGCATAGGCGAACTGGTGGCGAAAATGGCGTCCGGCGATTTGCCGGCGGAGGACAGGGAAATCCTAAAAGGCTTCTCCCTCTCGCGCAGCTTCAGGGGCATGGAGCAATTCAAGTAGCCCGGTCTTTATTAACCTGAAAGTTTCAGTTGGTCGCGGGATTCGGCGAAAAATCGCTTCATACTGCCTTCACAAAATTATCCTTTCGTGCAGTAGGGCACGCGCGGATAATTTTGTTCGGCATTATTTTGCGCTTTTTCGCCTCGGTCCTCGCGCCAACTGAAATTTTCAGGTTAAGGAGATGTTTCTGTAATTGCTAAAATAATCACATGCGACAGGGCGAGATAGTTTACCGTTACGGCAGCGCGCTTTATGTAAATCTCACCAACCGCTGCCCCAACGACTGCGTTTTCTGCATAAAACGGAAATGGGGCATGGCCTTCCGCGGACACGACCTGGACCTGCGCGGCGGAGAGCCGTCCGTGCCGGAGGTGCTGGCGCGTGTCGTTGAACTTGAAAAGGACGCCCCCGCGCCCGAGATAGTCTTCTGCGGCTACGGCGAGCCGACAATGCGTCTTGACGAGCTGGTGTCCGCCGCCCGCGCCTTGAAACAGTCCGGCCATAAAATCCGCCTCAACACCGTGGGCCTTGCGGGGCTGGTGTGGGGAAAAGACGCGCCCGCCATGTTTGAGGGCGCGATAGATTCCGTCAATATCAGCCTCAACAGCGCGGATCCCTCGCAGTGGGAAAAGCTGGTGCGCCCGCTGCCGCAGTACCGCCGGGACGGGTTTGCAGCCGTGCTTGAATTCATCCGCTCCTGCGTCCGGCATGTGCCGGAGACGGTGGTTACCGTGGTTGACATGCCGGGGGTGGACCTGCCCGCAGCCCGCGCGCTGGCGGAAAAACTGGGCGCAAAGCTGCGCGCGCGGCCCTATCTGGAAAAATACGAGAGTTCCTGATGCCGGAGAAGAAAACCCTTTACATCGCCTTTGCCGCAGCGCTGCTGGCGGCGGTGGCCGTGCCGTCGGCGGTGTTTGTGGATGCGTGCGGGGCATATTTCAGCTTTCTGTCGCAGTGGAGCGGCGGGGCGCAGGTGTCTTTTTCGCCGCAGCAAAAAAACAGGCCGCGCGCGGCGGAGATAAAATTCGTCCGCTTCACGCTTAAAAAAAAGGGCGTCAAATCCGTTTTCGTCCGCGGCGATTTCAACGGCTGGGACGGCGGTTCGGACCCCATGAAACAGGAAAAACCAGGGGAATGGGCCGCGCTGGCCGCGGTTCCCGCGGGCGCGTCCAGATACGAATTCATCGTCGCGGGCGCGCCGCTGCGCGACCCCGCCGCGCACGGCAGGGCGGTGTTTGAGGGAAGGGAGGTCTCGGTTCTAAAATGAAAAGATTTTTAGCAGCGTTTCTGCTGATTTTATCCGCCCGGCTTTGCGGCGCGGACGGGGGGAAGGGTTCCGTCGCGCTTTTGTGGCTGCCGGCCCCGGACGCGCCCCGCCAGGAAGTCATGGACTCCATGGGCGGGAATTCCGGCTTTGGCCTGACCGTCGCGGTTCCGGCGGCCTCCGTCCCCGCCGCGGAGCGCGAGAAAATGCGCGCCCTCTCCGCCTCCGGCAGGCTGGAACTGCCGCTGCGCATGGCGGGCGACCCCGTCCTGCCGCTTTTGTTTTCGCCGTCCAGCGCATACGTAAACTGGCAGGGCAAGGGCGGCTACAGCCTCTGGGCAGACAGGATGGACGAGGCGGCCTATTCCCTGTATCTGGGGCTGGAGGGTTACAAAAAAATCCACAAGCAGCCGCCGGAGGGCTGGACGCCCGCCGGAGGCGGCCTCACCCCGGATTTCGTGCCGCTGGCCGCGACCTACGGGCTGAAATGGCTGGCCTGCGGGCGCGGCGCAAGTCAGGAATTTGCCGTGCTGGAATCCAGCGGCGTGAAGCTGGTCTCTTTTGAAACCGCCAGGGACACCGCCGCGTTAGAACTGCTGCTTGCCTCGGCTGCGGTTTCCGCCGCCCCCGTTTTTGCCGCCATAGACGAGACGCTGGTAGACACCGCAACAGCCTCCGCGCTGCGCGGCGCGCTGCGGAACCTGGCGCTGTCCCCGCGCGGTCTGAAATACATGACGGTAAGCGCGGCGCTGGCGGTTGCGCCTTCTACGACCGTGGCGCAGTCAACGGGCGGGGCGGCGTATTTCCCGCCGCCCTGGAGCGGCGATTACAGCCCCTGGGCCGCCAATCCGCGCCAGTCGGGCGCGCTGCTCAACCTTGGCGCGGCGCGCAAGGCGTGCAGCATATACCGCAGCGCCAGCCAGGCAAAAGCCCCGGCGCTAAAACAGGCCTCCGCCCTTATGGCGGAGCTGGACACCGGCGCGCGCCTGCTGCGCCTGGCCGGCCCCGACCCCGACGATGCCGACGAGGCCGAAAACCAGTTCAAAACCATGCTTGAAAACGTCTACCGGGTGATAGAGCGGCCCATGCCGCCCTCGCTGGTGCGGCCCCTGTCGGATTCCGAGTCGCCCTCCGGAGAGCCGGAGGCCGAAACCGTCTCCAGTCCCGCGGGCGGCGGCAATGCCGTCATCACCGAGGGAGACGGAATGCTGCTTGTCCAGAACCCGGAAAAGCGGGCCGTCCTGCCGCCGGGTTTCCCTCTGGCCGCCGGCGCCACCGGCCAGGCCGCGCTTACGCCGGCGCAAAACGGCGTTTTCAACCCGGACGCCGTGCTTGTCCGGTGGACTTCGGATTCAGTGGATTTCAGAATCAAGACCTCCCGCGCCGACGACGCTGCCCGCCGGGAACTGCTGCCGCTGCTGCTGGCCGATATTTACATAGACCTCAACCACAGGCCGGGGTTCGGTTCGGTCAATCTGCTGGAGGGGCGCCAGTTCCGCGCCTCCGCGGAGGATGCGTGGGAATTCGCCGTGGTCATCGCCTCCGGCAAGGCGCGGCTGTACCAGGCCACGCCGCAGGGGCCTTCCAAAATCGGAGAATACGACACCGCGCTGCTGCCCGGCGGCGACATGCTGGCTGAAATCCCGCGCACGGCGCTGCCCGGCACTCCGTCACGATGGGGGTATTTGATTCTGACGATGCCGCTGGACCGGGAGTCCGGCGCGCAGCCAAAACCGCTGGCCAACCCGTCCGGCGGCCCGGTGGCCGATTACATGTCGCTGGACCGGCTGGGCAACACCTTTTATTTTCTGAGGCTGCCGGCTAAATTCAGGTGAGCCGTGTCCGCTCGGAAAGGCTGGCCCTGTCGGAGAGTTTGGACAGTTCCCTCGCCGCCACCGCCATTTTAGGGCACAGGCGGGACAGCGTTTCCGTGCCGGTTTCCATTTCCAGCCAGTTCAGCCGCATGGTAATCCCGGCGGACCGGTTTTGCAGGTACTGAAAAGCGGACGCCAGTCCGGACACGGCATGCCCGCTCTGGCGCAGGGCCGAGGCAAGCTCCCGCGCGCCCAGCTCGTCGCAGTCCCGGCCCGCGCCGCAGCCGCGGCGCGCCGCAGCGGATGCGGCTCCCCAAAAATCTTCCACCAGCGCGGCGGTTTCCCGTGTTTTGACCCCTGCCGCCCTGAAATCGGTTTCAAATTGTTCGTCGCGCACGGTGATGCCGCGTTTTTGCTGCTTGGCCACTATTTCGGCGCGGCCCGCCAGCGCGTTCAGCGCATTAGTCAGCGATTTGATGTCGCTGTTGCGTTTTTCCATCTCCGCCGCCAGCTGGGAGAATGTTTTTTCCATAGACCGTATTGTCCCATTTCCCGCCCGCCCAAGTAAAGCGGCGGCCAGGCTGTCCGGGCACGACATCCCCCGTTTTTTTTTAAGAGCTTAGGTGTATTGGCAAACGACAACGAAAACGGAATCAAACCATGAAACACACGAAAGGGGAACAAAAAAAAGTTCCCGGTAGTTGTTCCCGCCTTGTTCCAGAGCCTTTTCGTGTGTCTCGTTCAATGAGGGACGCCGTTATTTCTGGCATTTGTTTCCTCATTTGCGCGGTCGTTTCCGGTGATATGGGACAGAAAACCATGGAATTGTGGAAAAAATGGGTGATGTCGTGCCGTCCGGGAGATTGCGGCGGGGTTTGTGTTTTTGATACAAAGACTGCATGAGATTTTTTTCGGCCTCTTTCGCGGCGGCATGGGTCTGGACGGCGGCATGCGCGCCGGCATGGGCCGGCGACAATATGCGCGCTGTCGACATCGCCTCCATCGCGGCTGTCATAGTGCTGCTGGCCGTGGCGCTGGCGGTTGTGGCAGCCTCGCAAAGCAAGGCACGGGTGCAGACGCTCGAAAGCATAGCCGCGCGGCTGGACGCGCGTTTCACGCGAAAGGCCGTGGAACTGCTCAACGAGGAATTCTGCAAACTCCCCCTGTTCAACATAGAAACCTCTTCCGCCAGGCAGCCCGGCATGAGCAATTTCTATGCGCTTAAGGGCGGCGACGAATTCACCAACATGATGCGCGGCGGCGCGTTCGGCGAATCGCTTTATTTTGACTACACTTACACGATGCCGGTCAAGGGCAGAATGGTTTTCGTATGCCAGACGGTGTCCGCCTTCAAGACGCGCCGGCTGTTGCCGCCGCTGGCCATATGGCCGGCTCAAATCGCCGGCACGATGAATGCGCCGGAAAATTACCAGCCGCTCGTGTTTCCTGAGCATCCCGACTTCTCGTCCGCATACAGGATGAAATCGGCCACGCCCAAGGAAGCCAAGGCATTCCTGACCCCGGAAGCGGCATCCATTTTTTCGCTGCGACGGGGCTGGTCCCTGGAAGCGGGCGGCAACTGGGTGGTGCTATACCGGCACGGCCAGCAGATAACGGCGGAAAACTATCCGGCATTCATAGACGAAACGCGGGAGGCGGCGGCTTCAGTCAATGTTTTGTGAAGGGGAAGGAGGAAACCCCCCTCGGTTCGAACTTCCAGCCGCCGCCCCTGCCGCCGCCGGAAACCCAGAGGCGCAGTTCCGTATCCAGTTCGGAGAGGGTTTTGAAGCGGTAGTTTTTCCACAGGGCTGATTCCGCCGTCCGTCCGGCGCGGATTTCGGCGCAGAGGCCCTTGAACTGGAGCCGGCGCGCCGGGGAAAACAGGAACTTCACCATCGCGAAAGATTCCAGATACCAGGCCTCCACCGCCTCCGGCGGGTCGTGTTCGCCCGGCTGCAGCGCAACATGGGTTTTAAGAGGCTTCATCCGCTCCGGCAGGCTGCGGTTGAGGGCGGCATTCCATTGACCGCTTCCGCCGGCGGCATCCTCCATCATCACGGCCACGCCTTCGTCAAGCCAGGCCGGAGGCAGTTTCGTCCGGGAATCCGTCCCCTGGAAAAAGGATTCAAAAAACAGATGCGCCAGCTCGTGCGCTACGGTTCCGCGCAGCTTGTCCCTGTCGCCGTCGTCATATATGGCAATGGCGCGTTTTTCATACAGCGCCAGGCCGCGTGACCATGCCGGGGGCGCGAACTCGCCCGCCGCGTAATCCGCGCGGGAGGGATAAATATAGACCGTTGTCCGCTGTTTTTCCATCCAGGGCGCGAAAAGCGACATGTCAAAGCGCATTCGCCCGTAAATCCGCTCCAGTTCCAGCTCCAGGCCGGCGGGCAGCCAGCCCGCCTTATGGAAAATCCTGAAATGCGGCGAGGCAGTTTCAATCCATGCGCTTTTTCCGGAGGCCGGCGCGGAGGATTTTGAAGTCTCCGCCGGGACAGCCCGCGTCTGACACAGCGCGGGTTGCGCCATCAGGAACGCAAAAATCAAACCCATGCGCAGAGTATACCCATTTTCCGCAGTTGGTGGCGAGCGGGCGGGGATGGGTCTTGCGCGCGCGGGAATATATATACGCTGTAACCGGGTTTATGGCGAAAGCGGCGGATTTGATAGATTCGTTGAAAAGCGTGTTCCCGGGGCCACAGGAGCTTGTCGGCGTGGACCAGGGCAGCCGGTTAACTTGAAATTTTCAGGTTAGTAATCACCTGGATGGGTAATATCTGGCTTGAAGCTTTAGCGCCACATTGACCAGCATTATGAGTATCGGCACTTCCAGCAGCGGGCCGATTACGGCGGCAAAAGCCTCCTGCGAGTTCAGCCCGAATACCGCCACCGCCACCGCTATCGCCAGCTCAAAATTATTGCTGGCGGCGGTAAATGAAAGCGTCACTGTTTTCTTATAATCCACGCCGAGTTTGCAGGACATCCAAAAGCTCACAAAGAACATCAGCAGAAAATATACCGCCAGAGGAATGGCGACCCGCGCCACATCAAGCGGCAGTTGAACGATATACTCCCCCTTGAGCGAAAACATCACCACTATGGTGAAAAGCAGGGCGATAAGCGTGATGGGGCTTATGCGGCGGAGAATTTCGCGCTTATACCATTCCTCGCCCTTTGCCTTGACCGCGAAATATCGCGTAAACATGCCCGCCAGAAACGGGATGCCGAGGTAAATAAACACGCTTTTGGCTATTTCGCCCATGGTTACGTTCACCACCATGCCTTTGCCGATACCCAATGCGCCCGGCAGAACAGTTATAAATACCCAAGCGTAAAACGAATACAGGAAAACCTGAAACAGCGAGTTCAGCCCCACCAGCGCGGCGCAGTATTCGCAGTCGCCCTCGGCCAGATCGTTCCAGACAATGACCATGGCAATGCAGCGCGCAATGCCTATCAATATCACGCCGGACATCAGGTGCGGCCTGTCGCGCAGGAACAGCACGGCGAGCGCGAACATGAGTATCGGCCCCACAATCCAGTTTTGAACCAGCGAGAGTGTCAGGACTTTTTTATCCTGAAAAACCTCGTGGAGCTTTTCATAGCGCACTTTCGCCAACGGCGGATACATCATCAGTATCAGCCCGACGGCTATCGGGATAGAGGTGGCGCCCACGCTCATGGCCGATATGGCATTGTTTACCGACGGGAAGAAGTAACCGATTCCCACGCCCAGCGCCATCGCCGCGAAAATCAGCGCGGTCAGATAGCGGTCTATCGCCGAAAGACGTTTGTGCCCTTCCATGCCGCCTCCTGTTATGAATTCAGGGTTTCCTCAAAAAATTCCCTGTGCCAGTTGAGCTGCGTCCCGGCGGCCTGAAGCGCGGAGAGCAGAATGGCCTCTTTTATCTCCTCTTTGCCGGCTCCGGCGGCAAGCGCGTCTTTTACATGATGCTTGGTGCAGTGTTTGCACCTGAATACCGAAGCAACCGCCAGCCTGATAAGCTCTTTGGTTTTATCGTCCAGCGCGGTCTTTTGCTTTGCCGTATTGGAAAAATGCGCGTAACCCGCGCCGAGCGGCGACTGTCCGAGATACCACGGTTTCCTGTCCGACATGTTATCCTCCTGTGATTACCGGCAGTATGTACTTAACGCAAAGCCATGCGCCCACGCCGACAAATACGGCGCCGGTAGCTATGCGGACGATTCGCTCCGCTTTCGCCATGTTGTGATAGAATTGCCCCGCCGATTGCAGCCCCAGGGCCGCTATCACCGCGAACGCCGCGACGGGCAGGCCGGTCCCGATGCCGAATAACGCCGGCAAAATCACGGCGGAAGATTCTTTCGCGGCAAGCGGCACCAATGCGCCGAAATACAGCGCCGCCGAAACCGGACAGAAGGAAAGCGCGAATACCGCGCCCATCAGCAGCGACGGGATTATGCCTTTGGAATTTTTGAATTTCCCCTCGCCGCCGACGCCGAAGCTTAGAAAGTCAAGTTTGATGACGCGCAGCAGAAACAATCCCGCCGCTATCAACAGCGGCCCGAGTATCTGATTGCCGTATTTTTGCAGGAAAAACGACAGTCCCGGCGCGGATACCAGGCCTTTCACCAGCAGGAATCCTAAAACCGCATAGACCAAAGTCCGCCCGGCGACATAGGCCAGCCCGGACCACAGCGCCGTCTTTGCGCCCGCCAGTGATTTCCCGATATAAGACACCGCCGCCAGGTTTGTAGCCAGCGGGCAGGGGCTGATAGCCGTCAAAAGCCCGAGCCAGAAGGCCGCAACAGCCGGGATTGAAATATCCGGCACTATTTGGCCTCCAGTTGTTTGACTATATGCTCTTTCACGTAGACGAGGAATTTGTCCTTGCTGCCCAATTCAAACCAGATGCGGTCAAGATTTTCCCAGGCGCCGGGTTTGCCGTCTTTTTCCGGCTGAAGGACCACGGTTTTTGAGACGAGTTGATAATCTTTTACGAAATGCTCATTTGCCTTTTCCTCAACATTCAGCGCGGCAAACGCCACGCGGCCCGCATACTGCCCGGCGGCGAAGCTCTCCGCCGCCTCTTTTGTGTACTGCTCTATTTTACGGCAGGAAGCGCAGCGGGCGTAGCCGTGGAAATAATAAACCGTCAATTTGCTTCCGGCTTTCTTTTCGGTTTCCTTTTCAGCCGGTTTCGGGGCGGGCTTTTTTGCGGCTGCTGCCGGCGCCGGTTTGCTTTTTTTCGCAACCGGCGCGGCAAAAGCATGTCCGCCATCCCAAATCATAAGCGAACACGCCGCAAAGCCGGCTGCCAAAACAAACATCGCTTTCAGGTTAAAGAAGTTTTTTGGCCGCTTCAGAAGCTTTCTCCATGTTTTCCTTGTTGGCTGGGGATTTGCCTTTTTCAAGGCCGAGGCCGGTTAAGCGCAGGTGAATGAAGTTTGTAACGCTTGCCTTCTCCATGCACTTTTTGGCGCAATCAACCGGGCAGCCGTCAATCGCCAGCGTTTTGCACGCTCCGCTTGCCGAGGCGATAAAGCCGCTTATCCCCGCGCCGATTCCCGCAAGGCAGGACATCCTGCCAATGCCGTCTTTAGACAATTGCCTGCCGGTTCTGTCGGCTATTTCTCCCAAGTCAGAACACCCCGAGCAGGTGAAAACAAGCTTTGTGTCTCCGCCGCAGCCGCATGAATTTTCCGCCATTATTTTCTCCTCCCGGGTTTAACCGCCTCAATTGTAAGGCTTGAGGCCGCGCCCTCAAGCGCCTTGCCGGTTCTGGAGGTTATCGGGTCCAGCCCCGCCGCCCCCGCGGAATAAAGCTTGTCGGAAAGCGTTTTTATTTTCACAAAACCGGCCTGTCTTATCGCTCCGATATAATCTTCGCGCAAAAGCGCGCCCGCCACGCAGGCGGCGTAAAGCCCGGCGTCTTTTTTCAGCCTGGGCGGCAAAGCGCGGTTAAGCGCTATGTCGCTGACCACCAGTTTGCCGCCGGGCTTAAGCGCGCGGAACGCCTCGCGGAACACGGCGGGTTTGTCGGGCGAGAGGTTTATGACGCAGTTGGATATTATCAGGTCCGCCTCGCCGTTCTCAACAGGCAGTTTTTCAATAATGCCCTTGCGGAATTCCGCATTGGCAAGGCCGGTTCTGGCGGTGAATTTCTCAAGATTGCGTCTGGCGAGACGGAGCATGCCCGCCGTCATGTCCACGCCTATGGCGCGGCCCCCGGGGCCGGCAATTCCGGCGGCGATGAACACGTCTTTGCCCGCGCCGCTGCCGAGATCAACCACGGTCATGCCTTTTTTTATTTTGGAAAATGCCACGGGGTCGCCGCAGGAAAGCCCCAATTCGCCTTCAACCGCCTTGCCTGACGCGTGTCCGCAGCAGGACGAGCCGGAGCAGCAGGATTGGGATTTTCTGGCCGCGCGCCCGTAGGCCAGCCTGACAATTTTTCTTAGAGCCGCGGAAGATTTCATTTCAACAACTCCTTGAGGGCTTCCACCGTCGGCACTCTGCCAGAGATTTTCACCGTGCCGTCAACCGCCAGCGCGGGGGTCATCATCACGCCCATGTCGGTGATTTTGTTTATGTCGGAGATTTTCTCCATTTTGTATTCAATGCCCAGCTCTTTTGCCGCAGCCTCGGCATGCTCGTAGAGCTTGTTGCATTTAGGGCAGCCCATGCCCAGTATCTGTATCGTTTTCATGTCGCCTCCTTAAAAAAACGCTCCGTAGAACATTCCGCTGAATGTCGCCATAATGACAACCAGGGCCACATAAACCGCTGTTTTTTTAGCGCCCATCACGCTTTTCAGCACCAGCATGCTGGGCAGCGAGAGCGCGGGACCCGCAAGCAGCAACGCCAGCGCGGGGCCTTTGCCCATGCCGCTGCCGATAAACCCCTGCAATATCGGCACTTCGGTCAGCGTGGCGAAATACATGAACGCCGCCACGATTGACGAAAAGAAATTAGCCGCAAATGAATTGCCGCCCACGGCCCACGCCACCCAGGCCGACGGGATTACTCCCTCATGCCCCGGCCTGCCGAGCAGAAACCCCGAAACGAATACGCCGCCGAGCAGCAGCGGGAATATCTGTTTTGACAGTTCCCATGAAGCCGAAAACCAGTCGCCCAGTTCGCCTTCCTCGCCGTTAATCGCCCACGATAAGCCGATAAATCCCGCGCTGAAGGCTATCACCGGCATATCATGAAAAACCAATGCCAGAACAGCCGTGGCGGACGAGGCGGCAATAATTTTAATTCTATCCGCGCCGAACCACCGGACCACAAAAAACGCGAAGGCAAGCGCGGACAGAGAAGTTAACGGCCACTTCACGGAGTAAACCGCATAAAAGAATCCGCTTGTTTCGCCTGCCTTGCCCCAGTTGGCAAAAACAAGGACAGCGCACATCGCGGCGAAATACAAAACCGTCTGCCAAAGCGGCCTGATTGCTTCCGGCACGGGCAAATCCGCCTGAGACTGCGCTTTGGCGGCTTCTTCCTTTATAAAGATAAAGTGCATCGCCAGGCCGATGACCACGCTAAACACCACCGCGCCGATAGCGCGGGCAAGGCCCATTTCAAAGCCGAGTATGCGGGCGGTCAGCACAATCGCCAGCACATTGATTGCCGGGCCGGAGTAGAGGAAAGCGATGGCGGGGCCAAGCCCGGCTCCCCGCTTGTAAATTCCGGCAAAAAGCGGCAGCACGGTGCAGGAACAGACCGTCAGTATCGTACCGGATACCGAGGCCACGCCGTAAGATAAAATTTTGTTAGCCTGCGCCCCAAAGTAGCGCATGACGGACGCCTGGCTGACGAAAGCTGAAATGCCTCCGGCTATCAACAAGGCCGGCACAAGGCATAGCAGCACATGCTCGCGCGTATACCATTTGGTCAGTTCCAGCGCTTCGGTTACCGCGCCGTCAAAACGCGGCGCGCCGACCGGCAGGAAATAGAACGCAAAGAACGCGGCGGCAAAGCCCGCCAGCCATTTCCACTCGGTTTTCCAGTTCATCGCGTCCACCCGGAGGCGACCCTTGCCTGCCGCCTGGCATTATCCCTGACTACGCGGGCGATGCAGCCGAGAAATTCCATTATGCACGGGCACAGCAGGCGGTAGTATACCCGGTTGCCTTTCTTTTCCGAGCAGACGAGCCCGGCCTTGCGCAATAAATTGAGATGGAGCGAGACGGTTGAGATATCGCAGCCCGCCGTTGCGGTCAGGTCGCAAACGCAGACCGCTTGCCGGGCAAGCCTGTTTACCAGCAGCAGCCTTGTGGGGTGGGCGAGGGCTTTTATCACCTGCGCCTGCGAATCATAAAACATTTTTTGCTTTGTCATGCGCGGCCTCCATTGTCTAGTATTTTGCAAAATAACAAAATGCTTGTCAATTCCAGGCGCGACACTCCGGCTTGGCGGCCCGCCCCCTGTCCCGCCCTGCGACATCACCCGTTTTTTGAAAAGCTGTGGTGTATTGGCGGCAACGAAAACGGAATCAAACCACGAAACACACGAAAGGGGAACAAAAAAAGTTTCCGGTAGTTGTTCCCGCCTTGTTCCAGAGCCTTTTCGTGTGTTTCGTGTTATGCCGTTGATTGACAAGGGGAAAGGTGTTCTTTTCCATTTTTGTGTGTTTCAAAGAGGGACGCCGTTATTTTTGCATTTGTTCCTTTATTCGCGCGGTTGTTTCCTGCAATACGGGACAGCAAAATACGGCATTGTGGAAAAAACCTGGTCCCGCCCCCCTTGCGCGCGCGGGAAGATATATATAGACTGTAGATGATTTATGATGAAAGCGGCGGATTTGGTGGATTCGTTGAAGAGCGTATTCCTGGGGCCTCAGGAGCTTGTCGGCGTGGACCTGGGCAGCCATGCGGTTAAAATCGTCTGGCTCGTCGCGGGCGATAAGACCTGCCGGCTCAAAGGCTGGGCGCATGCGCCGCTGCAGTTCAAGGCTGACGCTTCCCCCGAAGAAAAGAAAATGGTTACCGCGCGGCTGGTAAAAGACTCCTTCAGCCGCGCCGGCATCAGGCCGCGCTCGGTGGCGGTTTCGGTGTCGGGCAACGCGGTGATAGTGCGCTACGTTTCCGTTCCGAAAATAGCCCCGAGGGATTTGCCGCTCATGCTGCCCGCAGAGGCGGAGCCGTTCATCCCCTTTGACATAAAAGACGTGCAGCTCGGCTGCCATATTCTCGGCGAGAGCGTGGAGGAAGGCCAGAAAAAAATGCAAATCGCGCTGGTCGCCGCGCGCAGCGAGCTTATCAGCGAGAGGATGGAAGTGTTCCGCGCGGCGGACATTTCCCCTCTGGTCATAGACGTGGACGCCTTCACGCTGGAAACCATATACGAGCGAATGGGCGGCTCTCACAGCGGCGCGGTGGTAATGCTCAACATCGGACACAAGCTCACCAATCTCGCCATCATGGAAAACGGCGTCACCCGCGTGGCGCGCGACATTCTTATAGCCGGCAGCAGCTTCACCAAAACCGTTTCCAAAAATCTGGGCATAGAAGCCGCCAAGGCCGAAGATATCAAGCGGCAGGTCGGCATCAAAGACTTGGCCAAAACCCTGCCGCCTTCCGGGCAGGACACCCTGTCGGTGGTGCAGAGCGACCAGGCCTCGGCCATTATCGCCGACATCGCGCGCGACCTTGCGGGGGAGGTGCGCCGCTCGGTGGATTTTTATCTTTCGCAGGGGCCGGACAGGGCGGTTTCCAAGGCGTATATAACCGGCGGCAGTTCCGGAATGCCCAATCTGGCCTCTTTCCTGTCGGGCGAGCTTAAGGTGCCGGTGGAGCAGTTCAATCCGCTCAGCATAATCACCGGCTCGGACGCGCCGCCCGTCCCGCCGGAGGTGGCGCCGTCGCTGACGGTGGCCGCCGGCTTGGCGCTGCGCAGGCTCTGGGACTGGCAATGATACGGATAAACCTCATCCCGCCGGAATATCTGGAGCGTCAGGAAAAACGCACGCAGGCCGCGCGCGTGGCCGGCGGCGCGGTTGTGGCCGCGGTGTTCTTCCTGGGGCTTACGGCCATGCACATAGAAAGCGCCGTCCGCGCTGAAAAGGAACTGCGCGTCAAAGAGGCGGAACTCAAGGAGCGCGCTAAAACCGTCGCCGTGGTAAACGAGCTGGAGACAAGCCGCAACGCGCTCAAGTCGCATCTGGACGCGCTCAACGGGCTGCTGTCGTCGCGGTATTATTATCCGCTGTTCATGCGCGGCATAACGCGCGAGCTGTCGCAGACGGTGTGGTTTTCCATGGTCAGCACGCAGCTCAAGGACGGCGGGAAAATAGATTTCGGGTTCAATTGCGCCGGTCGCAGCGGCGAGGATGTGGCCGCCTGGCTTTCCCGCATGGAGGCCGCTCCTGAATACTCCAATGTAACAGTGGGCCCCATCGCGCTCAGCAACGGCAGGGACGGGCAGACACTCTCTCTTTCGGTGAAGGGGACGTATCAGTCCCCGGCGGTGAAATGATATGGCAGAGCAACGGGACCAGGCAAGCGGCGAGTTGGCCAAAATAATTGCCGCCTCCGTGATGTTCTGCGGCATGTTCGGTTTCGGCTACTGGAAATTCCTGTGGAAGCCGTATGCGGCGCGCAAGGCCGACGCCGTGGGAAGGGTGGAGAGGATAAACCAGGAGATATCCAAAGCCAAGGGCATGGCCGCAAAGCTGGAGCCGCTCAACGCCGAGATAAGAGAGCTCAGGCTCCGCGAGGCCGACGCCGAAAAACGGCTGCCCAAGGGCCGCAAGCTGCCGGACATGATACGCTCCCTGACCGCCCTGGCGCGCGACAAGAGTGTTTTTATCTCCGCGATAACGCCCCTGCCCACGCGGGAACAGGTTTATTACACCGAAATTCCCTATGCGCTGACCATTACCGGCGGCTATCACGCGGTGGGCCGCTTCCTGGCCGAGATTGCGACGTCGCAGCGCATTTTCACCGTGCGGGATGTTAACATGTCCGTCGCCGGCGCGGGGATACAGGCCTCGTTCGTGCTGGTGGCGTACCAGTATAAAGGTTGAGATATGAGAGTACATTTAACCGCTTTCTCCTGCGTTCTGGCCGCCCTGCCGGCAATGGGCGCGCGCTGCCTGGCGCAGGACGTCTTCGGCGGGGATATAATGCTTTCCACCTCCGCGGGCGTAAGCGCGGGCCAGATTTACCGGCAGGAAATCGGGCGCGACCCGTTTATGCCGGTTTCCGTGTCGTCGGGGCCGGCTTCCAGCGCCACGCAGGAAATTCTGCGCGCCGCTTCCTCCGAGCCGGTGGAATTCGACCCGCGCAACCTGGAGCTTTCCGGCATCATGACCGCGCCGGACGGCCGCGTGGCCATGCTCTACGACAAGCTCTCCGGCCTGCCGTATTACCTTTCCAAAGGCAGGCTGTACGACCGCAAGGACAAGCCGGTTTCCGGCATAAGCGGAGTCATACAGGACAGGCAGGTAACCCTGTTTTCCGGCGGCAGCGAGATTGTAACCACCGCGCTTTCCGCGGATTTCCCATATACCAGGTCCGCGCGCGGCGCGAAGCTTTCCGGCGGCGCGGACAAGGAGCAACCCCGATGAGAAAATTTACGGCAATCGCGCTTTCGGCTGCGCTGATTCAGTGCAGCGCGGCGCCGTTACTTGCCGCGGAGCCTGTTTCTGTTGAATCCGTGGAGGTCGGCCCGGACAAAGTGGTCATCAGGACGGACCGTCCCGCGCAGTACGACAGCTTCTCGGTTACCGAGCCGCCGCGCGTGGCGGTGGAACTGCTGGACAGCCGCCTCAAGGACGGCGACAGGAAAATTTCCGGCGACGGCGGCGTGATAGAGGCCGTGCGCGTGGAACAGTACCAGAAAACGCCGGTCGGCATAGCGCGTGTCGTGCTGCAGCTTGCCAGAAAAGCCGCCTACGCTATTTCTTCGTCCGAAAATTCCATAACCGTCCTGCTCAGACCCTCCGGCGATTTGGCGTCCGCGCCGGGCAAGCTCCCCGCTCATGAAGAACCCGCCGCGCCGGACATGCGCGCCGCGTCCGCGGCCACGCGGTCCCGGCAGCCCGCGCCGGACGGCGACAGCGCCCCTGCCGACGGCCAGGACGGCGCCGCCACGCAGAAAAAGGTCCAGTATTACGACATTCTGGCCAGTCTGCCGCACGACCCGGTAACGTTGGACTACGACGCCACTGATGTGCGCGACGTGCTCAACATGCTGGCCGCGCGCATAAACGTAAACCTGGTTTTCAGCGACGATGTGGCGGGAAATGTAACCGTCCGCCTCAACAATGTGCCGTTCAGCGAGGCGTTTTCCACCGTGCTGTCCATGAAGGCGCTGGTGGCGCAGCAGCTCGGCTCCAATATCATGCGCATCAACACTTTGCAGGCCATTAACGCCGACAAGTCGCAGTCCGTGCTGGTGACCAGGGTGTTCCCGCTCAACTACATCCAGGCCACCGACGCGCAGACCATGCTTACAGGCGTCATAAAGGCGGAGGGGCGCACCGGCACCGTTACCGTCAACACGCTCAACAACATGGTGATTGTAACTGACACGCTCAACGGAGTGGATATAGCCGCCAGAATTCTGGGCCAGATAGACCGCAAACCGCAGCAGGTGCTTATAGAGGCCAAAATAGTGGAAGTCAACCTGACCGATTCCTCCGCCTTCGGCATAGAGTGGAACCTGACCGGCAATGTGGATGCGGCTTACGGCGGCGCGGCGGGCAAGAATATCATGGGCGCCTGGCAGTCCGACAGCACCACAGGCGATCTTTATTACACCCAGCCGGACGGCACGCAGAAACCCTGGCCCTGGCAGCCCGGCAGCGGCACCTACGGCAAGGGCAGCTTCGGCACGAAATACGGCACCGTTTCCGGCGAGCCGTCCGTGGGATTGTTCAATTTCGGACATGTGACCAACGATTACATCTTCCAGGTCAACCTCCAGGCCGCGCTGCAAAAGGGCAAGGCCAAGGTGCTTTCCGACCCGCGGGTGACGACTTTCAACAACAAGGAAGCCAGCATCAACATCACCACGCAGATACCGTATGTGACCACCACGGTCACAAACACCAGCCCGCCCATACAAAACACCACCGTCAACTATATCGCCACCGGCATCACGTTGAAAGTAACCCCGACTATAAACGCCGACGGCAGGATTACCATGGCGGTAAATCCCACGGTAAGCCAGCAGAATTTCACGGTGCCGGTGGCTGCCGGCGGCGCGCCCGGCGTTGACACCAGAACCGCCTCCACCACCGTCATGACAAAGGACGGCGCCACCACCGTCATCGGCGGCCTTATCTACGACAGCACGGTGGACGCGCTCTACAAAGTGCCGCTGCTGGGCGATATTCCGCTTCTTGGCTGGTTTTTCAAGAAGAAGGTCAACACCCGCCAGCGCATAGAGCTGCTGATATTTGTCACGCCGCGCATACTGGATGTCTGACAACGGGTTTTGCGTGTCCTGCGGCGTTTTCCGCCTGCGCGGAAAACGCCGCGTCTTTTCCCCATGAGCAGGCTTTCCGACAGGGCTTTTGCCGTTTATCTCGCCGCGATGCTGGCGGCGTATCCGCTGCTGCGCGGCGGAATGGACGTCTGGTCCCAGACCATAATTCAAAGCGCGCTGCTGGGCGGGTTCTGTGTATGGGTTGTGTCTGCATTGCCCGCGCGTGTTACAGCGCTGCCGCTTTGCGCGGCGGTCTGGTGGCTGGCGTGCTGGGCTTTGAGCCCTGCGCCGGGGCTGTGCCGCGAGGCTGCGCTGAACTGGATAACCGGAATCGCCGTTTTCTACTGCGCCGCGCTGCTGCCGGACAGGGAGCGCGGCAAAATCTTTTCCGCTGCGGCGGCGGTTAGCTGGTTTATGCTGGCGGTTGCCGCGTATCAGCTGCTGCGCGGCGACGATATGACCGGTTCTTTTGCCAACCGCAACGTGTTCGCCGACTGGCTGCTTCTGATTGCGCCGGCCATGCTGGCGCGTGGCAAATGGTTTCAGGCGGCGGCGTTTATAGCGGCAATCGCGCTGACACGCTCGCGCGCGGCGCTGGCCGCGCTGGCGCTGATTTTTATTTTCCGGCTGGCGCTGTCCGGCGGAATTTTGAAAAAGGCCGCCGCGCTTGCCGGCGCGCTTTTGCTGGGCGCGGCGGCGTTCCGCGCGGATATTTTCAGCCTGGTGCAGCGGCTGGGCTGGTGGCAGGCGGCATTGGACATGATACGGGCCAGGCCGCTTGCGGGGTTCGGTCCGGGAACATACGGCTTTGTCTATCCGGCTTTTCATGTGCCGGGCAGCGGGGAATTCTCGTCAATATGGGCGCATTGCTACCCGCTTCAGCTTGCGGCGGAAACCGGCGTCATGGCCACCGCTGTCTGGCTGGGCTGGATTGTCTGGCGCCTCCGGCCCGCTTTCGCCGGGCCGCAAGACCCGGGCCAAACCGTTCCCGTCGGCGCGCGGGAGGCGGTTGCCGCCGGACTGGTGATGTCGCTTGGCGATTATGCGCTGGCCGCGCCGCCGGTTTTTCTATTGTTCTGCTGGTGGCTGGGCTGCCTTGCGCCCTCTCCGCGCGAAACCCCGCCGGACTGCGCGCGCCCCAAAATCCCGTCCCTGATTTTCGGATTATGCGCCGCCGCGCTTGCGGTGTTTGCCTGCACCCGGCAGCATGATATGGACGTCAAATTGATTCGCGCGCGCTCCCTTTCGGATTCCGGCAGGACGGAAGAGTCGTTTTCACCGCTGCGGGAAATCTGCGCGCGGCATCCCGGCGAGCCGTCCGCCGCGCTTATGCTGGCGCGCGCATACGGCGCGGCGGCATTGTCCCGCAAAGACGGGGCGTACCTGGCCGATGCCGCCGCCGCTTACGAAGAGGCGCTGCGCCGCAACCCGTTCCACCCCGCCGTTTACGACGAACTGGCCAAAATTTATTCGCTGCTGGGCGACAAGCGCCTTGTTGCGGACGTATATATAAGGAAAGCCTCATGGATAAAATGGTGGCAAAACCGCGGCTGATTCTGCTGTTATGGCTGGCCTGCGCGCTTTGGCTGGGCTGGCTGGCGCAGCCGCTTGTGCGGGGGATTTTGCTGCTTTCGTTGTGGCCGGTGTTCGCGCTGTCGGCTCAGCCGCCGCGGCCTGCGCCCGGCGGTCCGGTTTGCTTCGGCGCAAAAGGGCCGGAATTGTGGCTGATTTTGTGGCTGCTGTGGATTGTCCTTGCAATTCCGTTTTCCTCCGCGCCGCTGAAGAGTTTGTGGCTTAGCGCGCATTACGCGGTATGCGCGGGTTTTTATTTCGCGCTTGCCCGCCAGGATGCGCGCGGCAGGGAGCTTGCCGCGCGGCTGATACATGCGGCGGGATACGGCGTTGCGCTGGTTATCCTGATTGTGCGCTTGCGCGGGGGCATTTTTGAGGCGCATGCGAACTGGACGGCTTGTTTTGCGGCGGCGGGTTTTGCGATGTCGCTGGCGCTGGCGGCGTCTGCGGATTATCCCTCCCGGCGCAGGGCGGCCATGGCGGTTTTCGCGGCGGTATGCGGGGTCGCGGTGTATATGTCGCAGAGCAGGGGCGCGCTGCTTGGCGCAGTTGCGGGCGCGCTTTTTGTAATCTGCCGCATCAGCAACCGCCGCGCGCTGCTGTGGTGCGCCGGCGGCGCGCTGGCCGCGCTGGCTTTTATTCCGCAATCCGTATTTGTGGAGTTTGCCGCCAAGCCGTATGACCCTTTCGCCTTCGGGCGGCTGCATATCTGGAGGATCGCGCTGGATGTAATCGCGCATAATCCTCTGGCGGGTGTTGGCGCGAGATGTTTTGAGCACGGGTATCTGCTGCTGAACACTCCGTATCTAGCCGGAATAAGCATGTACGGCAGGTACGCGCAGGACGCGCATTCCTGGCTGCTGAATCTCGCCGCCGAAAACGGCCTGCCCGCCGCGTTTTTCTTCCTGATGTTTGCGCTGGCCGGGCTGCTCCGCGCTTTTTCCGCCTCCGATGCGCGGCCAGGCGCGCTGGCCGCGGTTGTGATGGCGCAGTCGCTTTTCGACGGGACAATGCTTTATCTGCCTGTGGCTCTGCTTTTTTTCTGCGGGCTTGCGGCAGGCGCGCCGGAATCCCCCGCGCCGGAAAAACGGCAGTGGCGGGTTGCGGCGGCGGGTTTCGCGCTGTGCCTGGCGGCTTTTGCCGTGCGCACTGGAATTATCGGCGGGTATTATCGGGGCGACGCGGGCGCGTGCTTTGACCGCGCCGTCGCGGAGCTTTCCCTGAATCAGCCAAATCCGTACATCGCGCTGGATGAAATCAACCGCGCCGCCGGCCTCAGCCCGCATAACGCGGTATACCGCCTCGCGCGCGGAAAAATATACGAGAAGCTGGGTTTTGATTCCCGCGCGGAAGCGGACTTCAAAACCGCCGCCGCCCTGGAGCCCGCATATATCTCCCCCGCCGCGTCGCTGGCCCGGCTTTATGCCGGGCGCGGCAATGCGGAACCGGCGCGTCTGTGGCGGGCCAACGCCGCGTCGCGGGCCGCGCTTTGCGCCGCAAAGCCGCGCCGCGGTTTTGACGGGCTGCTCTGCGCGACAGTTTTACCTTGACCCCGGAGTGTGCAATAGAGCAGCGGGATTCGACGGCGACTGGCGAGGACAGTCCGGCGCGGAACTTGGCAGGCATATCCCGCCGTCCGCCGCCGAATCCCACAATTCAACTGAAACATTCAGGTTAGGTTCCCGGGCGAACTTTTGGGCAAATTTCCCATGCCGGGCTTGTCAGCCGGCGCAGTTTTCCGGCAGGCAGCCGTCCATGGCGTCCAGAAAACGGCGGTACCAGGGCGCCATTTCCTGATAGCTGTGCCAGACGTCGCCCAGCTTGAAGGCCAGCATCACGCAGCCCACGTATCCGTCGTATGCGGTAAAGCGGCGCGCGGCGGCCTTTATGCGCAGCTCTTCCCCGGGCGAGACGTCCGGCAGGTCCAGAAAGCCGAAAAGCTCCTCCTGCCACAGGAAACGCCGCGCCTTTGTGTAGATTACGGGCGCGCCCAGAGATTTGGCCATTTTGAGAAAACCGCGGTAGCCGTCGCGGCTGCGGTCCCATTCCAGTATGGCGGGCGGGTTGGGGTAGGCGGCGCCGTCCTCGTCGGTTTCCAGCTCGCCGGTCCAGAGCAGCTCCAGATTTTCGCAGTGGTAGTTTTTAAGCCCCAGATTGGAGACGGCCCTTTCCATGTCCTCGGCCATGCGGACCAGAGTGTCGGCTGCGTGCGTCATAAATCCTCCAGAATTTTAAGTGCGGCGGCGTTCATGTCCGCGCGGCGGGCGGCGGTGTCGTCGTCCATGCCGGCAAGGTGCAGCGCGCCGTGCGCCGCCAGAATCAAAAGCTCTTTTTTCAGGCTATGGCCCAGCCGCGCGGCCTGGCGCGCGGCCTGCTCCGCGCATACGAAAATATCGCCAAGCGGCGCGCCCGGCGCGGCGGGATAGGAAAAGGCTATCACATCGGTCAGCCGGTTTTTTTTCAGCCAGCGGCGGTTGAGCCGCCTGATGCGTGTTCCGTCCACAAAAATCACGCACACGGCGCCGCCGGTTTTGCCCAGCGCGCGGGAAACCGCTTTTTTCAGTATCGCCTGCGGCGGCCTGCTTCCGCGCGGGACGGCGGCCTCGTAAAAAACGCCCACCCGCTTTGCGCGGCCCGTTATTTTTTCGCTTTTTCCCATTTGTCGTAGGCGTCCACTATCTCGCGCACCAGAGGATGGCGCACCACGTCCTCGCTTGAAAACCGAACAAATCCCACCGCCGGGATTTTGCGCAGCACCTGCATGGCGTGCAGCAGCCCGCTCTGCGACTTGTCGCGCAAATCCGTCTGGCTGGTATCGCCGGTGATGACCATTTTGGAGTTGAGGCCCATGCGGGTCAGGAACATTTTCATCTGCTCGGGCGCGGTGTTCTGCGCCTCGTCCAGAATTATGAAAGCGTTTTCCAACGTGCGCCCGCGCATGTAGGCCAGCGGCACTATCTCCACCACGCCGTCATCGCGCCAGGCGCGCAGCCGCTCCGGCCCCAGCATGGCGTAAAAAGCGTCGTAGAGCGGGCGCAGATAGGGATGCACCTTCTCGTAGAGGTCGCCGGGCAGAAAGCCCAGCTTCTCCCCCGCTTCCACTATGGGGCGGGTGAGGATAATACGCTCGGCCAGGTTCAGCTCCAGCGCGCGCAGCGCGGCGGCCACGGCCAGATAGGTCTTGCCGGTTCCCGCCGGGCCGGTGGCGATTACCAGGTCATGCTCGAAAATCGCCTCCAGATACCGCTTCTGCCGCGGCGAGCGCGGAACGGCGGGCCTGCGGCAGGCGGCCTCTTCCTCCCGCGGGGAGGGCTGGCGCGGCGGCGGCTGCTGCGCGGCGGCCCTTATGCGCGAGAGCGCCTTGTCCACTCTGGAAACACTGCCCCGCACCGACAACTCCACAGCCTGCCCGTCCGGGTCGTGGCGGACGAAAATGCCCACGCGCAGTTCGCGCTCCAGCTGGCGCAGCCTGCTGTCCTGCGCGCCCAGCACGGCCAGCGCCTGCGCCGAATCCTCCAGCCTGATTTTTTTGGTAACCATCAGATCAGCGTGCGGCCCCTGGGGATTACGGCTATGCCGGAGGGGTCTATGTAATGGTGCTGCGCGTCCTCGTCCGGGTCGTGGCCTATGGAGATTTTGGGGCCCAGCGTGTTGAAGCGGTCCACTATCACCTTCTTGAGGCGGGTGCCGGGGCGGATTTCGCAGGCGTCCATTATGATGCAGTCCTCAATGACGCATTTCTCGTGCACCGTTACGCCGCGGCCCAGTATGCTGTGGTGTATGGAGGCGTTGTCTATGATGCAGCCGTCGCTTATCATGGAATCGCGCACGTCGGCGCCTATGAATTTCGCCGGCGGGGAATTGTAGCTGGCCGAATGTATCTGCCAGCTGCGGTTGCTAAGGTCCAGCCTGGGCTTTTCGCCCAGGAGGTCCATGTTGGTCTGCCAGTAGCTCTGTATGGTCCCCACGTCGCGCCAGTAGCCTTTTTCCTCGTAGGATTTTATGCCGGGCAGCGTCTGCGAATGGAAATTCCACGCGAATACGCGGTAGCGCTTGCATATCGCCGGCAGAATGCTCTTGCCGAAATCAAGCCCCGGCATTTCGGCATGTTCCTCGTGAAATATTTTCACCAGCGAGTTGTAGTTGAAAATATAATTGCCCATGGAGGCGTACACGCAGCCCGGATTGCCGGGAATGGGTTTCGGGTTGGCAGGCTTTTCCTCGAAGCCGGTAACGCGGCCTTTTGAATCCGTCATTATGGTGCCGAAGGCGCTGGCCTGTTTTATCGGCACCGTCAGCGCGGCTATTGTCACGTCGGCGTTGTTGGCGACGTGGAAATCTATCATCTGGCGCACGTCGCAGCGGTAGACGTGGTCGGCGCCGAATATGGCCAGGATGTCGGGCTTGAAGTCGCTTATTATGTTGAGGTTCTGGCGCACGGCGTCGGCTGTGCCGCGGTACCACATCTCGCCCAGCCGCATTTGCGGCGGCACTATGGTGATGAACTGGTCGTTGGTGATACCGCTTAGCCTCCAACTCATGCGCACATATTCAATAAGCGACTGCGACATGTACTGCACCAGCAGGTAGGAGGAGAACACGCCCGAGTTGACGAAATTGGAAAGGACGAAATCTATGATTCTGTACTTTCCGCCGAAGGGCACCGCCGGCTTGGAACGTTCCTTGGTGAGCGGGTACAGCCGCTCGCCCTTGCCGCCCGCCATCACAATTCCCAGAACTTTCATATGCCGCCTCCTATCCCAGACTGTCCAGAATTTCCGCCAGATCCGCGCCCACACAGAGCATGTTGGGCGTGTCGCGCAGCGCGAACTGTTTTATGCGCAGCTCGCGCAAATCGCGGGAGGCAAGCGCCAGGTCCTCAAGCGCGTCCGCCTCGCGGACTACTATATGCTCCTGCTCGTCCATGCCGTAGGAGTGGAAGAAATGCTCCGCCACTCCGGGAAACCGGGAAAGCGCCGCCTGCCGCTCGGCCAGGAATTTGTCGCGTTCGGGCTGGGAAAGCTCGTGCCAGGCATGCGCCCGCACCAGCGGGTGCAGCAGCATGTAGCGGTACTTGCCGAACAGCCCCGCCGGCACCCCGCCCGCGCAGTTTCTGGCGGGCGGCTGCTCCGGCAGGGTGAAAAGCCCGATAAAGCACATCGCCGGCGTGAAATACCTGCCCGCGCCGGAGGTGGAAATGCGCGACCAGGCCTTCTGGATAAGCCTTATGTCGGGCGCGGCCATCCACAGCAGCATATCGCAGCGGGCGTCCAGCCCCACCAGCGAATAGGTGCGCAGGAAAACCTCCTCCTGCGCGGCGCTGACCGTGTTTTCCAGCTCCTGCTTGGCGGCGATGCGCTCGTTTGAGAGCAGGCGGCGGAATTCCGGCGCGGCTTTAAGGAACAGGAAGTTGGCGTAGCGTATGTCGGACTGCCTGGATTTTTTTTCCATAAATCAGCTCTTGCCGCCGATTTTCCGGGCGGGGCAGGGGCAGCTGGCCCCTTCAGGCTTGATGTTGTAGAGCGAACTGGGGTCTATGTAAATCATGCCCGGCTCCACCCCGTCCAGAATTTCCGCGTAATTGCCCAGCCGTCCGCCGGGCTTGACCTTGGCCAGTATCAGCATATAGGTCTTGCCTTCGCGCCGTATAAGCGTGTTGACCGGAACCTTGGCGTAACGGGGGTTTGCGGGGTTTTGAATTTCGCCGGTGAAAACCATACCCGGCTGGTATGACTTGTCTCCGGTGGTTACTTCCACGCGCACTTGGTAAAGCCCGGTGTCGCCCACTGGCACGAAGCGGTCCAAAACGCCCCTGCCCTTGAGGCCGTCCGGATCCGCAACGATGGCGGGCATGCCCGGCTGCAGCGGTATGGGGACTTTGGTGTTGGTCCTGCCTATCACGTAAAACTTGCGGCCTATGGTGAGAATGGGGTCGTTCTCGTGCAAATCCTGGCGGTCCTTGACGTTCATCTTGACCACAATGCCGGAATAGGGAGCCTTGATATGCTCATAATCAAACACGCTGCCCCAGCGCCTGCGCACCGTGGCGGTGGAGGCGCCTATATCCAGCTGCGCGGCCATTTCCACCGAGGTGATGACGCCAAGGTCCTGTCCCTGTTCCACCCACTGGAACAGCTTGGTTTTGAATTCGTAAAGCCTGCCGTCAAAGGGCGCCAGCATGTCCGCGAAATCCGAAGCCGTGGTGGTGCCCGCAAAATGCACGAACCCTTCCACCGCGCCGGTTTTCACTCCGTCAAAAGAGCCGGAGAACACGCCTCTTGCAGTGGCAGGCGGTATATATTCCTCCGTTTTCCAGTATTTTTTTTCGGCGGGCTTTTGCGGCAGGGCCGCCTGCTTTGACTTTGTGGAAGAGCCCGTCTTTACACGTTTGCGCCTGGCGGGGGCGCGGGCTTTCCCGGTCGCCCGGTTTGCCGCAGGAGGGGGTGCGGCTTCCGGCGCGGGCAGCGTATCCCCGCCGGCGGGGGAGGGCATGGGCATGGGCGTCGCCTGCTGTTCCGCCGGCTGCGGCTGCGCGGCGCTGTCCGCCGGAGGCTGCTGCGCGGGCGGCTGCGGCAATGTCTGCGGCGCAGCCGCAGGCGGCTGCGCGCCGGAGTTCTGCTGCGGCTGGTCCGCTATCGGCCCGCCGGAGGCCGCGCCGGATATGCCCGGGGTTGAAAGCTGCTGCGGCACATTCGCATGAGTCTGCACTTCCGGCTGGTCCTGTGCCGCGGCGCAGGCGGCCAGCAGCATCATTGCGCTCAGCAGCATTTTCATAATCAGAAGCACTTCATGGACTGGCCGGAAAACTCCGCGGGACGGGAAAGATAGAGTTTCTCGAAAGCTTCCAGTGTCCAGGGCATTTTCATGCGGAATATGTTTATTATGGCGTCTGCATAGGCCCGGATTTCAAGCTGCGCGTGCGCGTCCGCGCGCAGCGCCAGGAAATTGAACAGGCTTCTGGCGTTCACCGTCCAGTAGAACTGCGTGTACTGGGACACGGGCAGCGCCATTCTGGCCATTTCGCGCGCGACGCCGGAGGCCAGCAGCTTCCGGTAGGCGGCAAAAGAAGCCTCCACCGCGGCGGAATACTCCGCCAGCAGCTTTTCCTGGTCCAGCTTTTCGGACGAGACGGAGCCCTGCTTGTTCCCCGTATCCTGGGCGCGGAAGGCCTGCGGGATGTAAAACTCGTCCCGGACCTCGGTATAGCGCGCGCTGACCTCGTTGTAGGAGCCCCAGCGGTGCCGCATCCATTGCCGGGCGACGAATATGGGGCATTTTACATGGAATTGGAAGACGCAATGCTCAAAAGGCGTGAAATGCGCGTGGGCGAGCAGGTATTCTATGAGCTTCTTATCCCGCTCCTCCCCCTTGGAATCGGAACCGAATGTAACCCGCGCGGATTCCGCCGCGCGCAGGTCTCCGCCCATGAAATCCTTCAGGCGGACAAATCCCTTGTCCAGCACGGTTACGGACGCGGCTTCCCGCTCTGTGGTTGTGGTCATAATCATTCCTTGCCAGCCGGCGCCATGGCCGGCCCGGCATACAGCGGCCCCGGCTGCAACTTAAGCCCCGCGCGGTGCATCTGCTCAAGCCAGGACTGCAAACCCTTTTCCGGCAGGGAGACTGTCCCGCCCCGGGTGTAAAACGCGCCCGCAAGTATCTCCCCGGTGATTCTATCTAATTCCCCCGCATCAGGTGAATAGCCGAGAACAAGAGTTCTGGCCCCCGCCGATAATTCGCGCACGGCCTTCAGCAGTTCCGCGCGGCTGCGCCGGGCGCGTTCGCCCGCCGGAGCGGGGGGGGACAGCTTTGCCGGCGCGGAGCCGCCCATCCGCCCGAAAGCGGCCCCTGCCCTGCTGTTGCCGGCAAAGAGCAGCGCGGCGCGCGACTTTTTAATACCGGCCTTGCGCGCGGCGGCGTCCGCCGCGGAGGCAAGGCATGACAGCAGCGCGCGCGCCTCGCCGGGGTCGTCCGGCTCGGCGGCGACAACAACCAGCGCCGCGGCCCCCGGCGAAACCGCCGCGAAAGCCGACGCCGGAGCCAGCAGCGCGGAAAACAGCATATCGCTTTTGTCCAGCCCCTGCGTCATCACTACGGGAATTTCGTTGCGTGCGCGCTCTGCCCGGCGCGGGAGGCGGCCCGCGTTCAGTTTCTTCGTATACGGCGCGCTGGGATTTTCCGCAAGGCCCAGCAGGAAGCGGCTCTGCTCCAGCTCCGGCGAATCCGGCGGCAGGAACGCGGGCACCGCTATTATTTTTCTGACTCCCGCCGCGGCCAGCCGCCGCAGCGCGGGCGAAAGCGCGCGCAAATCCGCCGCGCCGAATACTGTTTCCACCGGCATTTTCCTGCCCAGCGGCGCGCAGGCCCGGCCAAGCTGCCGCTGCCAGCCCGCTCCGCTTTCCGGGGAAAGCACCAGCAATCCGGCCTCTCTGCCGGCGTTCTGCGGCGTTGCGGGCGCGCGGGTCCGCGCGCGGAAAACGGCGGTGTCGCTCTCCATCGGCGGCAAAGACCGCGCCGCCGCGGGCGCGGCGCAAAGCAGCGCCGCCAGCGCGACCGCCGGGCGCGTTTTCAACCGCAGTTGCAGGGCGGACGGCATGTCAGTAAGAGACCAGTTTGATTGTGGTTTTGCCGTCCGTGCCCACCACGGCGGCCAGCACCCCGGCCCCTATGCCCGGCACGGAGCCGCTTTCAATGTCGCAGGCATAGCCGTCCAGCGGGGTTTCGCCGGCGGGTTCAAAGGCGCTGCCGGTCCAGCGCAGGGCCATGAGTTTTGCGTCCTTGTAATGGGAGAATGTCTCCGACAGCAGGCCGTCGCGCGGGATATTGGCCACGGCATAGAACATGCTGCCGGACGCCGCCACGCGCGGATAGAATTTGAGCAAACCGCCCTGCGTCCTGAGCACATTGGGCGTCTTGCCGAACAGGGCGTCGGTTTCCGCGTAATTTTTTCTTTGCGCGAACTGGGCGCGCAGCCGGCCCGAATCCGCAGTCATCACCAGCGCATGGGCCTGTCCGCTGTCTTCCAGCACGTTGAAGCCGTAGACGGTGTCAAAACGGGGGATGTCCGTCCGCGCGGATGAAAGCGCGAATTCGCCGCCGCGAAACTCCACCCGGCGCACGGAGGACGCCCTGAACTCGCCGGAATTGTAAAACTGCTGGCCGTAAAGCCGTCTTTCCCCGGAAGGCAGCGCAACCGAGCGCGACAGCCAGCCCGTTACCGTGCTTTTTTTAAGTTCGCCGCCGGATATTTCCAGCGCGGCGGTCTGATACGCGCCGGACGAATTGTCGTAAACCGATACGAATAATTGCGGCCTGCCCGCGCCCCTGATATCCGCTGCGTCAACCGTTATTATGCGGTAAAGCCCGCCGGGCCGCCACGAGTATTTCCGCGCAAAACCGCCGGAAAAGCCGTATACCGCGACCTCGCTTTCGGAGGCGACGGCAACCTCCTCTCCGGAGCCGTCAAAATCTCCCAGCGCGAGGGAGACCGCCTCGCAGTCCAGCGCCGGGGATTTCCAGATTACTTTCTCCCGCCCGGAGGGCTGCGCCGCCGGCGCGGGCGGGGCGGCCTGCGCGGCCCACTCAAAGAACTGGCCCGGTTTTGCCGCGCCGATGCCGGTTAGCAGCGTCCCGACGGCGTATTTGGGATGAGTCTCCGTTATCTCGCCGGAGGCGACATTGTCATGCGTCCTGCCCAGGGACTGTTTTGTAACGGGATTGACCAGTTCCCCGCCTTCCTCGTATACGGCAAAGCGCGCGCCCGCGCGCGCGGCCTGCGAGGAGGCGGTTATGTCCAGATACACCGTCGCGGAATCGGTCTTGACCACATAGCCGTCCTGCGCGTTCGCGCGGACGGAAAAAAGCAGCGCCGCCGCCAGCAACTGAAAACAGGTTCTTAACATAGTAAAATTGTATATATTTACCCGATTGGAGGAAACATGAAACGCGCATGCGGAGCTTCTTTTGTAAAGCTGGCGGGGATTATGGAGAAACTTCTCTCCCCCGAAGGCTGCCCCTGGGACCGCAAGCAGAGCCACAGGACGCTCATCAGGCACATGCACTCCGAGGCGCGCGAGGTGGAACTTGCCGTCAAAAAGAAAGACTGGGCCAATCTGGAGGAGGAACTGGGCGACCTGCTGCTTCAGGTGGTCTTTCACGCCGAGCTTGCCCGCCGCGCCGGCAGGTTTGACCTCAACGATGTGGTGCGCGGCATTTGCGGCAAGTTGGTGCGCCGCCATCCGCATGTTTTCGGCGGCAAAAAGCTCAAAACCGCCAGGCAGGTGCTGGTCCAGTGGAAAAAAATCAAGGAATCCGAGAAGCGGCGCAAATGATTCCCCCGCCTGGGAATTGGCGGGTTTACGCCATGATGCTGGCGGCGGCCTCCATATGGGGCGCGTCGCTGGCTTTCACCAAAACGCTGGTAAGCGAATTGTCCCCCGTAACCCTTATAGCAATGCGCTGCCTGCTGGGCGCGGCGGTGATGTTTTTCCTGAGCGGGCCGCTGGGCTGGCTTAAAAAGCTCTCCGCGCGGGAATGGCTGCTGCTTGCCGCCTGCGGCCTCTCCGGCGTGCTGGCTACGCAATTGCTTCAGGCCTGGGCGCTGACGCGCACCAGCGCCAACCATGCGGGCTGGCTGATGGGGTTCGGGCCGGTGGTGATAGCGGCGATGTCGGCGCTGTTTCTGGGAGAGAGGATAGGCCGCCTGCGCTGGCTGGGCTTTGCCGTGGGTTTTGCGGGAACGCTGATGGTTATTTTCTCGTCCCAGAGGGACGCGGGCGGGGCGGTAATCCCCACCGGCACGGGCGACCTGGTTTTTCTGGGCGGCTCTTTTTCCTGGGCGGCGTATGTGCTGCTGGTGTCGGCCATGGGCAATGTGCCGCAGACGGGCGTAACCTATATGAATATGGCCATGTCTTTTGCGGCGCTTGCGCCGGTGGCGCTGCTGCGCGGCGGCGCGGGCGAGGTTGCGCGCCTGAGCGCGCATGGCTGGTGGGCGCTGGCCTATATGGGCCTGCTTTCCTCCGGGCTGGGGTATTATTTATGGAATACCGGCGTGCGCCGGCTGGGGGCCTCGTCTTCCGGCTCTTTCCTGTATGCGGAGCCGTTCGCCGCCCAGTTCGCGGCGGCCTGGTTTCTGGGGGAGCGGCTTTCGCCTTATGCCATACTCGGCGGGCTTGTGATACTGTGCGGCGTCTACTGGGTCAACGGCGGCAGGGCCGGGGCCGGGCCGCTTAAGAGAATCTACTGCATGGTCGCGGAGTAGCGCGCAATAAAAGCGGCCCCGTTCGCGTTAATTGACCAGCCGGTCATTTTTTGGATATGCTCAAATGAACATGCGCCTTGCAATCGTTTTTGTCCTGACGGCCTGCGCGCCGGCTTTCTGCGGCGGGGGCGCGCCGCTTTCCTGGCAGGACTGCCAGGAGGCGGCGCTTAAAAGCAATCCGTCGCTGGCGTCATACCGCAACGCGCGCGACGCCGCGCGGTTCACCTACTCCGCCGCCAGAAACAACCTTTACCCGGCACTGAGCGCGTCGCATTCCTATTCGCGCGGCGGCAATAATTACGGCTCCGGCCCGGCGGATTCCTGGGGCGCGAATCTGGGAATATCGCAGACGCTGTTCAATCCCAAAACCTACGCCGGCATCGCCGTGCAGTTGAAAGCCGCCGAGCAGGCCGACATATCGCTGCATCAGGCGGCGGTGGCGGCGCGGGCGAATTTGCTGAACTCGTTCAACTCGCTGATATACGCGCAGACGGGCGTGAACGTGGCCAAACGGATTTACGACATACGGCGCCAAAACGCCGATACCGTGGCCCTCCAGTACCAGGGCGGCACGCAGAGCAAGGGCAACATGATGTACGCCCGCGCCCAGGCCGAGCAGGCCAGGGCCACCATAGCCCAGGCCGAGCGCGCCGTGATTTCCGGACGGCGCGACCTGGCCAAAAATCTGGGGATGGACGAGTTTTCCGCGCTGGCTTCCAGCGGGGAGCTGTCGGTCCCGGTGTCGGCATCCGGCATCAGCATAGACGACGCGGCGCGCAATGTCCCCGCCGTCATGGCCGCCGCAAAACAGCTTGAAACGGCCCGGGCCCAGCTTGACCTGGCGGGAAGCGACCTCTACCCCTCGCTGTCGGCAAACGGCGGGCTGAACTGGAGCGGCCAGCAGGAGTTTCCGGGCAACCGGGCGTGGACGCTGGGCGCGGCGCTGACCTGGCCGCTGTTTTCCAACGGCCCGACATACCATAAAAACACGGTTGCCTCCGCGCGCAGCCAGCTTGAAAAAACGCGCGAGGATTACCGCTCCGCTTTTCTGGGTGCCAAGTCTGATTTGCAGTCCGCGCTGGCGCAGCTGGACAACTCCATAGACTCCGCCGGCGTAAGCGCGCAGATGCTTTCCGCCGCGCGGCAGCGCTACGGCGAAAGCTCCATAGAATACCTGGCCGGCACCATCAACTTCCAGAACTGGGAGGATGTGTCGCAGTCGCTGGTGTCGGCGGAGCAGGATTATCTGGGCTCGCTTCTGACAGTCAACAAGGCCCGCGCGCAGCTGGACAGCCTGCTGGGCATTCCGCTGGGAGAATAATTTATGAAGAAAATATTTTTCCTTATAATCATCGCCGCGCTGGCCGGCGGCGGATACTGGTATTACGCGAAAGCCAATCGCGGCAAAAAGCAGCATTACGGCTCCGCCGTGGCGGAAAAGGGCAATATAACCGAGACCGTCGAAACCACCGGCAACGTGGAGCCGCTCAACCGCGTGCAGGTCAATTCCCCTGTCGGCGGGCGGGTGGACAGGCTGCTGGCGGAGGAAGGCGACAAGGTCAAGCGCGGCCAAATTCTGGCGTATCTGAGCTCCACCGAGCGCGTGGCCATACTGGACGCCGCCCGCGCCAGCGGCGAGGCCGAAATATCCAAGTGGGAGGACACCTACAAGCCCACCCCCGTGCTTTCCCCTCTGGACGGGACCGTCATTCTGCGCAACGTGGTCCAGGGCCAGACAATAGACACAAACACCTCGCTTTACGCGCTTTCCGACGATCTGATAGTGGTCGCCCAGGTGGACGAATCCGACATAGGCCGCCTGAAAACCGGCCAGCGGGCCGATATAACGCTGGACGCCTATCCGGGGAAAAAGGTTCACGGCCTCATTTTCCAGATTCTCCAGGAAGGCAAGAATGTAAGCAACGTCATCACCTATAACGCCAAAATCCGCCCGGACGCCGTGCCGCCGTTTTTCAAATCAGGCATGACGGCCAACATCAAAATCATGGTAAACCGCAAAAACGGTGTCATTATTCTGCCCGCCATAGCCATAAGCGAGGACCAGGACGGCAGCAAAACCGTGCTCAAGGGAACGCCCGAAAACCCGGTCCCCGCGCCGGTGAAAACCGGCATAGAGGACGGCTCCAACGTGGAAATAGTCTCCGGCGCGGAGGAGGGCGAGAAGGTGTTCTACCGCTCATCCCACATCCAGCAGTCCGCCGGCGCGTCCACCAATCCGTTCATGCCGGCCCGGCCTGCGCAGCAGGGCAATAAAACCGCCAACCGGGCCGCCCGGCGGTTCATGTGATAACAGGCAATGCGCCTCTTGTAGACATAAAGGGCATAACCAAGGTCTACCGCCTGGGCGATACGGACCTGGAGGTGCTGCGCGGCGTAACGCTCTCCATCCGGGAGGGCGAGTTTGTGGCCATAATGGGCCCCTCCGGCTCCGGCAAGTCCACGCTGATGCACATACTGGGGCTGCTGGACAGGCCCACGGCGGGGCAGTACAGCATCGCCGGCAGGGACATCCTCAATTTGAGCGACGACGAGACGGCTTTTCTGCGCTCCAAAACCATAGGCTTTGTTTTCCAGCAGTTCAACCTGCTGCCGCGCATGACGGCCTGCGACAACGTGGCGCTGCCGTTGATATACTCGCGCGCGCAGGGCCGCCGCGCCGTGGCGGAAAAGCATCTGCGCCAGGTGGGGCTGGAAGACAGGCTGGACCACCGGCCCAACCAGCTCTCCGGCGGGCAGCAGCAGCGCGTGGCCATAGCGCGCGCGCTGGTCAATAACCCCAAGATAATTTTCGCCGACGAGCCCACAGGCAACCTCGCCTCCGCCCAGGCCGACGAGGTCATGCGCATGCTTACGGAATTCAACAGGGCCGGCATAACCGTCATCATGGTAACCCACGAGCCGGACATAGCCGCCTGGGCCAGCCGCGCCATCCACATAAAAGACGGGCAGATTACCGACGATAAAACCAGGTCTGACGCGCCGCCTCTGCCCGCGCCCACAAAGCACGCGCACACAACGCGCGGCTCCGCCTATCTTACGGCGGCGGAGCTGGCGGAGAATTTCATGTCCGCGCTGCGCGCCATGGCGGCAAACAAAATGCGCTCTTTCCTGACCATGCTGGGCGTCATCATCGGCGTGGCGGCCATAGTGGCGATGATGGCGCTGGGGCGCGGCGCGCAGAAAGCCATAGAGGACCAGCTTTCGGCCATGGGCTCCAACCTGGTGATGATAATGCCCGGGTCTTCCGGGATGGGCGGCGTCTTCGGGGCAAGGGCCAGCCGCTTTACCGCGGAGGATATAAAGGTCCTCGCCGAAAACAAAAGGCTGGTCGCCAACGTCGACGGCAACGTGCAGGACAACGAGCAGGTCGTTTTCGGCCCCAACAACACCAACACCCAGATAACCGGCGCGTATCCGGTTTATGCGGCCATGCACAATGCCGTTCCGGTCTACGGGCGCTTTTTCACCGGCGCCGAGAACGAGAACATGGAGAAAGTGGCCGTAATCGGGCAGACGGTGGCCACTAATCTGTTCGGCGCCAACAATCCCGTGGGCCATACAATAAAAATAGCCCGCAAGAACTTCAAGGTCATAGGCCTGCTGCCGGCCAAGGGCGCCTCCGGCTTCCGGGACCAGAACGATATGATAGTAATCCCGCTCAACACGGCGATGAAACGCTCCCTGGGCAAGAAATACATAAACCAGATATGGCTGGAGGCCAAAGACGCCTCCTCGGTTGATGCGCTTATAGACTATGCGGCCTCCGTCATCCGCAAGCGGCACCGCATACCGCCGGGCAAAGATGACGATTTTCAGATAATGAACATGTCCGACCTGCGCGACATGCTCAGTTCCACCACAAACACCATGAGCATGCTGCTGGGCGTAATCGCCGGCATTTCGCTGGTGGTGGGCGGCATAGGCATAATGAACATCATGCTGGTCAGCGTAAGCGAGCGCACCCGCGAAATCGGCCTGCGCAAGGCCATCGGCGCCAGCCGCGCCGCCATACTGACTCAGTTCCTGATAGAGGCCGCCGCGCTGTCCATCTCGGGAGGGGCGCTGGGGATAGCGCTGGGCGCCGGCTCGGCTGTGGCGCTGGCCAAAATCGCCAACTGGACTTTGATTGTCTCGCCTTCGTCGGTGATAATGTCGGCGGTGTTTTCGGCCTCGGTCGGGATACTGTTCGGCTTCTGGCCGGCCAAGAAAGCCTCCGAACTTTCCCCCATAGAAGCCCTGCGCTACGAGTAACATTGTTTTTCTCGCCGCCAGCCGCGTAAATGGGTAAAATACAGGCAATGGACAAGATACTTATACGCGGGGCGCGGCAGCACAACCTCAAAAACATCACGTTGGAATTGCCGCGCGAAAAAATGATCGTTATTACCGGACTTTCCGGTTCCGGCAAATCCAGCCTGGCTTTTGACACCATTTACGCCGAAGGCCAGCGGCGGTATGTGGAAAGCCTCTCGGCCTACGCGCGGCAGTTTCTTGAACTGATGGACAAGCCGGATGTGGACCATATAGAGGGCCTCTCCCCGGCGATTTCCATAGAGCAGCGCGCGCCTTCGCGCAATCCGCGCTCCACGGTGGCCACCGTAACCGAGATTTACGATTATTTCAGGCTGCTGTTTGCGCGCATAGGCAAAAGGCATTGCCCCAAATGCGGCAGGCCGGTGGAGGCGTGGTCGGTTCAGGCCATGACCGCAGACATACTGGCCCGGTTCAAAGACAAGAGCATTTACATTTTCGCGCCCGTGGTTTCGGGCCGCTCCGGCACTTACGAGGAGCTTTTCGCGCGGCTGAAAAAATCCGGCTTCGCCAAGGCCCGGGTTGACGGCAAAATCATTGAGCTGGGCGCGCCGCCCAAACTTTCGCGCTACAAAAAGCACACCATAGAACTGCTGGCCGACGAGCTGCGCGCCGGTCCCGAAGAAAAGGAGCGGCTTGCCGAATCGCTGGAAACCGCCGTGCGCTACGGAAACGGCCTCGCGCTGGCGGAGGAAATAAAGGCCAAAAATTCCTTCACCTACAGCGAGGCCAGCGCCTGCCCCGGCTGCGGAACCGGTTTCACCGGGCTGGAGCCGAGGCTTTTCTCTTTCAACTCGCCCTACGGCGCGTGCGGGGAATGCGCGGGGCTGGGCGTCAAAACCGTGGTGGACGAGGAACTGGTGGTGCCGGCCCCGGCGCTTTCCATAGCAGGCGGGGCCATCGCCGCCTGGTCCAGCCCCGTTACCACCAAAAGCAACCGCTGGAAAAATTCCTGGTCGTCCTATTACATGGAGATTGTGGGCGACGTTTGCTTGCGCAACAACATCCCGACCGACAAACCCTGGCGCAGCCTCCGGCCCGAGCAGCGCAAACTGCTGCTTTACGGCGGCGGCGCATACCGCGTGCACTGGGCGGGCAAGGACAGCGCGTTTGAGGGGATAGTCAACAACCTCATGCGCCGCTACACCGAATCGGAAAGCGCGTATGTGCGGGAGGAGATTTTCAGCCGCTATATGCGCGAGGTTACCTGCCCTGCCTGCAAGGGCGCGCGCCTAAAGCCGGAGGCGCTGGCGGTGCTGGTGGCGGGCAAAAATATCTCGGAAATCGCCGCGCTGCCGGTTGACCGGGCGCTGGCTTTCGCCAAAAGCCTTTCGCTGACCGAAAAAGAGCTTGTAATCGCCCGGCAGATTCTGCGGGAAATAAACGCCCGGCTGGGTTTCCTGTCCGCCGTGGGATTGAATTACCTGACGCTGGACCGCCGCTCGGAAACCCTTTCCGGCGGCGAGGCGCAGCGAATACATCTGGCCACGCAAATCGGCTCCGGCCTGACCGGCGTTTTATACGTGTTGGACGAGCCGACCATAGGCCTCCACTCCCGCGACAACGAAAGGCTGCTGTCCACCTTAAAATCGTTGCGCGACATGGGCAACACCCTGGTTATAGTGGAGCATGACGAGGAAACCATACGCTCCGCCGACTGGGTGGTGGATTTGGGCCCCGGCGCGGGCGAGCATGGCGGGTATATAACCGCGCAGGGAACGGTGGAGCAGATTCTTAAAAATCCCGCTTCGCTGACCGGGAAATACCTGCGCGGCGAGGCCGTTATAAAACGCGCCTTCCCGCCGGTGAAATCGCCGTCCGGCTGGCTGGAAATAAAAGGGGCAAGCCAGTTCAACCTCAAGGATATAGACGTCAAAATCCCGCTGGGGATGTTTGTGTGCGTGTCGGGGGTGTCCGGCTCGGGCAAGTCAACGCTGGTGCACGAAGTTTTATACAAGGCGCTGGCAAAAAAAATCTACGGCGCCAAAGAGGCTGCGGGCGCGCACAAATCGCTTTCCGGCACGGAGAAAATCAACAAGGTCATCATAGTGGACCAGTCGCCCATAGGCCGCACTCCGCGCTCAAATCCGGCGACTTATACGGGCGTTTTTTCCGGCATACGCGACATTTTCAGCCAGCTGCCGGAGGCCAAACGGCGCGGCTACAAGCCGGGGCGGTTTTCCTTCAACGTAAAAGGCGGACGCTGCGAGAAATGCGAGGGCGACGGCATACTGCGTATTCAAATGCAGTTCCTGCCGGACGTCTATGTCCGTTGCGAGGAATGCAACGGGCGCCGTTTCAACGAGGAGACTTTGCAGGTCCATTACAAGGGCAAAAGCATAGCCGACGTGCTGGATTCCAGCGTCTCGGAATGCCTGAAGCTCTTTGAGCCGCTGCCGCACATAAAAACCACGCTGCAAACGCTGGAGGATGTGGGGCTGGGATACATCAAGCTGGGCCAGAGCGCAACCACCCTCTCCGGCGGCGAGGCGCAGCGCGTCAAGCTGGCCTCCGAGCTGCGCCGCCGCGCCACCGGCAGCACCTTATACATTCTGGACGAGCCTACCACCGGCCTGCATTTCGCCGACATAGAAAAGCTGCTTTCGGTGCTGCACCGGCTGGTAAGCCATGGCAACACCGTTGTCATCATAGAGCACAATCTGGACGTCATCAGGACGGCGGACTGGATTATAGACCTGGGGCCCGAAGGCGGCGACAAGGGCGGGCATATAGTGGCCGCCGGCCCGCCGGAGAAAATCGCAAAGGCCCCGGATTCGTGGACCGGCAAATACCTCCGCCCGCTGCCGGGAAAACCAGCCTGAAACTTTAGGCTAGATATACCCCATTTTTCCGGCTTTTTCGCGCAGGCCGGCGCGGAAATCCGGGTGGGCGACGCTTATCAGGTTAAGCGTCCGCTCCCGCACCGTGCGGCCCCGCATGTAGGCGATGCCATGCTCGGTTACTATATGGTCGCAATTGCTGCGGTGCAGCGTTACGGCCGTGCCCTCGGGCAGCACCGGCACTATGGTGCTGACGGTGTTGTTTTTCGCCGTGGAGTAGCACGCGATTACCGATTTACCCAGCCCGTCATAAGCCTCTTTTGCGCCCACGGCGGTGTCGGTCTGGCCGCCGGTGCCGGAATACTGGCTGGTGCCGATTGATTCGCTTGCCACCTGGCCGGTGAAATCCACCATCAGGCAGGTGTTTATTGAAACCATGCGCGAATTCTGGCGGATTACCGCCGGGTCGTTGACCCAGGAGCCGCGCCTGAACTCCACTGCCGGATTGTCGTCCAGCCAGTCGTAAAGCTTGCGCGAGCCCATCGCGAAAGTGCACACGAATTTGCCCCGCGCCAGCGACTTGCGCGCGTTTGTAACCGCGCCCTGATGATAAAGCTCCATCACCGAATCCACCAGCATTTCCGTGTGGACGCCCAGGTCCTTTTTGGCGCGCAGCGCCAGCGCGGCGGCGTTGGGTATGCCGCCTATGCCAAGCTGTATGGTGGCGCCGTCGTCCACCAGTTCGGCGATATGGTTGCCGATGAGCATGTCCTTGTCCGACGGGACGGGGGAGGGCAGCTCCGGCACGGCGTGGCCGCATTCCACGAAATAATCAACCTCGCTTACGTGAACGGCGGTGTCGCCGAAGGTGCGGGGCAGGTTTTTGTTGACCTCCAAAATGACAATATCGGCGGCCTCCATTACGTCTCGCTCGTAAGTAACGCCCAGCGAAAGCGACACGAAGCCGTGCTTGTCCGGCGGGGTGCAGGTGCCAAACAGCATGTTCGGCTTGTGTGCGTGGATGCGGTCCAGCGCGGCGCGGTGCAGCATATTGGGCACGAAAGTAACCGTTCCCGTCCCCGCCGCTATCGCCTGGCGCGAGCCGGGCGCGTGGAACCAGCTGCACAGCTCAAAACGGCCTTTCATGGCGGGGTTCATGTAGAATTCGTAGGGCTTGAGCGTCAGCACCGAAAAAACGTGCACGTTCTCCACCCTCTCCGCCGCGAGATGGAACCGGGACATGCACCCCTGCGGCTCCGAGGCGCACTGCGCCACTATCACGTCGTAATCGGATTGTATGAGGCCCGCGGCGTCATCGGCGGAAATCAGCTTGCTTTTATAGGTTGTCAGCCAGCTTTTCTCGCCGGTTTCCTGTATGGTTTGCATGGTTTCTCCGGTTGCGCGGCGGCAAGGGCGGGGTGTATGGCTTTGCGCCAGTTTTCAATCCCGTCCCTTCCGCGTATGCGCATATGAATTGAGAGGATGTAAACTCCCCCGTCCAGCGCGTCCCGCCAGTTCTCCGGGAAGCGCGTGAAATCCTTGTATGTCGTTATAAGCGGCCTGCCGCCGCACAGCCGGGAGGCGTCCGCCAGTTCGGCCAGGGTGTAGGGATGATGGTCGGGATAGCGCCATTTCTGGGTAAGCTCCAGCCCCAGTTTGCGCAGAGTGTCCTCAAAAGACTGCGGGTCGCCCACCGCGGAAAGCGCGGTGGCCTCTCCCTTTATGGAATCCAGCGGGACTTTGCGCGCGTTGCGGACGTCAAGGTAATACTCCGGCTCGTGGACGGCTTCCGCCAGCGGCGCGGCGCTGTTGCAAAGCCCGGCCAGGCCTTTGGCCGCCGCCAGCCGCTCCGGCGAGGCCAGGTCGGCATGGGTAATCAGAATAAGCCCGGCGCGCCCGAGCGCGGATTTAGGCTCCCGCAGCCGGCCCAGCGGCAGCAGCGAATTGCCGCCGAACGGGTCGCGCGCGTCCAGCAGCGCCACGTCCATGTCGCGGTTGAGGCGGAAATGCTGGAAGCCGTCGTCCATCAGCAGCACGGGGCTTTTGAATTCGTCCACGGCGGCGCGGGCGGCCTTCACCCGGTCCGGGCAGACCACGACGGGCACGTCGCAGTCGCGCAGCGCTTCAAACATCATGTAGGCTTCGTCTCCCGCCTCGCGCCACGATGCCGAATGCCGGGAGGACAAAATCACCACCACATCCTTGTCCGCTGCGCGCTTGTAGCCCCGCGTGATTATCGCGGGGCGCAGCCCCGCGGCGGCCAGTTCGCGGGCGGCCAGCATCACGGCGGTGGTCTTGCCCGTGCCGCCCGTTGTGATATTGCCAAAACACACCACCCGCGCGTTGACGGAAAAGGATTTCATGAACCCCGCGTCGTAGGCAGCCTTGCGCGCCGCCACCCCCGCCCGGTAGAAAAGCGACAGCACCCAGAGCAGAACCCTGCCCGCGAAATTCGCCCGCAGTTTTTCCTGAATTCCCGCAAAATCCATCGTGGAAATTCTACAAAATTTCCCGCGCCCCCAACCTTCCTGTGATTGCGACATTCGCAACCCATACAATTGCTTTGGGTTCACGGATAGGACTATTTGCCAGAGATTGCTTCCTGTAAGTATTTGTTTATGCGGTCACGAGACGCTGTTTCCGATAACGATGAAAACTGCTTTTCTACAACATCGCTGAATTTCGCAAGTGTACGACGATTTATATTCTCTTGATCCTCAAATATTGCAACCGAACGGAAAGACACCCCCCACTTTTCAAAGGTAAGCAGATTTATTTGCGCAATGTGGCATTTTTCTGTATTGTTGATTCCATAGATAAGCAACGGTTTCGCCATGCCATTGACATAACAATCTATCGCATATTTTTTTTGCGGGTCCTTTTCGGGAAAACTATAACCGAATTTAGCCCGCTCGGCGGGAATGATTTCTGATATACATCGGTTAAAATCTTCCATAAATGTCGAACGCACCATTTCTCTGGATAAAAAGGATACATCTGTAATTCTAGTCAGTCCTTGCAAAAAAGAGAACAACGCATCGCCAATATTTTCTTCTGTGGTTTCTAGAATTAACTCGCTCTCATTGTCTTGCATACCATAAGTTGCAACCACATTAGCTATTACCTTTGCGCGAGTGCCTTTCCCTAACTCTTGGTGTGAGATATCATAACTCAAGTGTAAATATGTGTCTCCCTCATCGGAAAAGCGCCATTTGTTCCCTTTTTGGGACAGAATCACCCTCAAATGGTCTCCATCGTCAAACTGGAAGGGAGTCACCACGTGGTATCTATTGAGGCCTTCCTGCATTAGCCGAACGGAGGCTCCCGCCTTATCCCTGAGAAGCTTTTCGATAGAATCTTTATTCATCCCTGCCCCCTAACGGCAACCATGGCCGAGTGTCGTCGTTTTCTTGCGATATATTGCACAAATCGCACAGGCATTCTATTGCCCCATGCAACGACGTATATTTATCCGTAATCTCCGCATACCCTTCCGATCGGGGACCAGACGATTGATACCGCTCTGTGGCGCGATGAATGTGAAATCCGATAAAAGTTTCTCCTTCAAGTCTGTTGGTATGCGTGTGTTTGCCATTGCATCTGATGAGCTTTATATCCTCATTAGACTTGGGAGGCCCATAGGATAGGATAACCGAAAAATTTGTTCTGTCAAGACTTGAAAGCCGCAACCGAATTATAAATCTGCTTCCATCAGCGCGCGGTAGTTCCACCTGCCTGTAACTGTTGCACCCACGCAAACTCATTTTACTTAAATCACAAATATCCGCAGGAACTTTTTTGGGTTCGCGGACCAGCTCGTCTATTTCTTTCTCTCTCAAAAATACTGTCATAAATTCGTGCTGTTTATCATCCCGTCTTTCGTCGTCAAGTCCATTACGATTATACCGCTTGCGCCAATCGTCGTCAATGCAGCTAAATTTGTGGAATATTTGCGCCGTCAAACTCGCGCACATATTTGACGAAATGTTCAGTCATCCAATAACGGGGGGTATTTGTATCTGCGACGTTTGTGATATAGCCGTTATCTTCAAGCAATCTGACTGCATGCATTAAATCTTCATGCTCGCTTTCGTAGTAGATGATGTCCTTCTTACTACCAAAGCCGAATACAACGTTGCGGTTTGGCAACACAAAAAAGCTGCGGATCATCCGAAATTCAGGTTTTGCCAAATCACTCTGCATCTTCTTTATCAGATTGGGCATGCGTGCAGCAATTTGGCGGAATTCATCATCTGCTTTTGCTTTCAATTCCTTCTCGCGTCTGCGGTCGGTGTATTTATCCGCAAGATATGCGCCGCTTGTTGCGGTAAGTATTCCTGCAAGATAAGCCAATAAAGTGTCTGACGATATTTGCATAACGTCTTATCCCATCGGCCAAGCGTTGATGGATTGGTCTATTTCGGATTGTAGGGTTATGGTTTGGGAAAGGGCGGCGGTTATGGACATGTAGCGGGTCAGGTCGTCGTAGGAGAGTTTGCGGGATTTGCGGTCTTTCAGCCATTTGTTGCAGACCTGATAGCCGCCGATTTGGTAGTTCCAGACTTGCGGAGGGACATTTTCAAAATACTGTTTCGCGTTGATATACACTCGGCCCGGCGTTTTGCCGGACGGCTCGGTGTAGCGGACATTCTCAACCAGATTGTCGCCGGTTTCGGGGTAGCGGGCCTTCGGGGCCGGCAAATTTTCCATGAGGTGCAGACTGACAAGTTCCTCTCCGATAGCGCATAACTTTCTGAATAATTTTATGTCGGTTGTGAGCGGCAGGCGGGGGAAATCCATTTTCAGGAATTGGGCGTAACGGCGGCGGTATTCGGGGGAATAGAACACCGTATAGCCGTAATGGAAAATATCCTCCGGTCCGAATGTGGTTTTCAAATCGCCCTTGCCGTCCTGAATAAACGAAAGTTTCAGCCGTTCTGCAAATTCTTTGATAAATTCGGGAGACAGGTTGGGGCGGCGTTCGCCGGAGTCCGCCTGCTCAAACAAATCGGCGGTATCAGCCGTCTGGTAAAGATAGAGGGGAAACAATGATTCGCCGCCTTTGTTGTCTGACCTGATAACACCGTCTGATATTAAGGAATTGCTTGCGTAAAAATACGACATCAGTTCCCCAATCATTTGACGCCGTGCAATGATAGCCAAATTTTTCCCCGCCAGCATATGGCGCATTACTTCGCCGCGCGGCATGCAATGGAAGCCGCGCGAATTGCCGGTGTAATAGGTATGCCGCACATCAAATGGGCGATAGAGTATCGGAACCAGCTTATCCTCGGAGAGAGGGGGCGCTTTCAAATCCGCTTGCGCAAGCGCCACTTTCCAGTCCCGCGCGTCATCGCCAAGCCCGTATTTTTCGCGGGCGGTTTCAGGCGGCAGATTGGCGAAATCGTTGACGACGTGCCATGCTTCCGCGCGGTCTAAATGAATGGTGAGCGCGTCGCGCGCGGTAACAATCCCGACGCTGTTTACCGGCATTATCTCGTTGATTTTCCAGCCTTGCTCGTACTCGGCTTTGAGCCTGTTGTCCTGCGGGATGAAAAGATAATGCGGCGATTGCGGTTTAAGAGTTTTCCATTTGGTGGAGACGCAATCCGTCTCCGACAGGATTTCGTATTTGCCTTCGCGCAGGCCGGAAAGCCCTGCATGGCGCACCTGCGCGTCTTTGTCATGTTTTCCGGCGCGCTTTACGAAAATGCCGATTGCCACGCCCTGCTGAATATCAAAAACATTCTCGTCCTTGCCGCCGTCGGCGGCTTTCTCTTTTTTCTTGCTGTTGCCGTGCAGGTCAAGGATATAAATATCGTCAAAAGTTTTCATCAGGCTTTGGCGCATTCCGCGAAACGTCGGGTTATCCAGATAGCCGTGATTGGTAACAAAAGCCAGCACGCCATAGCCGGTCTGCTCTATCCGCCATTGGGCGAAGCGGATGAATTTTACGTAATCGTCGTTTAGCCATTTCGGGTTTCGCTCGCCCAGCGGTTTGCCGTCGGCCATAAAGTAATTTTCGGTGTCCCGCTTTGTCAGCGTGTCAAAGCCGTTCAGCAGTCTCTTAATCCACTCGCCCGTATTCGCGGAATGGCCCGAATACGGCGGGTTGCCAAGCACCACCATTATCGGCGCATCCTTTTTGATGGAGCTTGCGCTGTTGGCTTCTTCCGCCAGCCACTGCGTGAACAGCGGCAGGCCGGTATGCTCATGCGCCTCTTCCAATGTGTTGGTGAGATAAACGCGCAGCCGTTCCTCGCTTTTGAAATCGTAGCCGGTCCCGCTCAGCAAAAGCCCGAGCTTCATGTGCGCGACAGCGTAGGGCGCCATCAGCAGTTCAAACCCGTACAAACGCGGCAAAAGGTCTTCGCTGACATACCCGGCCCACAAGCCTTTGTTGCCGGACATGGTTTCATGGATATGCGCCGCAACCTGATGCAGAAATGTGCCGGTTCCGGCGGCGGGGTCCAGAATCTGAACACGGTGCATACCGGAATTTTCTTTGCCCTTGCCGCTTATTCGGGATGAATCCGCCAGGCCTTTGGGCAATTTGAAATCGCTTTTCAGAATCTCGTCAACGCTGCGCACGATATAGGAGACCACCGGCTCCGGCGTGTAATAAACGCCGCGCGATTCGCGCATTTGCGGGTCGTAAGCGGCGAGAAAGGTCTCATAGAAGTGAACAACGGGGTCCTGCTGTAATGTGGCGCGGCCAAAATCTTTTAGGACGGCGGCAATGTCGGCGCGGTTGAGCAGTTCGGCAAGGCTGTCAACCGCCCAGACTATGCGCTCGTCCAACTCCGGCCCGGCGATATGGCCGAACATCCGGCGCAGAAACGGGTTGGTTTTGGGTAGATCATGAGTCGCATTTTTTCTGTCAAAATGCGGCTCCGCGCCGTTGCACCGCGCGGCGAACAGGCCGTAGCAGATGGTTTGGGCGTACATGTCGGCAAACTGCGCCGCCGTCAGGTCGTGCATCAGAATTTTGCGGAAGGCGTCCAACTGGTCATGCAGCGAGCCGCGCTCGCCCTCCTCCGCCAAGGTCCGGCTGATAATGTCGCGGATAAGCCGCGCCAAAGCCGCCATGCGGCCGGCAAGCTCTCCGGGCGTGGATATGACGGGGATATTCTCGCTGAAAAACCGGTCCAGCAGCTCTTTAAGCCGTTCAATGCCGGCTGCGTCCGCGCGCAGTTTGCCGCTCTGGATATTGGCGACGCGCGCGCAAAGGCGCATTTCCCCGCCGATGTACCAGCGGAATTCCAGATAATCGGTGAGAACGAGATTGGCAAGACTGTCGCGGTAGCGTTTGAGTTGCTCGCTGTTTTCAGTCTCTTCAAGCGAAACACCGATATCTTTGGCTTCAATAAATCCGAGGGGGATTTCGCCCCGGACGACTATATAATCCGGCGCGCCGCAACTTATCCGTTTCGGCTCGTTTATGGCGGTTGTTCCGGCGGAAAAAGCCTCAAGCAGATTTTTCAGCGCGGGGCGGTAAGTATGCTCGGTCGCGCTGCCGGTTTCATGTGCTGCGGCAATTTCGGACAAGTAGGCTTTGAAAAGCTGGCCCATGCTGCAAGTTTAGCACTTTTACGCTGGGGATTCCTGAAAAGACCGGCTATAAAACCGCATGGGCTGCGCGCTGCGCCGGATGATGTTGTTAGGGCGGCAGGAAGCGGTATTTCGGCCTAACCGGGCGCTGGCGTATCCGCCGGCAGGGCGAAGGAAAACACGCTGCCTTTCCCTTTTTCGCTTTCCGCGAAAAGCCTGCCGTTGTGCAGCTCCACCAGCTTTTTAACCATCACAAGGCCGAGGCCGCTCCCCTCATAGTTGCGCGCCGCGTTGGCCTCCACCTGGGCAAACGGCTTGAACAGCCTGCCCATATCCTCCCGGGCGATTCCAATGCCGGTGTCCCTGACGCTGACGAGCAGATACCGGGCGGAATTGACGGCGGGCAGAGGCTCGTCCGGCAAGCGTACGGCCCGCATTCCGTCCAGCTCGTCGGAAGACGCCATGCGCGCCTCAAGCGCGACAGTGCCCCCGCGCGGCGTGAATTTTATCGCGTTGGACAGCAGGTTTATGATTATCTGCCGGATTTTGCGCTCGTCAGCCGTTATTTCGGCGTTGCGGGACAGCGATAAATGCTGCTCGAAATGTATCCCGGAGCAGGCCATCTGCTCTTTTAGCAGGTCAACCGTCGCGCCTATTGAATTCCATATATTGAATGAGGCCGGCTGCAGAAGCATTTTGCCGGATTCAATTTTAGTCAGGTCAAGAATGTCGTTTATCAGGCTCAGCAGATGCTTGCCGCTCGTGTGGATATAATTCACGTACTCCGCCTGTTTTTCCCCGAGGGCGCCGAACATATTCGTTGCCAGCGCGCTGCTGCTGGCTATGATGATGTTGAGCGGCGTGCGCAGCTCGTGGCTCATGTTGGCCAGAAAAGCCGACTTGGCCTTTGTGGCGGCCTCCATGGTGCGCTTGTCCACTTCCAGCATACGCATTATTTCGTCTTTTTTTCTGCGTTCGGTGATGTCGCGCATAATGCCGCGATAGCCGCGCGGCCCGCCGTTTTCGGCGATAATGGGGACGGTGCTGGTTTCCACATGCACCGCGTGTCCGTCTTTGTGAAGAAGGATTGTTTCCAGCAGAATGAGCGGCTCCCTCTGGCACAGGATATGCCGTTCCACCAGCGCCCTGAAACGTTCCGCCTCGCCGGAAGGCATCAGGCCGAACAGATTCTTTCCCGGCAGCTCGCCCGGCTCGTACCCCAGGATATTCTGCGCCTTGGGGCTGGAATAGAGGAAAAAGCCGCCGGCATCGGTTTCCCAGAGCCAGTCGCTGGTTATCTCGGTCATCACCCGGAATTTTTCGTTTATATCCTGCCGCCGGCGCTCCTCCGTAACATCGCGGAACACCAGCACCGCGCCCATTATTCCGTTTTCAAGATTCAAAATCGGGGCGCAGCTGTAGGATATGGCTGTCCCGTGGCCGTCGCGCCCTACAAGCACGGCATGGTTGGCGGCGGTTATGGCCTGTCCGCTGCGCAGCACGGTGTTGAAAGGGCTGTCGCATTCCTTGAGGCTTTTTTCGTCTATTATGCGGAAAACCTCGCCGATATGGCGGCCCGCCGCCTCCTTTTCCGCCCAGCCGGTGAGCTTCCCGGCAACAGCATTCATCATGATGATATGCCCGTCCGGGTCCGCAGACACCACCGCATCGGCTATGGAATGCAGCGTAACAGCCAGCCGCTGCCCGTATTCCCTTATGGTGGCCTCGGCCCTTTTCTGCTCCGTTATATCGCGCACCGTGGCCTGAAGCAGCGTTTTGCCGCCTATTTCCACGCGCGTCAGAAGCACGGTGGCCGGGAATATCCGCCCGTCAATAGTTTTGTGCGTCCACTCAAAGAAATGCGAGCCTTCGCGCAGCGCCAGTTCCATCGTGTTCCGCGCTTTGACCGCGGAAAGCTGCCCGTCGGGCTGGTATTCCGGGGACAGCGAGGACGGGGTCTGCCCGGTGAATTCGTTTTCGTCGCGGCAGCCGAACATCTTTATGGTCGCCGCATTGCCGCCCGCGAATTTATTGCCCGGCATCAGCAGCATCACCGCGTCGGCGGAGCTTTCGTATATCGCGCGGTATTTCCTTTCGCTTTCCTGAATCCGGAGCTTTGCCGTCTTCATGTCGGTTATATCGGAAAATAATCCCATAACGCCAACCGGCCTGCCGTCGCTGCCGCAAAGCACGGAGACAAAAAGATTGGCCCATACGACGCCGCCGTCCTTGCGCAACAAACGTTTCTCTAACCTGTAATTTTTTAGCCTGCCGGAAAACAGTTCTTTATGCTTGGCTGAAGTTTCTGGGATATCGCCGGGATGGGTGATGCTTAACGCGGTCCGGGCGAGCATTTCCTCCTCGCTGTAGCCGAGCAGCTCGGCCCAGCGTTTGTTTACATAGACAAACCGCCCCTCCAAATCAATAATGCCGACTCCGACAGTGGTGGAAGTGTCCAGAAACTTGAAGTAATCCACGGATTCCAGCCAGGAGGGCGGCTGTTTCGCGGCAGGGCCGGCCACCGCCGCCGGGCCTGTCCCTCTTTTTTTTCCTTTCCCGGAACTGCCCATAGAGTGTCCCCCTTCTGAATTAGGATTGCTCTCGAACGCAAATCCCGCCAGCGGGAAATATCCCCGCCAAATGTCAGAAATTAGCCTACACGCCCGCCCGGACGGCTGCCGGAATTGACCGCATGTTTCCCGGACTTTTTTGTTGGATTTTTCAAAACCGGATGTAAAAACCTCATGGCTTTACGGTGGGAATTTTGATTTATGCGCGTAATTATGTAGAATTTTGAAAATGACATCTTCGTTCTGGATTGCGGCTGTGGTTGCGGTTCCGGTGTTCGGCGCGGTGCTTGTTCCCGTGGCGGCCCGGATTGCCCCCAAACGCGAAAAGTTGCTTTCGCTGCTGCTGGGCGTCATCACTGTCCTGGCCGCGTGCAGGCTGCTGGTCGCCGCCTCGCACGGGGAGAGCATCTCCTATAGTATTACGTTTCCGATGGGCTTCGGGCTGACGCTGTATTCGGATTATCTGGCGGCATTCGCGGCGGTGGTGTCCTCTTCCATAAGCGCGGTTATCATCTACTACTCCAACGGCTATATCACCGAGTCGCGCGGCCATGCGGAATACTACTCCATGGTTACGCTGTTCCTGGGTTCCATGATGGGGCTGGTGTTCTCGCAGAACCTTATATGGATGTTTGTTTTCTGGGAGATAACCGCCGTATGCAGCTGGCGGCTGGTTGGGTATTACCGGGGCGAAAAAGAACTGCTCAAGGCGAACAAGACTTTCCTGGTCACGGTTTTCGGCGCGCTGTGCATGCTGCTGGGCATAGCGGCCATATACGCCTATAACGGCACGGTGGACCTGGGCCACCTGAGGGGCCAGATGCTGCCGGATTTCGCGGTGCTGATGCTGATGCTGGGCATTTTCTCAAAATCCGCGACTTTGCCGTTTTCCACCTGGCTGCCGGACGCCGGCGTGGCTCCCTCTCCCGTAACCGCGCTGCTGCATGCGGCGGTGCTGGTCAAAATCGGCGTGTATGCGTTCGCCCGGATTTTCTGCGCCACCTCGCCGATGGACCCGGTGTGGAGCATGTGCATACTCTATGTCGCGGGCGCCAGCACCATAATATCCGCCGGCGCCGCGCTGGTGGAAACCGATATAAAGCGCATCATCGCCTATTCCACCATCAGCCAGATAGGGTTTATTTTCCTGGGCTTTGCGGTGATGAACGATGTGGGCATAGGCGGCGCGGCCCTCTACATTCTGATGCACGGCGTGGCCAAGGCCGGGCTGTTCCTGTGTGCCGGAATAATAGAGCACAAGGCCCACACCAAGGACATCACCAAGATGGGCGGCCTGTTCAAAACCATGCCGGTTACGGCGGTGGCGTTCGGGCTGTGCGCTTTTTCGGTGATGGGCATACCGCCTTTCGGCGGGTTCTTCTGCAAACTCATGGTGCTGCGCGGGGCGGCGGCATTCGGCCATCCCGAAATACTGATGATGTTCGTCTTCGGTGCGGTGCTGACCATAATTTACCTGCTGCGCCTTTTCTACGCCGTGTTCATGGGAACGCAGCGCCCCGCCGAAAACCGCGGCCACGAGGCCGCGCCCCAGATGCTTGCCAGCGTAACGGCGCTGGGCGTGGCGTCGCTGCTGCTGGGCATATTCATCTATTATCCCGCGCATTACGCGCAGACCATGTGCCTTGAAATGGGTTTCGGCTCCAGCATACGGGCAGCGGCGTCCGTGCTGCCGGGGGTGTCGAGATGACGCTGATGCTGCTGGCCATTTTCCTGCCGCTGGCCGCCGCGCCTCTGGCGATGTCTTTTGCCGGCAAGCTGCGCCGGGTGGGCGACGCGGTGGCCATACTGGTCAGCCTCGTCTGCCTTGTCGCGTCGGTGCTGCTGTTCGGCAAGGACATGCTCTACACCCTGCCGTGGGCCGGCTTCGGCTTTGATTTCTCCATGCGGATTTATCCGCTGGCCTCGCTGGCTTTGTGCGCGGTCAACGGTTTTGCGCTTCTGGTCTCGCGGTATTCCTGGAAGTTCATGGAAGACAAGCCGGCGAGGGACTGGTATTACTTCTCTTTCCTTATCACGCTGGGTTTCGCCAACGGCGCAATTCTGGCGGAAAATCTGGTGCTGATGCTGTTTTTCTGGGAAGGGCTGCTGGTTACGCTGTATCTGTTCCTGGCGCTGGCGCGGGAAAACAACGAATGCAAGGCCACCGCCATGAAGGCGCTGATTATCAACGGCGCGGGCGATGTGTGCCTGATGGCCGGCGTCGTCATAACCGGCTGGCTGGCCGGGACAATGAGCATGAAATCCGTCGCCGCCGCGCCGCTTGCCATACACGGCTGGGGGATGGCCGGGTTCATATTCATGGCGCTGGGCGCGATGGCCAAGGCCGGCGCGCTGCCCTTCCACACCTGGATACCGGACGCTGCTTCGGACGCGCAACTCCCCTTCATGGCCTATCTGCCCGCCGCGCTTGAGAAGGTGCTGGGAATTTATCTGCTGGCAAAGGTCTGCCTGGAATTTTACGCGCTGAACTCTTCGCTGTCCATGCGTCTGGCGCTTATGACGCTGGGCGCGGCCACCATACTCATCGCGGTGATGATGGCGCTGGTGCAATCCGAATACAAGCGGCTGCTTTCCTACCACGCCATCAGCCAGGTGGGCTACATGATACTGGGCATCGGCACCGGCAATCCGGTCGGAGTGGCGGGCGGGCTTTTCCACATGGTCAACCACGCGGTGTACAAATGCTGCTTGTTCCTTACCGGCGGCTCCGTGGAAAACCGCGCGGGAGTTACAAAGCTGGACGAGCTGGGCGGCCTCGCCAAAACGATGCCGGTTACGGCGGCTTGCTTTGTGGTGGCGGCGGCGGCCATCTCCGGCATACCGCCTTTCAACGGCTATTTCTCCAAGGAACTCATATACAAGGGCGCGCTGGACACGGGATATACCGGTTTCTTCATAGCGGCGGAACTCGGCTCTTTGCTGACGCTGGCGTCCTTCCTCAAGCTGGGCCACAGCGTCTATTTCGGCAAAAAGCCTGAAGGCTTGAACGTCAAGGAAGCGTCATGGCATATGCTTGGGCCGATGCTGGTTCTGGCCGGCATATGCGTGATCTTCGGTTTCGGCGCGAAACTGCCGCTCAAGTTTTTGATAGAGCCTTCCCTTGCCGGCACCTATGCCGACGCTTCGCTTGCAAGCCTCTACGGCTTTTCAGTGCCGGAGCATTTGCACGGCTTTCATGCGGACAAACTGTTCTTTATGGCGCTGGGCGTGATTGCTCTGGCCTCGCTGAACCACTGGTTCGGCCTCAGGCGCGGCGGTTCCCCCCAGAAGGCGAGCGAGCATGTTCACCACGCCCCGGGGCTGGGCTTTGTCTACAGCTTGGCTGAAAAGCGGTTTTTTGACCCCTACGACCAAGGCATGAAGCTGACTTTCTTCCTGGGCCGCGGCCTGTATGTGCTGGACCGCGTCATGGATTTTTTCACCGACACGCTGCCCGCCGCGCTTACGGATTTCGCCTCACTGCTTGTCAGCCGGCTGCATGGCGGGTTTTTCGGCTATTATCTGGGCTGGGCGGTGGCGGGTTTTGTGCTGTTCGCGCTGATAATTTCCTATACCGGAGCGCTGCCGTGACCATCTCCTATTTCAGCTTCGTGTCCATTCCCGCGCTGGCGGCGCTGGCCTGCCCGTTCGTCGCCAAACTCAAGCCCAGGTATGCCGACATGATTTCCGGCTCCGCGCTGCTGGCGGGGCTTATAACGGCGGTGTCCTACATCTGGGAGTTCCACCAGCCGGTCATGGCGGCTCTTCCGCCGGCGGATTTGACTTTCAATCTGGAAGTGTTCAGGAGCGACATTTTCTCGCTGCTGATGATTATCGCGATTTACCTGGTGGCGGCGGCGGTCGCCTTCTTCTCCATTTTCCACCGCAGGCAGGACAGCCGAGCCGGCATCTGGCAGGGGCTGCTGCTGATGTCGGCTGCGGCGATGAGCGGCATAGTCTCCGCGCGGGATTTCTTCACGCTTTATGTTTTCGTTGAGGTGGCGGCCGTGGCCGCTTACGCGCTTATCGCCTTTGACGACACCGCGGAGGGCATAGAGGGCGCGCTGAAATACTTTTTCATGTCCGCGCCGGCGTCGGCCTTCATACTGCTGGGCGTGGCGCTGCTGATGCTCTATACCGGCGGCGTGTCCTTTGCGCATTTGTCGCGGGCGGCGTCTGCCTCCGCCGCCAACGAGACGGCGGTGGTGGTAATCCTTGGCGTGATGGCCTGCGGCTTCATGGTAAAAGCCGGCCTTGTCCCCTTTCACGGCTGGACGCCGGACGCCTATCAGTCCGCGCCCGCGCCGGTGTCGGCACTGCTGTCGGGCATCGTTACGAAAGCGGCGGGCGTGTATGCCCTCGTGCGCATAGCGATGGCGCTGAAATCCATGCCGGGCAACGTCGCCGCCGCTGCGGCCTGCAACGGGCTTATGTTTTTCGGCGGATTGTCCATAGTGGTCGGCGCGCTGGGCGCGCTGCGCCAGCGGGATTTCAAGCGGATGCTGGCGTTTTCCAGCATAAGCCAGGTCGGCTACATTGTGCTTGCCGCAGGCGCGGGAACCCCGCTTGCCATGGCGGGCGCGATATTCCACCTGTTTAACCATACCACCTTCAAGGCTTCGCTGTTTCTCAACAGCGCGGCTATAGAAAAGCAGACCGGCACAACCGACATGAAATCCCTCTCCGGGCTTGAAACCAGAATGCCCTGGACCGCGCTTACCTCTTCCATAGCCATGCTGTCCACTGCGGGGATACCGCCGCTGTCCGGGTTCTGGAGCAAGGCCATAATCATATTCGCGCTGTGGAAAGCCGGGTTCCACGGTTACGCCGTCATCGCAACGTTGGCAAGCGTTCTGACGCTGGCTTATTTCATAGTAATGCAGAGCCGGGTGTTTTTCGGCAAAACGCCGGAGCATTTGTTGCAGGTCCGGGAAGCCGAGTTCGGGATGCTTGTGCCGGTGATTGTTTTCTCGGCGATTATAGTGGCGCTGGGGCTTTATTTCCCGATACTCTTTACCGGCATGGCCTGGCCTGCGGCGCGGACGGTTTTATGAGCCTGCACACATTTCTGCTTGGACTGATAGTGGTTTTCGGGCTGGGGGCGGCCATGGCGCGCAGCCTGCTTGCCTGCGGCATAAGCCTGGCCGTGGCCAGCGTGGCGCTTTCGCTTGTCCTTTTTGAAATGGGCGCGCCCTGGGCCGGCATATTTGAATTGTCGGTATGCGCGGGCCTGATAACCGTGCTTTTCATCAGCACCGTAACGATAGTCCGGCCCGGCGAGGATTTTGTGAAGGAGGACCGGCTCCGTTTCTACGCCATGCCGGTGTTTCTGGCGCTGTTCGGGCTGGCGTTCTGGCTGTTTTCCGAGCCGCTGACGACCGCGCTGGTTCCCGCGGGCACGGCGCGTTCCTGCGCCTCTTTCGGCCAGGTGATGTGGAACTGGCGTTTCGGCGACATTGCGGGGCAGTTGTGCATGTTCGCGGCGGGAGTGTTGGCGGTCAAAGCTTTTTTCAGGGGCAAAAACGATGCCTGACAACATCATGTGCCTGCTTCCGGTGAACTGGTTTTTCGCCGCGCTTCTTTTTGTGTCCGGGATTTGCTGCATGCTGGTTTCGCGCAATATGCTGCGGCTTGTAATCGGCGTGGAGCTTATCGCCAAAGGCTGCCTGCTGGCGATAATCGCCAGCGGCCAGGCGCTTGGCAACATGGCGCTGGCGCAGAGCATAGCGGTAACGGCCATAGTGGTGGAAGTGGTGGTTGTTGCCGCCGGGCTTGCGCTGATAGTGCGCGCCTATGCCAGGACAGGCACGGTTGATATTTGGAAGTTTGACAAACTCAAGGGCTGACGCCGCGCCGCATACATCCGTTTGCAAAACCGCCTGCCTTCGTTGAAGGCAGGCGGTTTTTTTAGAAATCTGGGCCGGACAGGGATTGAACCTGTGACCTCCTCCTTGTAAGGGAGGCGCTCTACCGCTAAGCTACCGGCCCGCGTGTATTGACGATTTTAGCAAATTTCCAACCTCTCAAATCACGCGGTGTCCACATACCCCCTATCAGCTTGACTGTTGGAAGCGGGGCTGATCGCCTTCGGGCCGCGGCTGCGTCGCTTGTCGCTTGTATGCCGCAGAGGGTATGCCTGTCAAATCCCGCGCCGCTGCCTCGGTCCTCGTGTCAACTGAAACTTTGAGGTTAATCGTCTATATTGATGTCGCCGGTCAGCGAGCAGGAGTATGCGGACAGTTCCCTGCCGTCGTAGCTTCTGTAGGCGGTAACGGGGCAAGGCTCCACCACCCGGCGGGTTGATATGGTCCTTCCGGCGCGGTTCACATAACCGGCGTCGGTCAGCACGACCGGCTCCATGCCGCCGTTGTCCCTATCCATCAGCATGGCGGGCATGCCGGGCCTGGGGGCGCCGTCGGTGAGAATGTTCACCACGTCTATAACCTTGCCGCTGCCGCTGATTACGCCATACATGGTGGAATAGCGGTTCTGGGACGCGCCCGCGACGGGTCTGGCCATTATCATCCGGCCATCGTCCAGTATGAACCCTCCGGCAACAACGGTGGCCGGTTTCGGATTGCCGTCGGGACGTATTATAAGGGATACTTTGTCGCCCGCGTTAAGCTGATGGGCGTAAGCCGCAACGGCGGCGATGGTTGCTATTGCCAGCGCCGCCATGGCGCAGCGGGCAATAATATTTACCGGCTTGTTCATTTTCCTGTCCTCCTGATTTCGCTCCACTTATTATCCAAATTAGGCTCCGCGCCTTGCATGGGCCAAAAGGCCCACCCATCGCGCCGTCGTTTACAAATGTTTCCGGTTTTGGGATAATCTCTGTTGCAAGGTTCGCGATGCGCGGGCGGAGTTTTTGGTGTACGGACGGGCCGCCGGCGCGGTTCCGCGCGGATTTTATGAGCGAAAAATCGCCCTGGCGGCACGCGCAGATAGGCATTCAGGCGACGGTCTGCGTGCTGGCCGGTTTTTTCGGCGGGCGCTGGCTGGATGCGAAATTCTCGTCCGCGCCGTGGCTTATGCTGGGCGGCGCGGCGGCGGGAATTGCGGCGGGGCTTTATTCCGCCATAAGGGACGCTCTGGACGATAAATGAGCATATTTTCAAACACCGTTTTCTGCCTGGCGGGCGGCGCGCTTTGCGGAACTGCCTGCGGCCTGATATGGCGGCGGGCGCATGCAGGCGCGCTGACAGCGGGCAACCGGGTCTTTTTCGCCGTGTGGACGGCCGGCATTCTGGTCCGGCTTGCGCTTGTGGTCGCGGCTTTCGCCGCATTGTGCCGATTCGGAGTGAAACGCGCGCTGCTGTTTTCGGCGGCGCTGGCCGTGGCGCAGGCCGCGGCCCTGGCATGGCCCTGCAAACATCATGCTGGCTAAAATTTTTGAACACCATATAATAGACCACACCGTCGCCGTGCTGCGGGTGGCGGGGTTTTCGCTGCCGATAACAAAGCATCTGCTGATGATGTGGCTGTCCGGCGGCTTCCTGATGATTGCCGTGCCCGCGCTGGCGCGCGCGCGGTCGCCGCGGTTCGCGCTGGGCCGCTCGCTGGTTGAGGCGGTGGCCGCCTTCGTGCGCAACGATATAGTGCTGCCCAATATGGGCGAGGCCGGGCTGGTTTACACCGAGTATTTCTGCACCCTTTTCACTTTCATACTGGTGTGCAATTTCATAGGGCTGGTGCCTTTCGGCGCGACGGCTACGGGCAATATCTCCGTTACGGCGGCGCTGGCGCTTAGCACCCTGGCCCTGATAATATTCTCCGGGCTGAGGGAGCAGGGGCTGGCCGGCTATCTGAAATCCTTCGTTCCCTCCGGCGTTCCGGGCTGGCTTGCGCCGATGATTTTTCCGATAGAGCTTATCAGCCTGGCGGCCAAGACATTCGCGCTGTGCATCCGGTTGTTCGCGAACATGATAGCGGGGCATTTCGTGATACTGTCGCTTTTCGGACTGATATTTATTTTCGGGGCCATCAGCCCCGTGGCGGACTGGACGCTCACCGTCCCCGCCGCAGTTGGCATGGCGCTGTTTGTGTCGCTGCTGGAGGTGCTGGTGGCGGTGCTGCAGGCCTATATATTTACGTTTCTGACCGCCATATTCGCCGGCATGGCGATGCATCCACACTAAGGAGAATCCAATGAACGAGACAATGTATATCGGGCTGGGATATCTGGGCGCGGGATTGGGCGCGGGGCTTACCATCGTGGGCGCGGGGCTGGGCATAGGCAAGCTGGCCGCCGCCGCGCTGGAAGGCACGGCCCGCCAGCCCGAGGCCAGCGGCACCCTGCGCACGACGATGATTATCGCCGCCGCGCTTATAGAGGGCCTTGCGTTTTTCGGCCTGATAATATGCCTGCTGGGGCTTATGAATTTCAGCAAGCCGGAGCCGGCGCATCAGAGCGCGCCCGCAGCGGCCGCCCAACCTGCGCATTAAATGGAACATCTGATAAAGCCCGACGCCGGGCTTATATTCTGGACGCTGGTCAATTTCGCCCTGCTGGTTTACCTGCTGGGGAAATTCGGCTGGCGGCCCGCCGTGCGCGCGCTGGAAATGCGTGAGCATAAAATCCGCGAGGATGTGCAGGCCGCCCAGCAGGCCCGCCTGGCAGCCGAAAGCGCGAAGGCGGAGGTGGAGGCCCGGCTGCGCAAGATAGAGACCGAGGCGCAGTCCGCCATAGCCCGCGCCGCCGCGCTGGGCGAAAAGGAAAAAGCCGCCCTGCTGGAGGCCGCGCGCAAGCAGGCCGAAGGGATTGCGGCGTCGGCCAGACGCTCGCTGGAGGCGGAAAAAGACAGGCTGGTGGCCGAATTGCGCGGCGAGGTGGCCGGGCTTTCAATAGCGGCGGCGGAACGTATTCTGGCAAAGGAAGTGGACAAAGCCTCCGGGGAGCGCGCGGTGGAGGAGTTCCTCAGCAAAGTCAAATGAAAGCCCAGGACAGAATTCTGGCCGGACGCTACGGCAAAGCCTATATAACCGCCTGCGGCGCAGACGCGCGGGCGGGGCTGGACGAATTGTCGCTGCTGCACGCGGAGCTGGCGCCCGCGCTTGAATATCTCAACAATCCGCTTATCCCCGCGGCGGACAAAAAAACCATTCTGTCCCGCGCCGCCGCCGGGCGGGAGGCTTCCCGCGCCTATGCCCTGGCCGCCGCGCTGCTGGACGCGCGCCGCTTTTACCTGCTGGACGCAATCATGGCCCGCGCCTCCGATTACTGCGACCGGCGCGAGGGCATTATGGCTGCCGGCATAACCTACGCTTCCGCGCCCGACGGCGCGCAGACCGCGCGGCTGGCGGCGGGGCTGGAAAAACTCTCCGGCGCGAGGGCGCGGGTCTCCGTCTCGCGCGACGGCGCGCTTATAGCCGGATTTTCCGCCCGCATGGGCGATATTCTGGTGGACGGCTCCGCGCGCGGCGCGCTTGCCCGGCTTAAAACCGATTTGCAAAAACTATGATAAAACCAAGCGAGATAACCGATATACTCAAAAACCGGATAACCGGATTTGCGCCCGGCGCCGATATCGCCGAGGTGGGCAACGTATTGTCCGTGGGCGACGGCATCGCGCGGGTCTACGGCCTGTCCAACGCGGTCTACGGCGAGCTGCTGGATTTCCCGCACGGCGCGCGCGGCATGGCGCTTAACCTGGAGCAGGATAACGTCGGCTGCGTCCTGATGGGAGAGGACAGGCTGGTAAAGGAAGGCGACCTTGTGCGCCGCACGGGCCGCGTGATGGACGTGCCCGTGGGCGAGGAACTGATAGGCCGCGTGGTAAGCCCGCTGGGCGTTGCGCTGGACGGCAAAGGCGAAATAAAAACGCAGCAGCGCCGCCTGCTTGAGGCGGTGGCCCCCGGCATCGTGGACCGGCAGCCCGTGAAAGCGCCGCTGCAAACCGGCATCAAGGCGGTGGACGCCATCATCCCCATAGGCCGCGGCCAGCGCGAGCTTATAATAGGCGACCGGCAGACGGGCAAGACTGCCGTCGCCATAGACGCTATCATCAACCAGAAAAACGCCCCGCCCAAAGAGCGGGTGATCTGCATTTACGTGGCCGTGGGCCAGAAGCAGTCCACAGTGGCGCAGGTGGTGAAAACGCTGACCGACCACGGCGCGATGGAATACACGATTGTGGTTTCCGCCTGCGCCAGCGAGCCGGCGTCCATGCTCTATATCGCGCCCTACGCCGGCTGCGCGATGGGCGAGCATTTCATGTGGCAGGGCCGCGACGTACTGATAATCTACGACGACCTCACAAAGCACGCCCAGGCCTACCGCCAGATGTCGCTGCTGCTGCGCAGGCCGCCGGGGCGCGAGGCGTATCCGGGCGACGTCTTCTATCTGCACTCCCGCCTGCTGGAGCGGGCCTGCAAATTAAGCGAGGCCAACGGCGGCGGCTCGCTTACCGCGCTGCCAATCATAGAAACCCAGGCCAACGACGTCTCCGCCTATATCCCGACAAACGTCATCTCCATAACCGACGGGCAGATCTATCTGGAAAGCGGGCTTTTCCATTCCGGCGTGCGCCCGGCGGTCAATGTGGGAATATCGGTATCGCGGGTGGGCGGCTCGGCACAGATAAAAGCGATGAGAAAGGTGGCCGGGCGGCTGCGCATAGACCTGGCGCAATTCAACGACCTGGCGGCGTTCGCGCAGTTCGGCTCCGAGTTGGACAAGGAAAGCCGCCGCCAGCTCGCCCGGGGCGAGCGCATGGTGGAGCTGCTCAAGCAGCCGCAGTACTCCCCCGTTCCCGCCGAGGAGCAGGTGCTTGCGCTCTATGCCGGGGTAAACGGCTGGCTGGACGATTTGCCCAGGGAAAAAACCCGCGCCTTTGAGCGCGAACTTGTGGAATTTGCAAAACAGGCGCATCCCGAAATACTGCGGGAGATAAAAGAGCGCCGCGACATTGACGATACTCTGGATGCCAGGCTCAAGACGCTGATGGCCGAGCATAAGGAGCGTTTCGCCCGGTTGGACAATCCGGGCGCGCGTTTCAAGGGAGTCTAGCTTGCGCGGCGCCGCGATAGCGCGCCTGAAAAGTCTGTAACGGGGTCGGCGCAGCGCGCCGGGGAGAACGTTATGAGATGTCTTGTTACCGGAGGGGCGGGGTTTGTGGGCAGCAACCTCGCGCTGGAGCTGGAGGCGGCGGGCCATTCGGTCGCCGTGCTGGATAATTTTTCGTCCGGCGGGTTCAAGAATCTGGAAGGCTTCAGGGGCTATGTCCGCGCGGGCGACATAAGGGATTATGCCGCGTTTGCCGGCTTCGCGGGCCGCTTCGACGCGGTGTTCCACGAGGCCGCGATAACCGACACCACCGTCATGGACCAGCGGCTTATGATGGAAGTAAACGTGGAAGGTTTCCGCAACGCGCTGGCTTTCGCCAGAGAGCGCGGGGCAAAGCGGGTGGTGTATGCCTCCTCCGCCGGGGTTTACGGCAACGGCAAATGCCCGATGGAGGAAACGTCGGTTCCCGCGCCGGAAAACGTCTACAGCTTTTCAAAAGCGGTGATGGACAATGTCGCGCGCGAGTTTGCCGCGGCGAATCCTAAAATGACGCTTGCCGGGCTGCGCTATTTCAACGTCTACGGCCCGCGCGAAGGCTATAAAGGCAAATTCGCCAGCATGATATACCAGCTTTACCTGCAAATGAAATCGGGCAAAAGGCCGCGCGTGTTCCACCCGGGCGAGCAGAGCCGCGATTTCATATATATAAAGGACGTCGCCGCCGCCAATCTGGCCGCGCTGAAGGTTAAAAAAAGCTGCGTCATAAATGCCGGAACCGGCAGGCCGGAAACTTTCAACCGCGTCATTTCCTGCCTCAACCGCGCGCTGAAAACCGGGCTGGAGCCGGAATATTTCAAAAACCCCTACAGCTTCTACCAGAACAAAACCCAGGCGGCGACCGCGCTGGCCAAAAAGACGTCCGGTTTCGCGGCGCGCTGGAGCCTGGACGAAGGCATCGCCGATTACGCCAAATTCCTGGAAGGCGGGCGCTGATGGAATCTTTGCGCGACATAAGGCGCAATATAAAATCGTTCAGGGCTACGCGCCAGATAATGCGCACCATGAAAATGGTGGCCTCGGCGCGCATGAAAAAGGCGCAAAACGGCATAATTTCGGCCCGGCCTTTCGCCGCGAGGATGGAGGAAATGCTCTCCGAAGTGTCCGGCCATCTGGCCGCGGCGGAGGGGGCGATGCGCGGCTTCTGCGGCGAGGCGGACCTCTCGCGCCCGGCGGGGCTGGTGGTAATCACGTCGGACAAGGGGCTGTGCGGGTCTTTCAACGTCAACGCCGTCCGCGCCGCGCTTGAATGGCTGGGCGAAAACCGCGGGCGCGGGGCGCAGTTATTTTTAATCGGCAAAAAGGGGCGGGACTATCTGCGCCGGCTTTCCATGCCCGGCGTTTCCGTCGCATATGAAAACACCGGCATTTTCCCCAAGGCGGGTTATGTCCATGCCGAGCTGCTGGGGCGCGCGGCGCTGGCTGCCGTCTCGTCCGGCGCGGTGTCGGAATTGCATGTGATATACAACGAATTTGTCTCGCTTGCCGCGCAGCGCGCCGTGATAAAGCGGCTGCTGCCGCTGGATTGCGCGGCTAGCCGCGCCAAAGGCTTCCGCGACGATTTCATATTTGAGCCCGGCCGCGCCGCCATGCTGGAGGCGCTGCTGCCGCGCCATGTCAAGGCGCAGCTTTACCGCTGCCTGCTGGAATCTCAGGCGGCGGAGCTTGCCGCCCGCATGAACGCCATGGACGCCGCCGACAAGAACGCCGGCGAACTTATTGACGACCTGGCCCTCAAGCTCAACCGCACCCGGCAGGCGATGATAACGCGGGAAATTTCCGAGATAGTGGGCGGGGCGGAAGCCCTTAGTAACTAGGAGCTTTATGAATACAGGCAAAATAGCGCAGATAATCGGGCCGGCGGTGGATATAGAGTTTCTGCCGGGGCAGCTGCCCGCGATTTACAATTCGCTGGAGGCGGAGATGCCCTCCGGCGAAAAACTGGTGCTGGAGACCGCGCAGCATCTGGGCGACAACGTGGTGCGCGCCATAGCGCTGGGCCCCACCGAGGGGCTGCGCCGCGGCCTTGCGGTATCCGACACCGGCGCGCCGCTTTCGGTGCCGGTGGGCAAGGCCTGCCTTGGCCGGCTGCTGGACGTGCTGGGCAACCCGCGCGACGGGCTGGGGCCGGTCAACGCGGATAAAAAACTGCCCATTCACCGCGCGCCGCCGCCGCTTGCCTCGCAGACAACCTCGCAGGAGATTTTTGAAACCGGCATAAAAGTGGTGGATCTGCTGGCCCCGTACATGAAAGGCGGCAAGGTCGGGCTGTTCGGCGGGGCGGGCGTGGGGAAAACCGTCGTCATAATGGAGCTGATAAACAACGTCGCGCGCCGGCACAGCGGCTGCTCGGTCTTCGGCGGGGTGGGCGAGCGTTCGCGCGAGGGCAACGATTTGTGGCTGGACATGAAGCAGGCCAAGCTCTCCGACGGAAGCACGGTGCTGTCCAAGACCGCGCTTGTCTACGGCCAGATGAACGAGCCGCCCGGCGCGCGCGCCCGCGTGGGTCTTACCGCGCTTACCCAGGCCGAATACTTCCGCGATGAGGAAGGCCGCGACGTGCTGCTTTTTATTGATAACGTGTTCCGCTACGTGCTGGCAAATGCGGAGGTTTCCGCGCTGCTGGGCAGAATGCCCTCCGCCGTAGGCTACCAGCCCACCCTTGGCACCGAAGTGGGCTGGCTGCAGGAGAGAATCACCTCAACCGACAAAGGCTCCATCACCTCCATTCAGGCCATTTACGTCCCGGCGGATGATTTGACCGACCCCGGGGTCGCCACCACCTTCACCCATCTGGACGCGACCACGGTGCTTTCCCGCCAGATATCGGAGCTGGGCATTTATCCGGCGGTGGACCCGCTGGAGTCCACCTCGCGCATACTGGACCCCAACATAGTCGGCGCCGAGCATTACGAGACGGCGCGCGCCGTGCAGAAAATTCTCCAGCGCTACAAGGAGCTCCAGGACATCATCGCCATACTGGGCATAGACGAACTGTCGGAAGAGGACAAGCTGGCAGTCTCCCGCGCGCGCAAGGTGCAGCGTTTTCTGTCGCAGCCGTTTTCCGTGGCCGAGCAGTTCACGGGCCGCGCCGGAAAATACGTGACGCTGCCCGAAACCATACGCGGCTTCCGCGAAATAGTGGAAGGCAGGCACGACGCGGTGCCGGAGCAGGCTTTCTTCATGGCCGGCGGGATAGACGATGTTCTTGAAGCCGCCAAAGCGGCGGGCGCGGCCAGATGAGCGGCAGGCTGAAACTGGTCATAGTAACGCCGGAAAAGCCCGTGCTGGACTGTGCGGCGGATTTCGCCGCGCTGCCCGCCCGGGGCGGCGAGCTGGGCGTGCTGCCCGGCCATGCCAGCGCGCTGGTGCAGCTTAAAGAGGGAATTTTGCACTACACTTCCCAAACAGGGGACGGGGCTTTCGGCATAATGGGCGGCTTTGCCGAAATCCACAAGGACGAGGTGATGGTTTTCGCCGAGGCCGCCGACCTCGCCGGCGAGATAGACGCCGAGGCCGAGCGCCAGGCCGTGCAGAAAGCCAGGCAACTGCTGGATTCCCCCGAAAAAGACATGGACATCGCCGCCGTGGAGGCCTCGCTGCGCAGAAGCCTGCTGCGGCTGAAGCTGATTGAACACAAGCGCCTCCGCCGATAGAACCCGCCTGAAAAATCGCCGGGAGCCGGCGTCCGGCAACACATTTCCACACGCGGTTTTAGTTCGCGCGCGAAGTCATTGCTTTCGGGCCCGCCAGTCTGTATAATCTCGCTGTCATGTGCAGACTTGCGCTTGTAATCGGCCTCTCTGTATGCGGAACCTGCTTTTCCGCGGATTATTCCGCCGCCGCCCGCCGCGGCGACCGGTATTTCAACGCATACATCCTCAAGGCAGTAAGCAAACTTTATGCCAGCTACCGGCTGATGGGATACGATATACATTCCGTCCTCACCCACAATATACGCTACGACGGCTATGGGGTTATACAGGCGACCAATCCCCCGCTGACGATGTGCGTGGCCGCGCAAATGGAGGTAATGCTGACCGCGTATCAGATTTACGCCGCCGAAACGGGCGACAGCTCCGTCTACGATTATCTGCCCATTGACAGCTACGAGGGCCTGGACCGCGAGGACCTCAAAGGCCATATCTGGGTGAATTCCGAGTTCAACTCCTACGGCACGGCGGACGCGCTGGTTAATTTCGGCATGGGCGAGCATATCCCTTTTGAAAAGCTGACCCCCGGGGCTTTCGTCAACATCAACCGCGTAAACGGCACGGGACATGCGGTTGCTTTCCTGGGATACATAAACAAGCGCGGGGAAATGCAGAAGGAATACAATTCCGCCGTGGTGGGCTTCAAGTATTTCTCGTCCCAGGGCAAAAAAGACGCCGGGCTGGGCGGTTTTGACTACCGCTATGCCGTTTTTGACAGCTTCGGCTGCCCTGAAATGCCTGGCAAACGCGACTGCGGTGTTATTTATTCAAAGGACCAGAAAATGCTAAACACCGGCGTCATGCTGGCTCCCCGCAACTGGCGGCATCCGCCGGCGCGGTCAGGCCCCCGCCTGCCCCCGCGCAGCACGGTATTGAACGAGAAGTTCTTCAACGGCCTCACCACCGACGACGAATAGCTCTGCGCAGGAATGTCCAGCCGGCCACTTCCGAATTCCGCTGTCCGTCTGCTGTTTCCGGGCTGGTTTTTGCACACAGATTTCCAGGACTTTTTATAAAATTGTACACGGCAAGCTGAAAACAGTAACCTGAAATTTTCAGGCTACTGGCGGCTGAAAAAACGTTTGTCCGCGGATTTGCCGTCCGCCGGATGGTTTTTCGCCTTTTTGGAGAGTTTCAGCGCGCGCAGCGGCTTGCCGGAGCAGTCCGAATCCGGCGCGTAGAACTTTATGCCGCCGGGGGATTGCGTAAAATCCAGCCTGCCGTAAAGTGGCGCATCCCCTTCCAGCTTGAGCGTTTTGCATGACGCCTTGCCAACCGCCACCGAGCAGCGGAAGCTTTTGCCGTTCCAGGAGTTTGCGTCCCCGGGAGCGAATTTCACGCGGGAGCCGTCCAAATCTTTATACTCGCCCTCCAGCGGGGCGCAGCCGCCCCAGACCGGATAAACGCAGGTTTTGTCTTTCAGTTTGCCGCCGCTTAGGAGGCAGTGTTTGTCCATATCGGTCCGGGCGGCGGAAATGTCCACCCCGCCGGCGGGGCATTCGCCCCGGAACAGCGCCCATTCCTCGCACTGGCGGTCTTCGCCGAATATGCAGACGCCGTATTCCCCGGCATCGCCTTTCCTGATTTCCAGCCTGCCGCCGCGTTGTTGGCAGTTTACCGAAGCCGGGTTCGGCATGGCCGCGGCCAGGGCCGGCAGCGCGGCTATGATAATGAGAGTTCTCATCGGTCAACACCCTCCAGTTTGAATATGAAGCTGTAGTAAAACGCGGTTTTTTTCAGCTGCTCGTAGCGTCCGGTCTTGGCGTGATGGCCGGCTTTCATCTCGGTTTTCAGCAGCGCCAGCCCGCCCGGATTGGCGGCGCGCAGCTTGGCCACCCATTTGGCCGGCTCCCAGTAGCCCACCTGGGAATCGTTCCAGCCCGCCGTTACCAGCAGCGCCGGATATTTCTGCGGCCTGACATTGTCGTACGGCGAATAGGTTCGGATATAGTCGTAATACTGTTTCTCGCCGGGGTTGCCCCACTGGTCGTACTCGCCGGTGGTAAGGGGGATGGACGGGTCCAGCATGGTGGTTATCACATCCACAAAGGGCACGCGCGCGATTATGCCGTTGTATAGGTCCGGCCTCATGTTGGCGATTGCGCCCATAAGCAGGCCGCCGGCGCTGCCACCCTCGGCATAGACATGGCCGGGGGCGCAGTACTTTTCTTTTATGAGGAACTCCGTGGCGGCGATGAAGTCGTTGAAAGTGTTTTTCTTGCCAAGCTGCCGTCCGTTGTCGTACCACGGGCGGCCCATTTCGCTGCCGCCGCGTATATGCGCGATGGCAAACACAAACCCCCGGTCCAGCAGCGGCAGGCGCGCGGCCTCAAAATCCGGGTCATAATTGTCGCCGTAGGATCCGTAGCCGGTTATGAACAGCGGATGTGTCCCGTCCCGTTTCAAATCCCGGCGGTAAAGCAGCGTAACCGGCACCTGCGCGCCGCCGGAGGCGGGGGCGAATACGCGCTCCGTCCGGTAATCGTCCGGGTTATAGCCGGGGACTTCCTCCCGTTTTTTCAGCTCGCGCGAGCCGGAGGCCATATCGTAATCGTACACGGACGGCGGCGTAACCGGCGATTCATATTCAAAGCGCAGCAGCGGCGAGCCGTATTCCGCATTGTCGCCCAAAGCCACCGTGTAGGCTGGCTCCTGGAAAGGCGCGTAGGCGTCCCGCCCGGAGGCGCGGTCAAAAACATGCAGCAGCGAAAGGCCGCCTCGCTTTTCCCCCAGCGCGAAATACCTGTCAAAGACAATGGCGCTCTCTATAAGCGTATCTTCCCTGCCCGCGACGGCGTCTTTCCAGTTTTCGGGGGAGGTTTTATCCTCCGGCGCGCGGCAGAAGCGGAAATTGCCGGCATTGTCGTTTGTGAGAACGAAAAAACAGCCGCCGCCGTGATAAACCGAGTATTCCACGCCAGGCCTGCGCGCCGCAAACACGCGGAACGCGCCGCCGGGATTGTCCGCCTCCAGCAAGAGGCATTCGCTGCTCAGGGTGTTGGCGGTGTGCATAAAAATGTATTTATCGCTGAGGCTTTTTGACACCGTAACTTCAAAGGTCTCGTCTTTTTCCGCGTAGACTTCCGCGTCCCCGGCGGAGCCGAGGATATGTCGCATTATCCTGTCGCCGCGGAGGGTTTTGTCCAGGCTGCCGTAGAACAGCGTCTTATTGTCATTGGCCCAGGCGAAATCCCCGCCGGTGTTGCTGATGGCGTCCTCCAGCATTTTGCCGGTGCGCATATCCTTGAAATATATGGTGTAGACGCGGTCGCCGCTGTCGTCGGCGCCCCAGGCGATTATATTGCCGTCCGGGCTGGGGCGCGGCCCGGCCACCAGGTAATAATCATGCCCTTTCGCCAGTTCGTTGACATCGGCGATTATTTCCTCCGGCGCGTCAAGGTTCCCTTTTTTGCGGCAGAGGATGGGATACTGCCTGTCTTTCTCGTAACGCTCGTAGTAATAATAGCCGTTCAGCCGGTAGGGGACGGAGGAATCCGTCTCCTTCACGCGGGATTTCATCTCCTCAAACAGCCTGCCGGCAAGGCCGGCCTGCGGGGCCAGCACGGCGTCGGCATAGTTGTTTTCGGCTTCAAGGTAGGCGCGGACGGCGGGGTTTTCCCTGTCGCGCAGCCAGTAATAGTTGTCAATGCGGACATCGCCGAATTTCTCCAGCCGGTAAGGCGAGATTGCGGCCACGGGCGGCTCAGCCACGGCGGCCCGCGCCGCGCCCGCGGCGGACAGCGCGATTAACAGGAATTTCATATGAACCCTCCATATCGTGATTATAGGATTTACACCCGCCGCTTCAAAACCGCACCCGGGCAGCCATCCGCGCCGTGTGCCCAAATTTGCTAATATTGAGGTATGGAAGTTTCAGACTACCTGCTGGTTCCGCCTGTCGCGTTCATTCTCGCGCTGGCTTTCACCTGGCTGTTTTCGCGGCTGGCAAGCCGCCTTGCCCATCCGAAGGTGGAGACCGAGGGCAAAAACCTCCCCTACGCCTGCGGCGAAAATGTGCCGCTCAAAAAGCCGGAGCCGGAATACGGCGCATTCTTTCCTTTCGCCATATTTTTCACGGTGCTGCATGTGGCGGGGCTGATGATAGCCTCGCTGTCCGGCGCGCAGGCGCTTGAGGCCGTAACCGCCGGCGCGGTTTATATAATGGTAACCGCTGTCGCGCTGGCCGTGCTGTTTGTGGGCTAACATGAACAAAACAATAACCCGCGTGGTAACCTGGGCCAGGGCCAAGTCGCCTTGGATAATACACTTCAACTCCGGCGCGTGCAACGGCTGCGATATTGAGGTGCTGGACGCGCTGACCCCACGTTTTGACGTGGAGCGGTTCGGCGTGATGCTCAAGGGCACGCCGCGCCACGCCGACGTGCTGGTGGTCTGCGGCCCCGTCACCCGCCAGATTGAGGCCCGCCTCAAGCGGATATACTCCCAGATGGCGGAGCCTAAATTCGTCGTCGCGGTGGGCGCGTGCGCCTGCTCCGGCGGGGTGTTTGACGGCTGCTACAACGTTTGCGGCGGGGTGAACAAGGTCATACCCGTCTCCGCCTATATTCCCGGCTGCCCCGCCAGGCCGGAGGCTATCATAGACGGTGTCGTAAAATTGCTTTCCACATTGGACAAATAATATGGAACAGGAAAACGCGCTCAAAGCCGCGCTGGAAGCGAAATTCGGGGCCGTGGTTTCCGATGTCAAAGCCGTCCGCGCGCGGCGGGTATGGGCTTCCACCACCGCCGCCAACATGAGGGATATTATCTCCTGGCTGCACGGCGAGGGGTTCACGCACCTTTCCACCATCACCGGCATAGACACGGGAAGCGGATTTGAATTTCTCTACCACATCGCCAAAGGCGGGCTTTTGCTGACGCTCCGCGTCTCCGTCCCCGCCGGGGACGTTTCGCTTCCCACGATAACAGATATTTTCCCCGGCGCGGAGGATTACGAGCGCGAGCTGGTTGACATGTTCGGCGCCAAAGTCGCCGGCCTGCGCCCCGGCAACCGCTACCCGCTGCCGGACGGCTGGCCGGAAAACCAGTATCCGCTTCGCAAGGCCTGGACGCCGCAACAGCTTTACCCGCAGGAGGAGAACAAATGCCAAAAATAACGGTTCCCCTCGGCCCGCAGCACCCCGCGCTGAAAGAGCCGGGCAATTTCCTCCTCTGCCTTGAGGGCGAGGAGGTCGCCGGCGCGACTATGCGCCTGGGCTACAACCACCGCGGCATTGAAAAAGCCGCAGAAAGCCGCACCTTTATACAGGATATCTACCTTATAGAGCGGGTCTGCGGAATCTGCTCGCATTCGCACACCACCTGCTTTTGCATGGCGGTGGAGGAAATCGCCGGCGTTGAAGTCCCGCGCCGCGGCCAGGCCATACGCACCCTGGTGGGCGAGCTGGAGCGCATTCACAGCCATCTGCTCTGGCTGGGCGTGGCGGGCCACGAAATCGGCTTTGACACGTTGTTCATGTACACCTGGCGCGACAGGGAGCTTTCGCTTGACTGCCTGGAGAATATCAGCGGCAACCGCGTGCATTACGGCATCAACACCATAGGCGGCGTCCGGCGCGACATCAGCGCGGAGCAGGCGAAGGAAATCCTTTCCCGCATGGACGCCATTGAAGAGCGCACCAAATATTACATCAAGCTCGCCACAGAGGAGCCGACAGTGCTTGCCCGCGCGCACAAGGTGGGCATGCTGCCTAAAGAAGAGGCGCTAAAACGCTGCGCCGTCGGCCCGCTGGCGCGCGCAAGCGGCGTCGCCAAAGACGTCCGCAAGGACGACCCGTACCTGCTTTACGGCGAGCTGGATTTCAAACTCATCACCCACGATTCCTGCGACGTGTTCGGCAGGCTTTTCGTGCGCGTTTTCGAGCTGCTGGAATCCATCAAAATGGTCCGCCAGCTGCTTAAAAACCTGCCGGAGGGGCCGGTATCGGTGAAGGTGCCGCGCAAAATCCCGGCGGGCGAAGCCGTGTGCCGCTACGAGGCGCCGCGCGGCGAGGATATACATTTTGTCAAATCCGACGGCGCGGAAAAGCCCTCGCGCGTGAAGGTGCGCGCGCCAACGCTGGCCAATTTCGCTTCCGTGCCTTACATGCTGGAGGGCGGCTGGCTGGCGGACGTGCCGCTTGTAATCGCCGCGATAGACCCGTGCTTTTCCTGCACCGACCGGGCGATAGCCGTGCGCAAAGACGGCGCGGCGCCGCTGGACTGGGCCGAGCTTCGCCGCAAAAGCATAGAAAGCTGGAAATCGCGCGGCGTGGACTTTTCAAAACTCTGATACCGAGGTTCAACAGATGGACATAGCGTATCCTTTGTTCGCGGTGGCGGTGTTTCCGGGACTGCTGTTTCTGTCAACGGCGGGGTTGTTCATGGAATGGGCGGACCGCAAACTCTACGCCCTGATGCAGAACCGCGTAGGCCCGCCCTGGTACCAGCCGACGGCGGATTTCATCAAGCTGCTGGCCAAGGAAGTGGTGGTGCCGGACGCCTCGGACAAACGGATGTTTTTGTCGCTGCCGCTGTTTGCGGTGGCGGCGGTGGCGGCATCTTCGGTGATGCTGCCGGTGTGGGGGACACGCGCCGCTTTCGCCTTCCAGGGCGACCTGATAGCGGTTATATACCTGCTCACCATCCCCACGGTCACATTCTTTCTTGCGGGCTGGAGTTCCACCAGCCCGTACGCCGCAATCGGCTCAATGCGCGTGCTGACGCAGCTTTTCGCCTACGAGGTGCCGATGATGCTGGCGGTCATCGGCCCGGCGGTGCTGGCGGGGACTTTAAGCATCACGGAAATCGCGGCGTTCTATACGGACCATCCCGCGCTGATGCTGGTAAACATACCGGGGCTTTTAATCGCGCTTATCGCGCTGCAGGGCAAGCTGGAGCGCGTTCCCTTTGACATCCCCCACGGCGAGACCGAAATCGTGGGCGGCGCCTTCACCGAATACTCCGGCAGGCTGCTGGCTTTCATGCTGCTGGCGACGGATATGGAGATGGTGGTCGGCGCGGCGCTGGTGAGCGCGGTGTTTCTGGGCGGCGCGCTGGGGCTTGGCGGTTTCGGCGGCTTTGTTGTTTTCGCGCTGAAGGCGGGCCTGGTGGTGGTTTTCCTGGCCACGATGAAGGCGCTTATGGCGCGCATCCGCATAGAGCAGATGATAAAATTCTGCTGGCAGATACTGGCGCCCGCGGCGCTAATCCAGCTGCTGCTGGACATCATCGCAAAGGGGCTTTTATAATATGGCAAGACCGGCAAGGGCTTTGGGCGAAGTAATTCGCAATCTGCTGAAAAAACCGGCGACGGTGCTCTACCCCTTCGTCAAAACCAAAATCCAGGACAAGTTCCGCGGCAAAATACTTTTCACGCCGGAGCAGTGCATCGGCTGCAAGCTGTGCATGAAGGATTGCCCCGCCAAAGCCATCAATATCATACAGGTTGAAACGGCCTCCGCGCCCGCAGCCGCTCCGGCTCCCGGCGAGGCCCCCAAGCCCGCGCCGCGCAAATTCCGCTGCGAGATAGACCTGGGCCGCTGCATCTACTGCGCCCAGTGCGTTGACAGCTGTCCCAAGAAAGCTTTACATTCCTCACAGGAATTCGAGCTTGCCGGCATAGACCGCGACGCCCTCAAATACGACGAACGCCCCAAATAACTTCCCCATGCCGGCACGGGCAATTCCCTGGTTATCCGGAAATCGCGGTTGAACAGCGGAATCCGGCGGCGGCCGGCGGGACATTTTTGTGTAAAATTTCTCGCCGCTAGCTACGGCTATCAGCGAGAAATTTTACATCGAACAGTCCCCGCCATCCACCGTCTCGGTCCTCGTGCCAACTGAAACTTTCAGGTTATGCGGGAGTCAATAACATTTTGCAAATTTGTTTTTTAGCGCCTGCGCGACATGGGCGGGCACGCAACTGTCCAGCGAGCCGCCAAGCGAGGCCACCTCGCGCACCGTGGAGGAGGTAAGGTATACGTAGTTTTCGCCCGGCATCAGGAAAACGGTTTCCATCTCCGGGTAGAGAATGCGGTTGGTGTGGGCGAGCTGGAATTCGTATTCCAGGTCCGAGACGGCGCGCAGGCCTCTTATCGCCACGGTTATACCGTTGGCGCGCATGTAATCCACCAGCAGGCCGGAGAAAGCGTCCACCCGCACGTTCGGCCAGGGCGTGACGGCGCGTTGCAGCATGTCCATCCGCTCGGCCCGGTCGAAAAGCGCGGTTTTGTGGGGGTTGACAAGCACGGCCACCGCTATCTCGCTGAAAATGCCGCTTGCGCGGCGGATAATGTCCATGTGGCCGTTTGTAACAGGGTCGAAACTTCCTGGGTATACCGCTATTTTCCGGCGCATCACTCCTCCTTCCATTTTGACGCGGCTTTACGGCTGAAAAACAACTGCGCGCCGCCTTCTTTCATGCCGCGGGCATAGTTTATCAATTCTTGCGGGAAAGCGGCGGGGGAAAGTCCGCCGCTCAAATCGTAGACATATCCGCCGCCCTCAAAACCCTCTCGATACATGGCATCTCTTGTGATGACGCCGAAGTACGGGTCGTCCAGGAAGAACGCCATGCCGCGGGTTTTGCGCTGCGCCAGCGACAGTCCCCAGAACGCCGTGTCCGCGCTTTTGATTTTCGCGCCGCACATTTCAAGCACCGTTGCCGGCAGGTCAAGCTGGCTGGCCACCCGCCCGTCGCGCGCGGACTTGAGCATGGGCGACAGGAACAGCAGCGGTATATGGAACCTGTCCGCGCCGTAGTCTTCTATGAATGCGGCATGGTCGGCTGTTATGATAAAGACGGTGTTTTTGTAATGCGGGCTTTTCTCCGCCATTGAGATAAAGCGCCCCAGCGCGTAATCGGAATACAGGAAAGCCAGCCGCTCGCGCGGGACGCCGGGCCGCGCCGGGAAATCCGGCGGCACCGTGAAAGGGCCGTGATTGGAAAGCGTCATCACCGCCGCGAAAAACGGCTGTTTGCGCCCGCGCAGGACGCGGTCTACGTTCTCAAAAAGCTCCTCGTCAAAGACGCCGATGGGGTTTTTATGGCGCGGGTTCCTGAAATCCGCGCAGTCGTAAAACTCGCGGAAGCCGCTGTTGATTTCAAAGCCGGACATATCCTCGAAATGCCTGTCCCCGCCGTAAAAAAACACGGTGTCATAGCCCATATCGCCCAGATAGGCGGCGATGCCGGGGATTTTCTGCTGCGCCTCCACTTTCTTGGAGATGTTGACCCCCGCCATCGGCGGAAACGAGTTCAGCGCCGCCGCCAGCCCGCGCGAGGTGCGCGTGCCGTTGCCGTAAAACCGGGTGAACAGCACGCCGCGCTTTGAGAGCCTGTCAAACTCCGGGGTATACGGCTCCTTTGCGCCCAGCGCGCCGGTGTACCGGGCGGCGAAGCTTTCCATGAAAATCATCACCACATTCGGGCGGGTCCCTTTGGTAAGCGCGACGGGATTATCGCCTTTCGGCGCGGGGACGCCGTAGCGCGAAACATCCTTCACCGCCTTGAACGCCATCTCCGGCGGGGCGAAATAGCCGGAGGGTTTCACATGCAGCGCGCGCTCCTCCAGGAAAATCTGTATGTCGGCGTACAGATTGAACACGCCGTTGAGCGCGGTCTGATTCATGAAATTGTCCGGCGAGAAAAACGCCTCTCCCCAGTTCAGCGGCCTATTCTGGAAGCCGCCGCGTATGAACAATACGGTAAAGCCCGCAATCAGCGCCAGCGACGCAATGCGCGAGAAAAAGCCCTCGCCACGGTTGCGGTCAAACATCTTGCGGGACTGCCTGACGCCCGCGGCTGCGGCCAGCCAGACAACCAGCGGCGCCGCGATAAACAGCAGCGCCACGTATTTTATGCCGAGAATGGTGACGAAAAGCTCTTTGGGCTTGTCAAAGTACTCAAAGAAAAGGTGGTTCAGCCGCGACGAGTATTCTTTATAAAACGGAAATTCGGCGGCGACAAGAACGGACAACGTCGCGTTCAGCAGCGCCATATACAGCATCACCAACGGTTTGAGCAGCCATTCAAACACCCGGACGAACCCGGCGAAAGTTGCTAAAAAAGCCGCCGCGCACAGCAATGTGGCCGATATGGACAAATCCAGCCGCGCGCCGATGAAAAATGCCTTCGCTATGTCGCCGCCGCTGTGATGCCCGCCGGAAAAAACGAGAAAAAACACCAGCCGCGCCGCGAAAAAAATCGCCACATAGCGCGCCAGCAGCCCGAAGTAGGTTCTAAGCCCTTTGAGCATTCAATATCCGTCCGGCCAGATTCTTGATGGCGGCGCGCGCTTCCCGCGAGAGTCTGCCGCCGAAAGCCGTGGTTTTCGGCTGTATCCCGGCGATATAGACTTTCAGCCCCGGGATTTCGCGTTCAAGGTAAGACGTCAAAACCGTAAGCGGCAGCGCGTGCGACGAGAAAGAGACATTGCTGATGTTTTCCCCGTCAATAAGCGCGGTTTGTCCGGGTTTGAGGCCCATATCGGCGGCATCAACGATTACCAGCGACGAGGGCTTTAGCCGTATTATCTCAAAAGCCTTGTTCTCCGGCGTCTGGCCGCCGTCAATGAGGGTTATGCCGGGGCATTTGCCGGACAGCAGCTTGACAAGCGCCGGTCCCGCGCCGTCGTCGCCGCGCATGTCGTTGCCGACGCCCAGGATGACCGCCTTGCCGGAGAATGCGGAGAGGGGAATCTCTTTCACCGCAATATTGTAGCCTAAATCCGCCCGCCGGGAAAACCGGGTCTCGCGTCCTCTTGCAGCCGCAACAGCGCAAGCCCGCCGGTTTTAGGCGGGCTTGCGCTGTTGCGAATGGGATTGGATGGCGCAACTGACCGGGCGCTATTCTCCGTCGGCGTCCTGGTTCTTATTCTGGGAGTCTTTGAAAGCCGGCAACTGCATCGGGGTGATCATTTTGCGTTTGCGCGCGGGGGCCGATTCAAAATCCTCTTTTGGCGGCTCCTCGTCGCCTTCTGAATCGGAGGGCTCGGCCATTACCGGCAGCTTCCGCTTGGATTTGGCTTTCGGTTTCGGGGCGGAGGCGGCCTTTTTGGGCGGAGTTTTGTCTGCCGGCTTTTCCGCGGCGGACAGATTTTGCGCCTCCGTGTTTATCGGGGTGAAAGCGTTGCGCTGCGCGTCGTAATCAAAGCGGTATGTTACCGGCCAGCCGTTGGGCGCGGCGGGCGGCACGCGCACGGTTATGATGTAGCGGTCCGGCGCGGCCTGCTCGGCCTGCCAGTCCACGGCGGACATGTCCGCCTCCGGAGAGGCCGCCTTCACTGCGCTTTCAAGCGGGACGCCGGGTTTCACTTCGTAGGCGCGGATGGCCGCTATTATTTTCGGGTCCGGCGGAGGGGCCTGCTGGGCCGGGGGCGTCTCCTGGGCCGGGGTCTGCGCGGCCGGGGCCGGCGCCTCCGGCGCGGGATAGCGCCCCGCCGTCAGCGACGCGGCTATTTTTTTCATCTGCACCAGCACCGACGGAGGAAGAAACCCCTGCTTGACAAGGAAAACCGCAATCCCGGCGCCCACCGCGCCAAGCGCGACCACACTGAAAAGCATTTTCACAAGGCTTTTGAGCGGCCCCAGCCTGCTGGCGCGGGAACCGGAGATGCGGACCTCCCCAGCCCCGGACGGGGACGGAGCGGTTTGCGGAAACTCCTGGCCCTGGCCTTTCCACGAGGCTGTTGCGGCGCCGCCCGCGTAACCCGGAATGCCGCCCTGATGCTGGCCGGAGACGGAGGCGCTTATGTCCGCTATTTTAGAGGCGATATCGGTCTGCGAGCTTTGAATGCCGCCCACAAGCGTGGTTACGGTGGTTTTAAGCGATGCCAGTTCCGCGGAAATATGGTCCAGTTTTCCGGTCAGGTCGTCCGGCAGGGGCTGTCCGCCTCCCGCGGGCGCGGAACGGGAGGTGGCAAGCATCTGCCTTTGCGTGGTTTCCAGCATCTGGACGAGATTGCTGATGTTTTTGTCAAACTGGTCCAGGCGCAGCTTTATGTCGTCCCCGCCGGCGGGAGACAGCGAGGATGCCATCTGAAGCGATATCGCCGTTTGCCTGCCGGTGGAGGAGCGTCCGGTCTGCGACGGGCCGGGGGAGGGCGTCATGCCCGGCCCCAGTATGTCGGCGGCGTTCTCCATTGTCATCGGGCCGCAGGAACCGATGCCGCCGGACGGGCTTCCGGAAGACGCGGAAAGCGAAATGCCGTCCGCGGCGTTATCGGCGATTTTTATGGCGGCGTCCGGCTGCTGGGCGGGGGGCTGTTCCTGCTGCGGCGTCTGAACGGGCGCCGTCTGGGCGGGCGCGGCGGCTTCGGCGGCAAGCACCGCGGAAGCGGGCTGCCATTCCTGCGTTTTGCCGTCGGGCGGGGTTTCGGGACAGATAAGGGTTTCCTGAGTGAAACCCTCCACCGAGTTAAGCTCCGCCTTCTCGAAAGGTCCCTTGATGCCGTTGTTTATGTAGACCCAGTATCGCATTTCAAAACCGCCAATGGCCCGCATATGCGGGCAGATAGCCGGCCTGTTTCGCGCGTCCGGCAGCTTCTGGATTGTAGCAACTCTGCGCGGTGTTTACAACTGCCGCGGGCTTGCGCGGCGGGCGGTTGAAATGCCCGCGCGTTTATACTAAACTCTTGGAGATACCCAGATTTTCCCGGAGGTTTGGTATGAGAAAAATTGTCGCTGCGCTGTCGCTTTGCCTGATTTCGTCTGCGGCTTGCGCTTACGATTACGTGGCCATAGAAAAGCAATACGACTCCCTGATGTTCAAGATGCCGACCGGCGCGGCTTTCGCGGGCGACAGCCTGCTGGTGACAGACTCCAAGGCCGGCGCGGTTTTCATTTTCAACCCGAATGAAACCACCCCCCGCAAAATCACCGGGAAAAGCGGCGGGGAGCCGCTGTTCCGCTCGCCGATAGGCGCGGCGTCGGGCAAAAACGGCAGAATTTACGTGCTGGACGGGGATGCCGGTTGCGTGCGTGTTGTTGACGCGGACGGGAATCTGCTGTTCACCTTCGGCTCGCGCGGCTCAAAACCGGGGCAGTTTTCGGAGCCGCGCGCCATCGTCTCCGGCGCGGACGGCAGGATTTATGTGGCCGACACCGGCAACTCCCGCGTGCAGGTGTTCACGCCGGACGGCATTCTGTCGCTCATACTGACACAGGGGATGGACTCTCCGTCCGGCATGGCGGTGGACCGCTCCGACAACATCTACGTGTGCAACCGCGGCTCCAGCACCGTGATAAAGCTAAGCCCCCAAGGCGAGAAAATAGCGGAGCTTAAACTGGGCGCGGACTCCGTATGCGTGGACGACTACGGCTATATCTATGTGCTGGACTCCAGGAAGGGAAAAGTGCGCGAGTACGGGCCGGACGGAAATCTTTCCGGCGAGTTCGGCTCCTCCGGCAAGGGCCATGGCCAGTTTTACAAACCCTCGGCGATACTGGCCGGCAAAGACGGGCTGGTACTGGTGGTGGACACCGGCAACAAGCGCATTTTCGCATTCCGCCTGACCGACAAGAACAAGCAGGCCCGCCTTCCCGTTTCAAGGGACATGAAACTGCTGTTTTCCGGCCCGGAAACCTCCGTGAAGCTGCCGGTGGGCCAGTTCACCCCGCAGCCCGGCGGCGTCATAGCCGCCTTCCTGGGGGATTCGCAGAAAGCCGTCCTGCTGGACGACAAGGGCGCCATAAAAAGCGTGCTGGCCTCGCCCGACAAAAAATCAGCCGTGCACATACGCAAGGCCGGCGGCATGGCCTGGTCCGAAAAAACGGGGCTTGTGGTGTCGGATTCGGACGCGGGCAAAGTTTACATTTTCAATTCCACGGGTGGCGTCAAGGCCGTGCTGGGGGAGAAGGCTGGGTTTTTCGGAAGCTCGTCCAAAGAAGGCTGTTTCAGCAAGCCGTCGGGTGTCGCCGTCAGCAACAACGGCGCGATTTTCGTGGCCGACTCCGGCAACGCCCGCGTGCAGCAGTTCACCTCGGATGGGATGTTCATAAACGCACTGGGGCCGGAGCTGCAGGGCGCAACCCTGCTTGCCCCCGGTGATGTGTGGTGGACCGGAAAGGACCTGCTGATACTGGACCGCAAGCTCAAGAAAATCGTGGAAGTGGACCCGTCGTCCGGGCGCGTTGTGCTGGTCTGGGGCGAGCAGGGAGAGCGCGCCAGCCAGCTTGCCGACCCCGTGTCCATCGCCTACGACGGCAGGAAATTCGTTTACGTGCTGGACAAGGCCGATTCCCGCGTGAAGGTGTTTGACGGCAACGGCGCGTGGGTGGCCAGCTTTTTTGCCGCGGGCACGGGCACGGGCGCGCTGATATCGCCGGAGGAGTTGCATTTCTCCGGCAACAGGCTTTACATATCGGACTCCTCCGGCAAGCTGGAAGCCTTCGCCATGAACATAATAACCGCCCCGCCGACCGATCTCTCCGGCACGGTGAAAGAGGACCGGGTGAAACTCTCCTGGAAAGGCGCGCAGCCGGAATGGGTGTCCGATTACGAGGTGCTGCGCTCCACCGAGCCGGACGGTTTCGCGGTGGCGGCGGGAACCGCGGCGCAGACCGGGTTCGCCGAAACCATAAGGGAAACCCCGGCCACCTATTACTACCGGATATGCTCCCGCTCGCTTACCGGCGAGACGGGCCAGCCCTCGGAGCCGTACATGCTGTTTGTGCCGGGCAACCTCAACGTGGCGCGCGTGGAGCTGGCGAAGGTGAATCTGAATTACATATTCTCCGCCAATTACAAGTACTATCTGCATAACCCGGTGGGGCGGCTTACGCTTGCCAACAACAGCGACGTGACGTTCAAGAACGTGAAGGTTTCCTTCGCGCTCAAGGATTTCATGGATTACCCCTCCGACAGGGTAGTGGAGGAGATAGCGCCGCATTCCAAAACCGAGGTGGCCCTGAAAGGGACGCTCAACAACAAAATCCTGGAAGTCAGCGAGGATACCCCGGTGCAGGCCCAGATAAGCGTTACCTATTACGAAAATGGCGAGCCAAAGACCATAGAGGTCAACCAGCCGGTCAAGGTGCTTTCGCGCACGGCCATCATCTGGGACAACGCGGCGCGCCTGGCCAACTTCATAACGCCCAAGGACACGCCGGTGCTGGCCTTTGCGCGCGCGGCGCTCAACATGCGCTCCCCGGCGGAGGAATACACGGTCAACCCCAACATCTCCACCGCGATGCTGCTCTGGAGCGCGCTTGGCGAGCTTGGCATAAACTACGTCTCCGACCCGTCAAAGCCCTATGCCAGCATCAAATCCAGTTCCGAGCATCCGCTGGACAATGTGCAGCCGCCGCGCGACACGCTGAAGCTGCGCAGCGGCAAATGCTCCGATCTGGTGGCTTTGCTTTCCACCATGCTGGAGGGCGCGGGCATACACACCGTGTTTCTCGACTATCCCAGCCATATCGCGCTGGCTTTCAATACCGGCGCCGCCGACCCGGCGGATATAGGCATCCCGGCGGACAAGATGGTGCTTTACGAGGGAACCTACTGGATTCCCGTGGAATCCACCATGATAGGCAAGGATTTCCCGTCCGCGGCCAGAGAGGCTGTGCGGATGTACACCCGCGCCGGCGCGGATGTGAAAATCATAGACACGCACAAGGCGTGGGCGGATTACGAGCCGATGACTCTGCCCTCCGCCAACTGGGAATCCCCCGTGCCGGAAAAAGCCGCCGTGCAGGCCCGCTATAACGCCGACATGAAGGAAGCGGCCAAAACCCGCCGCGACTACATAAAGCAAGGCTACATGGACGCGCTGTCCAAAAACCCCGATGATGTCGACGCGCTGACCGGGCTGGGAATGCTCTGCGTGGAGACCGAGGATTACTCCGGCGCGCAGGAGAGCTTCAATAAAATCCTCAAGTTCGCGCCCGAAAATTCCGACGCGCTCAACAACATGGGCAATGTCTCCTATATGAAGGGCTCATACTCCGACGCGGACGGGTTTTACGCCAAAGCCTCCGCCGCCGATCCGGACGATGCCGGCATACTGCTCAACCGCGCGCGCGCCGCGATGAAGCTGGGCGACAAGGAAGCCGCAAAAAAATTCGCCGACAGGGCCGCCGACACGGACCCGGCTTTTGCCGAGGCCGCCGACGCCGTTTTGGAAATCAAGTAAAGGGAGGAAGAAACAATGAAGCTGACCGTGTTGTTTTTGTCCGCGATGATGGCGGCAGGCTCCGCCTTCTGCGCGGACGGCAAAGACAAAAGCTGGTATGAGACCACGCTTAAGGGGCTTAAGTCAAAAATAGCCCAGAAGTATCAGTCCACCTCGGTGGGCGCGTCCTCGGTGGCCGCGGTGCGCGGCGCGAAAGTTTCCGACGACTCGTCCAAGCCGTACTGGAAGGGCACACAGTCCGACAAGAGCGGCAAAAAAATGGCGGCGCAGCGCAAGCAGTTTGCCGCCGCGCTGGAGTTTGCGGTCTCCGGCAAGGATGCGGAAGCGTCCGCCGCGCTGGAAAAATTCATAAAGGACAACCCTGAAAGCCCGTATCTGGCGGATGCAAAGGAAGCGCTGAAACGGGTAAACGCCAAGCCGGAAGCCGAGGCCAAGCCCGATGCTCCCGCCCAGCCGCAGGCTGCCGCGTCTGCCGTGCCCGCGCCGCCCGCGCCGCCCGTGCCGCCCGTGCCGCCCGTGCCCGCGGACAAGCCGGCTGAAAAGCCCGCCGTTCCCGCGGAAGGCGGAAAGTAGTTTGCGTCCCGCAATCCGCAGCCGCCAGGCGGCTGCGGATTTTGGTTTTGCAACACGGCGGGGCTTTTTGTAGAATATATCCGTACGCCGCTGCGCCGCCGCGCGCGGCGGCTGTGAGTTCCGTTGTCAGCATGGCGGAACTCCGGCGGCGGTTGCGGCGCGGTAGCCAAGTGGTAAGGCAGCAGTCTGCAAAACTGCTATGCGCCGGTTCAATTCCGGCCCGCGCCTGTTATTTAGGAAGGCCCGCCGCGCGGGCGGAGGCGGCATACGGGCGGGCGTAGTTCAATGGTAGAACGGCAGCCTTCCAAGCTGCTCACGTGGGTTCGATTCCCATCGCCCGCTCCATATTTAGGGCATGCTGGGGTAGCTCAGCTGGTAGAGCATCTCCATGGTAAGGAGAAGGTCGTGGGTTCGATTCCCATCCCCAGCTAGATTTTAATACAGGGCATCACAAAACCGGAGGAGAGACACTATGGCAAAAGCGAAGTTTGAGCGGAACAAACCGCATGTGAACGTGGGGACCATCGGGCACGTGGACCACGGCAAAACGACACTGACGGCGGCTCTGACGAAGGTGCTTTCCAAGGAAGGCAAGTCCAAAGAGATGGCCTACGCCGAGATAGCCAAGGGCGGCGTGGTGCGGGACGCTTCCAAGATAT